>JABIBT010000025.1 GCA_018652625.1 Candidatus Woesearchaeota archaeon | reverse complement strand
ATTAATTATTTTTTGTGATGGGGAGGTGTCTAATATGATTGACACTTTTTTTCCTGGAACCAAAGTAGTTGCGTCTTTAACTAAGATTTTATGTCCTTTGTAAGAGATATTTTTCCCTTTCTGTAATTTTCCCAGTATTGGATCTTTTGTTAATCCAACTTTTTTTAGATAAGACATCTTCATTTTCCTTTTGTCTTTTTCTTTTATTAAATATCCAAAACAAGGAGTGGTATGATTTAAATTTACATTTGAAATAATCAAATCTTTTGTTTCTAAGAAAATTCCCTCCTTTGTTATTTCATGTATCTTTATTTTTATCCTATTTTTTAATATGAATAATTTGAATATATTTTTCATATACTTTTTTGTTCCTTTTGGTCCATAAACTTCTAGAGTTTTGGAATATTCTGATGCGCCCAATGTTAAAATTAAACCAGGAAGGCCTAAAATATGATCCCCATGCCAGTGCGAGATTAGAATTTTTGTTATTTTTGTTGGACTTGTGTTTATTTTTCTAAATTGTCTTTGTGTTCCTTCCCCACAATCTATTAAAATATTTTCTTCTTTATGATTTACTAAAATTGCAGAGGCGTTCCTATCTTTTGTTGGCTGCATGCCTGATGTCCCCAAAAATGTAATTTCCATATTTTTCTGTTAAGGAAAGGTTTTTAAATAATTTTTCCTTTTGTTTTTTTATGGATAAGGATAAAATAGTTGGAAAATTTGAGGAGTTTTCTGTAGTTGCCTTGGATAGTCCTAAAACCAGATCCGTTTATGATAAAAGTAGGTTTGGTGAGCTTAAGTATAAAAAATTTAGATATTCTTTATCAGAAGCCCTTTATTTAATTGAAAAAGGGTTGATGGATGTTGTTGATGGAAAAAATAAAGCAATGAAATTAGAAACTTTTGTTAAAAAAGCTAGAAAGTTAGAACCAAGATTTTGGACAAGATATTCTGTGTATAAAGATATGAGGGGCAGAGGATATATTGTAAAAACTGCTTTGAAATTTGGAGCAGATTTTAGGGTTTATGATAGGGGAGTTAAACCGGGAGAAGATCATGCTAAATGGGTTATGTATGCTGTTCATGAAGGAGAGAGTTTTAGTTGGTATGAGTTTTCTGCCAAGAATAGAGTAGCACATTCAACTAGAAAGAATTTGCTTATTGCTATTGTGGATGATGAAGGAGATGTTACTTATTATAATGTAAACTGGGAAAGGCCATAAATTTTTTATAGTACATTGATTTCTCTTTTTACATGGTTAAGGATAATAAGGCAGAAATTTTAGATATAATAAAGAGAGATGGCCCCCTTATTCCGGCTCAACTTGCCAAAGTTATTAATACTAATATTTTGTTTGCTAGTGCTATTTTATCTAACTTGGTGGATAAGAAGGAAGTTCAAATTAGTAGTTTAAAGAAAGGAGGTAGTCCGTTTTATTATTTGAAAGGCCAAGAAGATAAATTGGAAAACTTTTCTGAATATTTGTCTGGGAAAGAAAAAGAAGCTTTCCTTTTATTAAAAGAAAAAGGAGTTATTAGAGATAAGTCTGCTGAACCTTGGCAGAGAGTTGCTTTAAGGGCATTGAAAGATTTTGCTATTCCTTTGAATGTGGGAATCTCTGGGGAGTATGAAATCTTTTGGAAATATTATTTGGAAGATAATGAAAAAACTAAAGAATTAATAAAAAATGAACTCGGGGTTTCTGAAAAGAAAAAGGAAGAAAAAGAGGCTCCTAAAAAAGAACCAGAAAAAATAATAGAGGAAGTAAAAGAAGCTCCTCAAAAGGAAGAAAAAATACGAACTGAAGAAAAAGGAATCTTTGAAGAATTAAATAAATATTTTGATGAAAAAGAAATTTACATTATTTCTCAAGATGTAGTTAGAAAGAATAAAGAATTTAACTTTGTAGTTGATGTTCCTACCTCCTTGGGGAAATTAAGATATTTTGTTAAGGCCAAAACAAAAAAAGTAATTAATGATAATGACATAACTCTCGCTTGGGAAGAAGGAAATGAAAATAAATTGCCCGTTTTATTTTTTACAAATGGGAATTTAACTAAAAAAGCAGAGAAGCTTTTAAATGATAATGTATCTGGACAATTTATATTCAAAAAGTTTAAATACTAAAGTAAATATTTATTGTTTAGAAAAAAGAGGCATTATAATGAAAATATCGAATAATAGTCTGGTTGTTTTGTTAACCTTGGCAATTGTTGCATCCATTTCTGGCACATTGGTTAGTGTTTCTTTTATGGATTCTTTTACTGGTGCTGCTACAACTACTGGAACGGTTAAGTTGGAAGTTAATGCTTCTATTAGTTGTACATCTACAGATAATGTTATTAATTTGGGAAATATTTCTAGGGGGGAATATAATTTTAGTGAATCGGTTACCGGTACAGATTTTATTGTTATAGAAAATAATGGAAATTCTATTTTAAATATATCTGGATATGCTACAGAAGATTTATTTGAGTCCTCTAGTGCACCAACCAATAATTGGACTATGCAGTGTAATGCTAGCCAAAGTGGAACCTGTACCACTGGATTTAGAATAATTAATATCTCTGCTGGAGCCGCAGAATTAATTGTATATGATTTAAGTAATGCCATTGCTACAGATGAGATTAATGTAAGTGTAAATGCAACTGTTCCTGTCGGGGAATCTTCTGGAATGAAAACAGGAACTCTTACTTTTATTTGTACTTATTCTGGGTAAGGAAAAGATTTATATATGTTTAACTTCCTAGGTATTTTTATGAAAAAGAGTAAAAAAGAGGTATCTGATAAAGTTATTGTTGGTTTGTTGATAGTAGCTGTTTTTGTTTCTGTACTTGGAGCATACATGATTTATGACTATTCTCATTCTTATGAAATGTCAGATGCAAAATATTTAGATGTAGAAGATAAATCTATTGGAATGGTTGCATTAAATGTAGTTGACATTGATGACACAGATGAGGAGTTTTATGATGAAGGTATCGAATAATAGTTTAGCTGTTTTATTGACGTTGGCTGTTGTTGCGTCTATTTCTGGCACATGGTTTAGTGTTTCTTTTATGGATGGAATTACGGGGGCTGCTACTACAACTGGAACGGTTAAATTAGAGGTTAATTATAGTACCTCGTGTAGTGCTACAGATAGTACCATTAATTTGGGAAATATTTCTAGGGGAAGCTCTAATTGGAGTGAATCTGTTACTGACTATGATTTTATAGTTATAGAAAATACTGGAAATGTTATTCAGAATGTATCTGGATATGCTACCGAAGATTTATTTGAAATGATCTCTGCACCAACTAATAATTGGACTATGCAGTGTAATGCTAGCCAAAGTGGAACATGTGTAACTGGATATAGAATAATTAATGCTTCTATAGGGACTGCGGAATATCTTGTTAATAATTTAGCCTATGCTACAGCTACTGATGAATTTAATGTAAGTGTAAATGCTACGGTCCCGGTTGATGAATCTTCTGGGATGAAAACAGGCACTCTTACTTTTGTTTGTATTTATTCTGGATAATAGTAATTTTTAAAAACCCATACTACTTTTTTTTGTTATGATGAAGGGACTTAAATTATTGGTTTTTTTAATTTTGTTTTTTGTATTTCAAAACGTATCGGCTTTAGAAGTTACTCCGAGTATTGATATAGTTATATTTGAATCTAATGCAATAAAAAGTGCAAGTGTACATGTTAGAAATATGGAAGATAAGGAGGTTTTGGCCGAGATGTCCCTTTATGGTGAAATGGAAAATATTACTAATTTTGAGGCTCAGACTTATTTATTTGCTCCAAAAGAAACTAAAGTTTTTAATTTTAATATTCTCATGCCTGAATCCTTTGAAAAACCAGGAGATTATAGATTTTATTTTTTAGCAAGAGAAATTGCCATTGATGAACTCACAGAATTTATTAATGTTTTGACGGCATCTGCTACAATTTATGTTATTAGGGTTCCATATGAAGGGCCCTATATGGCTGCGAGATTAAGGTCCACTAGTGTTTCTGTTGGAGAGTTGGTTCCTTTTGATTTAAAAATGGAAAATTTTGGGAGCGTTCCCTTAAAGAATATAAATGGAAAAATAGAAATTTTTAATTCATTTAATAAGAGTGTTGGTGAAATTCCCGTTAATGAGATTTTAGAATTAGGAGAAATAAAAGAAATAATATTTAAATGGAACCCAGAAGAAAATGGATTCGGAGATTATTGGGCAAGAGCTACCCTAAATTTTGAAGGTAGAACTGTAGAAGCTGAAACTGAATTTAAGTTGGGAGATATACATGTTTCTATTCTTGATTATGATAAAAACATAGAAAATGGAATTATAAATAAATTTAAGTTAAAAATAAAAAGTGATTGGGGTAATGAAATTGAAGGAGTTATTGCGGTTTTAGAAGTATACCATAACCCATTTAAATCTTTTAAAAGTGAAACATTTAAATTAGATTTGTGGGAAGAAAAGAATGTTGTGATATATGTAGATGCAGAAAATATGAATCCCGGGAAATATCCTGCTAAATTAAGTCTTATTTATGAAGGAATCCATACTGAAGAGGAATTTGAATTAAATGTTAGCACGTTTGATTGGACAATTATTTGGATTGGAGGAAGTATTTTTGTTGTTGTGTTTATTATTGGTTATTTTGTTATACATAAAATGGGAGCGAGAAAAAAGAATAAAAAATGAAACAAATTGGTAGGGAAGTTATGACTGCACTGTGTTTGGCATTGATAGCAATTTCTATTGTTATGCCAAGTGTATTATATTTCAAATATTCTCCTGCTATAAGCCCGGAGGATTCTTATGCTACTGCTACCGTTGGATTGAATGTAGTAGCACCTTCTAGTCCTCCTGGAGATGATGATGGCCCTGGAGGGGGGAGTGGTGGCGGTGGATCTGGCGGTGCTTCTTATGTAACACATATATTGAATTTTACAAAAAGTAAAGAGTATTTAATAGAAGATTTGGGTGTTGGAGACAAAATAATAGCTATTTTTGAATTTGGAGTTGAATTTGATTTTAGTGTTTATTTTTATAAAATTAATGAAAAACTTGTTTTAGAGATTTCTGGACAAAAGTTTGGTCTTCTTCCTGATGAATTATTATTCTTTGATTTAGATGAAAATGGTTTTGATGATATGGTAGTTAGTTTTGAAGACAATGGAATAAGATTTAAAGCACTTGATTTAACTCCGGTTGGAGATGAAAGTGTTCCTTTAACTAGAACTGAAAAAATTAAACAACCAATGATTTTCTTCCCATCTGGGTTCGAGGTAGGATTTTGGTTCATTCTTGTTTTGTTAGGACTTGCAATATTGTTAGTTTTTATCTTCCATCAAATAAAACTGAGAAGAATAGAAAAAACCCAATCTAAGAGATTGAAGAGTATGTATGTTGGTTATAAAAAGAAAAAGAAAACTCGGGAAGCAAAGAAAGATATGACAAAAAAATTAAATAGACAAAAGAGATTATTAAAAACGGCCTACGATTCTAAGTATATTAGTTTAGAATCATACCATAAGGGATTGAAAAGAATAAATAATATGATGAAAAAAATATAAAAGAAAGACTTATATATTAATAATATTAAAATAGATTTAAAGTGGTTACTACAAAAAAGAAGGTTGTTAAAAAACCTGCAAAGAAAGGTTCTCTTGTTGAAGCACTTGGAGATATATCTAAAGAATTACAAAAATTAAAGTCTGAAAGGGCCAAGGTGTCTAAAAGAGTTGGTTCTTTGAATAGTAAAATGGTGGATGCTCAGTCAAAAGAGATGGAATTAAGAAATCAGATTTCTAAATTAGTGGAAAAAGAGGGCAGTTATAATAAAGATAAATCTAAAGCACAAGCTAAAGTGTTGGAAATAAAACAAAAATTAGCAAAAATTAAGAAAATACAAGAAGAACTTAGAGATATTTAATTTTTCTTTTTTATAATTTTTTTATTTAACGTTTTTTTGTAGGTAAACTAGTTTTAGGAAGGTTTTTATATATCTTTTTCTTGTTTATTTTTGTTAAAAAGAGGGGTGCAGGTTGGTTTATAAGAAGTATATATCTAGAGGTGGAAAGAAATTTGGTCCTTACTATTTTAAAAGTGTTAGAACAAAGGGTGGTAAAGTTAAAAGTATTTATTTGGGTACGGAAAATCCTACTAAGAAGAATTTATCTTTCTTTACTTTATTTTTATTAGTTGCACTACTTTTTGTGTTTGGTTTCTTAGGAATGTTTGTTTACCAAGGTTTTAACGTCGCTGACGTTTCTGAATCTTTTCAATTAGAAGAACCAATCAAGACAGATATTTCTGAGGAGACTGTAGATGAAAATGTAGAGGGATCAATAGAAGGAGTAATATGGGGAATAACAGACGAAGAAGAAAGTTTACCTACAGAAGAAAAACCAGTTGAAGAACTAGAAATAACTAATGAAGAAAGGATAAATGAAACTGAAATCTTCCCCGAATTAAATGAAACTGAAGTGAACGAAACAATTCCAGAAATAAATGAGACTGAAATTATTAGACCAATAAATACTACTAATGAAACAAATATAGATGATAATATTTCTTTTGATTTAAATGTAACAGAAAGTAATACTAGTTTGGATTTGAATAATACTTTGGAAAATGTTACAGGTGTTTCTTTGAATGTAACTAATCTTAATCAAACAATAGT
>JABIBT010000024.1 GCA_018652625.1 Candidatus Woesearchaeota archaeon | reverse complement strand
TAAAACACTTACTAAAAAAATAACTAAAACACCAAACCTCTTTTCCATAACAAAATTAATTAACCTGGATTAATAAATCTTTTTATTTTGGTCAACTTTATTTTTATTAGAAGTTTTGACAATCATAGTCACAACTAGGATAGTTAACAAAATAACTACAATAACACCAATCAATAAACCCTTATATGATGGTTCTGAAGGTTGCTCTATATTAATCACCTCTACAAATTCTTCTTCAGGATCATCTAAAGTGTCCTCTTGTTGAACAGGCTCATTTTGTTCAAAAGAACATCCACTAGTATCAAAAGTACAATCACTATTACACCTCAAAGTACCCAAATCAAATCCCTTTGTTATGCAAGTTTCATCAGCTAAATCTGAACCATCGCAATCTTCATCACCCTCTGCAGCCCCATCATTACAAACAGGATCATCCGGTGCACCAAAACAATTTGAAACTCTAAAATTCAAACAATCAGTTGCGCAGGCTAAATTACCTCCTGCGAATCCTAATCCTTCACAAGTTTGACCAGTCAGATTAGTTTCATCACAAATTTCACCTTCATCAACTATTCCATCTCCACAATCCAGTTCAGGAGGACAATCCCCACAATCTTGAGGACAAGTTTCACAAGTTTCATCTGAATCACAGGTTCCATCATTACAACCCGATTCTGGTTCTCCGCCTATACATTCAGATGTATCAAATCTACAAATCATAGGGAAACAAGATAATGTACCATTATCATAACCAAAATCTTCACAACCAGTAACACTGCCCCAATTATCATAATCACAAACCTCTCCTCCTTCTAAAATTCCATCTCCACAATATCTTTCTCTACCTGAAGATCTCATTATCCTATATCCTCCTTCAAAATTAGGAGGAACATTGTCAGCCATTGCTCCAAAATAAAATTTCGATCCATCTAAATCTGATGAATACAATTCTATTCCAGAAGGCCAAGGAATAGTATTGTCTGCCGGTACACCCTCTCCAGAGAAAAAGCAAGTTTCTTGTCCTGAGGGAGGTCTATAGCCAGCAATAGTTTCTATGTAACCATTTCTATAAATTTTTCTTATAACACAATTATATTCATCAGCAAGATAAATATTTCTATAATCATCAATATCAAAATGTCCTGGATGACAGAAATCGGCCTCCGTGGCTATTCCTCCATCCCCAAAATAATCTCCGCTATGTTGACCATCGCAACCATGGTACCCATCATTTTGTGTGTTACCACCGCCAGCTATGGTATAAATCTTATTCGCAATCATGTCTTGACTGTAATAATTTCCATCAACTATTGGAACAAATTTAACTCTCTCCCTGTCTGCATCAACTAGAATAAGGTTCCCTTCAGAATCAACTTCTATAGACCATGGTTCTATCAATTCAATTTCTAATAAAGAGATTGGTTCATCTGATTGAGTTTGTCCTCCTCCGATGATTGTATAGGCATTGCCTCCTTGCAAGGTCAAACCAAAATAAGTTCCACTTGTTACGGGGACAAATCTTATCCTAACATTTCCATTATCCACTATATAGATATTTCCAGAAGAATCTCTTTCTAAATCATAAACTATGCCAAATTTGGCATTTTGGGCAGGACCACTATCTCCACTATACCCTCTTCCAGTAAAGTCCCCAAATATGGCATAGGCATGACCAGGTTGAATATTTCTTCCATGAACAAAACCATTAATTTTAGCTATAAGCCATATGGTTCCGCTTGAGTAAACATAAACTCCTTCATGGATAGCATCCAAAACAATTGGACCTGCATTTCCAACCATACCAAACTCTCCACTTCCCCCTCCAGAAACATAATCATAGAAAGGGACTCCTCCTTCCTCTCCAGGAAAATGGGCAACAGTAATATTACTTCCAATAGTATAAACATGATTTGCCTGCATACTTCTTCCATAATAATTTCCAGAAACTTTAGGTATATATCTTACTTGGGAATTATCATCAATGTATAAACCGGGGTTAGTTTGGCCTTCATCAATAGCCAGATGAAATGGGATTATAGCTTCAGATGCAGGTTCTCCATTATTTGGTTTTGATTGTGGAGACCACGCAGAATCATTACCGGCCACAACATACATCATTGGATCAGAAGGTGGAGATCCATGCATTTCGTCTACTACACTATCTTCTTCAATGCAAGAACTAATTAAAAATAAAGATACAAATAATATCACAAACAAACCTCTTTTCATAATATAACCAATTAAAAATCATTAATAAATCTTTTCATTCTTCTCTTAATAAATCAACAGATTGTATACTGCTAGAAAGCAAATTTGCCATAAAATAATATTCTGGAGAACCAAACATATCTCTTTGTGTTTCAGTTAACCAAGAACCTTCAGCAATCGTATAAGGAGTAATACCATAATGCAAAACTTTTCCATCCCACCCAATCGTATATATATCTTCTGAAGAACTTCCCCAGATGTCGATTAAATTATAGTCAGTTCCGGTGTTTATTCTTTCCCAAGAAACACCATCAAAATGATATATATTACTATGCAGCTCAGAATTTGATCCTGGCTTCCCAACAACATAAACATCATTGGCAGAGCTTCCCCATATTCCAATAAAATACTTATTTCCGGGCATATTAGGATCTACTATTTCTTCCTCCCAAGAGATCCCATCATAATGCAAAACTTTTCCAGCATTTCCAGGACCAACCGCATAAACATTATCGGCAGAACTTCCCCACATGTCTTTAAAGTAATTCCATCTATTATTCCTAACAACTTCTTCCCAAGAGTTTCCATCATAATGGAAGATAGAACTAGTAGGATTGCCACCAGCCGGATTGGTACTATGCAACCCACCTAAATAAACATCATTAGCAGAACTTCCCCAGATAGCTTTGAATCTATGATTTGTAGCGCCCATCTCTAAAAGTTCCCAGGAGTTTCCATCATAATGGAACACCGTTTTATCTTGTGTTGCTGTCACATAAACATCATTGGCTGAGCTTCCCCAAACTTCATCCAAGGGGTATCTAAAATCTAACATATCTTCTTCCTTCCAAGAAGTTCCATCATAATGATAAATTCCTTCTTGACGGAATACGCCATTCCATATTTTAGGATCGGGGTTAGTGTCTTCAATAAATGCTCTACCAACTACATAAACATTATTAGCAGAGCTTCCCCATATCCCCCTTATAGCTGGCAAGTTTACATTCAATCCAACATATTCCCAAGAGGTCCCATCATAATGAAGAATATTTCCATCTTCTCCTGTTGAGACAATATAAACATCATTGGCCGAGCTTCCCCAAACATTAATTAAATTAATTTCTAACCCAACACTAATTTCGCTCCATTCAACTTCTCCACTGTCCTCAATGACAAAATTTACGCTACTAGGATTATTAATTACGGGATCATCTTCTAGAATGCCATCATCTTCTAAAACTTCAAAACTCAAGGTTTTTCCTTGACAAGCAAGATTACCAAAAGAAGTTAAGGTGACTATATCTCCTTCAACAAATTCATCATAATTTTCATCATCTTCCCAATAAGCGTTGGTTAAAATACATTCTTGTAAAGGACCAGGGGATTCACCGTCAGGAGGGGCGTCTTCTTCACAAATTTCAGCTACACAAAGATATCCTTCTTCACAATCAGAATCTTGGATACATTCAATCGGTAGAACTTCTTCTTCACAAATTTCAGCTACACAAAGATATCCTTCTTCACAATCAGAATCTTGGATACATTCAGTCAGTGGAACTTCATCCAATACACATTCATTATTAGCATTACAAATATATCCCTCATCAATATCACAATCAGTATCTTCAATACATCCTAATACTATACAAAAAGGATCACTTGCACAATCTACAATATCATCGCAATCAATTAAAGTATCATCATCGTCATCTATTAAATTATTACAAATTTCCTCACCGACAATAATATCACACCCACCAATATCAAAAGTACATTCCTGAACATGATCGGGTGGGTAGCATTCTAAACCAGTTCCAGTATAACCGGAAAAATCGTTACAAGTTTTTCCATTCAAATTGTTACCATCACATTCTTCAAGAGCAGTAATTATGTCATCACCACAATAAGTATCCAAAGGGCACTCACCACAATCTTGAGGACAAGTTTCACAATCTTCATCAGAATCACAATAACCATCATCACAGTGATTTCCACCACAATCCCCGCAATCCATAGGACAATTCAAACAAGTCTCTCCAAAACTACCTTCTTCCCAATCACAAACAGCATTTCCACATCTCCAACCGGGAGTACCTAAAATAAATTCTCCATTTAATTGATTTGGAGTAAGAACCTGAACAATTTCCCCATTTCCAGTTTCTAAATGTGCCCCACTAATAAAAATCCTTTCTCCAAAAGCACACTGATGAAATGCAACCTGATCACGAAAACCATCTTCTCCAGAAGGAAACCAATCTATCATCTGACCGTAATGAGACCAAATTTCACAGCCATCATCATTAGCTAAAGTAAAATAAAATCTAAGATACTCTCCAGAATGGCCTCCACTAGATTCATATTGAACATCTATATTATAATCGTCGCCATAATCACAATAATCTGTATCGCCATGATTATTACAATTATAAGTAGTAAGTTCTACCTCTGTTACAACAAACGGAACATCTGGAGATTTTTGAACTTCCTTAACACAAGAACTAATAACTAAAACACTCACTAAAAATACTAATAACAAAATCCCTCTTTTCATATCATTACTAAACAAATGCGATTAATAAGTATTCCTATTTGGTATGCAACTCAATAGTATCTCCACTCTTCAAAACATGTTTCAAACCACATTTCATTCCTTCATGTTTAGCAGATTCTCCCCAAACTTTTGCAAAACTAAACTTTTTAACAAAATCTTTATGTACATTCAAAGCAAGCTCCCGAACAGTTGAACCTTTTTTCAAAGAGACGGGGGGATAATCTTTCTCCTTTCCAGGGGTTTTAGTAAAAACATAAATTAGATTTAAAGAACTCCAAATTTTATTTTTAATATGATAGGGTTTTTCTTTTTTTCTAACAACAATCCTATCACCTTTTATTCCTGCTAACTCCAGTTCTTTATCAACAAATTTTTCTTCTTTTTTATCTTCAGCCAGAATAACAATTAAATCACTTCCTCTAATAATTCCTAAAAACATCGGTCCTTTTTCTTTATCTAAAAAATTTTCAGTTATGGCAGGAATTTCAACTAATTGTATTAAAACACCATTACAATCCATAGTTCCAATTTCAGGTAATTTAGTAGTATGTTTATACCCCGCGATTAAAGGAGTAGCGTTAGTAATTTTACTCAACAAAAAAGATTTACCAGAATTTGTTTTTCCAATCAAAACAACTTGTGCAGCCCCTTCTTTTTTTACAGAGATTCCTCCTCCCTTTCCCTTAGCACTAAGTTTTTCTTTCTCCAATAATTCCTTATATCTTGCTATCCTTTGTTTTATATCCTTTCTAAGCTTTTCCCCGCCTTTATGGCTTGGAGCAACAGATAGCATCCTCTGTAAACATTTTAACTTCTCTTTCAATCCTTCAGCCATAAAATATTCTTTCTCGGCTCTCTGGAATTCTGGTGTAACATTAGTAGGCATATTTAAAAGAAATAATTATTAGATAAAAAGGTTTCCATAACCCTTTTAAATCAAAATACTACTCTAAAATTAATTGCAGGAGTGCCAGAGTGGTCAAATGGGGAGGACTCAAAATCCTTCGGCTTAGTGCCTACGCAGGTTCGAACCCTGTCTCCTGCATTACTTTTTCAAATGAACATCCATTTGTGGAAAAGGTATCTCAATTCCAGATTTATTCAAAGCGTTATATATCTTAGTATTCGCTTCATCAATTGCATCAAATCTATCACCATAGTCATCAACATAAAATAAGGCCTTAAAATCTAATGAAGAATCTCCCATCTTTCTAAAGCTCACCTTAGGTTCTGGATCATCCAATACAATATTAGCAACACTTCTTATTTCCTTCAAAACAATTTTCTTAACTTTGTCAATATCACTTCCATAAGCAACTCCAAATCTAATAACAACTCTTGATTTAGGTTCAGGTAAAGCAACATTCTGAATAATACTTTCTGCCAACTTAGTATTTGGAATAATAAATAACTCATTATCAAAACTAGTAACTTTTGTACTTCTCAAGCCAATCTTAGCCACCTTACCTCTTGTACCAGAATCTAAATAAACCAAATCTCCAACACTCACGCTCTTATCAAAAACAACACTAGCTCCAGAAAAGATGTTGCTTAAAACTGGCTGTAGAGCTAAAGCAATCGCAATTCCAGCAACTCCCAATGCGCCAAGTAAAGGTAAAATTTCAACTCCCCAAACTCCTAAAAAATATAAAACAATAATAACAAACAAAGTAATCTTTAACACACTGTGGGTCAGCGCAACGAGAGTATCATCCATACTAGTCTTAGTTCTAGATGCTGCTTTCTTAAGAGCATTAATAACAAGAACATCAACCACAACATAAGCTAAAACCCCTACAAAGATTACAACAAAAGAATCAACAATATGATATAAAACATTCAAAGTACCCTCTGCTAACTCAACACCCTTTAACGTCAATCTCAAAGAAACAAAAAACAATAAAGCCGTAATCGGGAAAGAAGATTTTTTCATAATAATATCATCTAAATTTGTTTTAGTCTTAACTGTAAATTTCAAAATTATTTTCTCTAAAATAAAAAATAAAACTCTCAAACCCAAGAAAATTATAAAGAAGAACAAAAATGCTCCCCAATACTGATTGGAAATACTATCAAATAACATAACTCCCCTAAATAGGAAGGTTTTAAAATATTTTCGGTCATACTATAATCTATGAAATACAAAAAAATCTTGCAAAGAAATGACAAGAAATTTTACTGGAAAGAAGGAGACCTTCATACTAATTTTGGAATCATCAAAGAAAAAGACATTAAAACAAAATCAAAAGTAACCTCGAACACAAAAAAAGAATTTTCAATTTATGAGGCTAAATTCACCGATAATCTAAGAAAAATAAGACGTGGACCCCAAATAATGACCCCTAAAGATATAGGAAGAATAATTATAGAAACTGGAATAAACAAAAATTCAACAGTTCTGGACTGTGGAACTGGCTCTGGAATGTTAGCTGCTTCATTAGCAAATATATCAAAAAAAGTAATAACTTATGAAAAAAGAGAAGGATTTGCTAAAATAGCAAAAAAGAATTTTGAAGATTTAGGATTAAAAAACATTACAATAAAAAACAAAGATATTTACGAAGGAATAGAAGAAAAAGATTTAGATTTGATAACTTTAGATTTAGAAAAACCACAGCTAGTATTAAAACATGCAGAATCCTCATTAACCTCGGGAGGTTTTTTGGTTATTTATGTTCCAACAATACCTCAAATTCAATCAGTTTTAAACAACCTAACAATTAATTTACAAGTAACTAATTTCATAGAAATATTAGAACGAAAATGGAAATTTGAAAATGGAATAATCAGACCAGAAAACCAAATGTTGGGCCATACTGGGTTTCTTTTGTTTCTAAGGAAAGTTTAGTAAACTATTTAAACATATTAAGGAGCATTAAATCATGAAAGCATACGTACCAGATACTTCTGCAATAATTGAAGGAGTTATCTCAGAATCAGTAGAGAAAGGAGAACTCCAAGGAACAATAATAATAGCTAACGCAGTAGTCTCAGAATTAGAAGCCCAGGCAAACAAAAGAAGAGAAACCGGATTTTTAGGATTAGATGAATTAAAAAAACTTCAAGAGTATAAAAAAGAAGGAAAAGTTGAATTAAGATTCGCAGGATCAAGACCAACCCCGGATCAAAT
The DNA here is from genome assembly GCA_018652625.1 of Candidatus Woesearchaeota archaeon. Classification (GTDB taxonomy): domain Archaea; phylum Nanobdellota; class Nanobdellia; order SCGC-AAA011-G17; family PNOQ01; genus JABIBT01. The sequence goes on along the minus strand of JABIBT010000024.1, from coordinate 6,923 downwards.
TAAATTTGCAAAATCTGGAGAAATAGACGCATTAATAAGACAAATAGCATACGAAGAATCAGCAATTCTAATAACTGCAGATATTGTTCAAGCCGAGTCTGCAAGAGTATATGGGTTAGAGGTTAAATTCATAGAACAAGTACCACTAAAATCCAAACTTCAAATAGAAAAATACTTTGATAATACTACCATGTCTGTTCACCTAAAAGAAGAAACTTTCGCATATGCAAAAAGAGGATTTCCTGGAAACTGGAAACTTGTGAAACTAGGAAAATCAAAATTAAACTATAAAAAAATAAATGAGATGGCAAAAGAGATTGTTGAAAAGGCAAGGATGGATCCAAAATCCTTTGTAGAAATTTCAAGATCAAGTTCAACAATTATTCAATATAAAAATTATAGAATAGTAATAGTAAGAAAACCATTGTCTAATGGGGTAGAAATAACAGCAATAAAACCAATAAAAAAACTAGATTTAAACGAATATAATCTAAATGAAGAATTGTTAGAAAGGATAAAAACAAAATCTAGAGGTGTTTTAATAGCGGGAGAAACGGGATCTGGAAAAAGCACATTAGCCCAGGCAATAGCAGAATTTTATTCAAAAAATGATAAAATTACAAAAACAGTAGAATCACCAAGAGACCTACAACTAAATGAAAGAATAACCCAATATTCAAAAAACTTCTCATCTTCTGAAGAAATACATGATATTTTATTCCTTTCAAGACCAGATAATTTAATATTCGATGAAATAAGAGATACTCCAGATTTCAAACTATTTATGGATTTAAGATTAGCAGGTTCAGAATGTTTAGGAGTAATACATTCAGCAACAGCAATAGACGCAGTTCAAAGGTTTATTGGTAGAACAGATACTGGATTAATTCCTTCAATAATAGACACAATAATTCAAATGGACTCAGGAAAGGTATCAGAAGTTTTAACTCTAAAGATGTCAGTAAAAGTTCCCACAGGAATGACAGAATCAGATTTAGCTAGACCAGTAATAGAAGTCTTTGATTTTTTTCAAAATACATTACAGTACGAAATATATAGTTACGGTGAAGAAACAGTAATAATTCCAGTAGAGGATACAACTTCACCATCACAAAAATTAGCAGAAAAACAACTACTAAAAGAAATAAGACAATATTCAAAAGATGCAGAAGTGCAAATAATTTCTTCAAATAGAGCAAATATTTTCATTCCAGAAAAAGATATAGCTCAAATCATAGGAACAAAAGGAAAAAGAATTGAAAATATAGAAAAAAAGGTAGGAATAAAACTAACAGTAAAACCAAAATTAAAAAAACAAGAAACACTAACATTTGATGCTTCAGAAACTTCAAAATATATAGTATTTAAATTTCCAAAAAATATAATAAAAAAATCCATAGAATTTACACTAGATGATCAATTTCTATTTTCTGCAATAGCTTCAAACAAATCAAAAATACAAATCCATAAAAAATCACAACTTGGAAGAACATTAGTAGATGCATTGGACAAAAACAAGGACATAGTAGCTAAACTATAGAAATTCTTTTTAATAAATTCCAACTACTTAAGTATAAATGAACCTTATTGAGCAATCTATAGGAGCAGCTGCTACAAAAATAGCTAGAGAAATAAATGCAGACGGTATAATATCTATAGAGAGGCTACCAAAGGAAGAGTATGAAGAAGATGAAAGTTTAAGTATAAAGGTAACAATTTTCAAAAAAGTTCAACCAAAAGTTTTCAAAAAAGTAGAGTACAAAACAAAAATAAAAAAATTAGAAACTGGTTCAATAATACCAGTAAAAGAAATTTTAATGGAGGCCATAACTAAAGACTATATAAAAAAAGGAGAAAAAATAGTCTGTATAGAGGATGGCAGCATGGGCACTGGATACAAGGGAGTACTTTTCATATTCGATGTAGATGAAGTTTTTTTCAAAATAGGTAAACAAAACATTTCTGAGAAAATCTCTCCAGAAATAATAGAAGCAGTTCTAGACATAGCTTTAGAAATCTCACAGGAAGGAAGAGAAGGAAGAAGGATTGGTACTGGCTTCATAATAGGAGAAATATCCGAATTAAACAAATATATTAAACAATTAATCATAAATCCATTTCAAAATCTAAATGAAAAAATAAAAATAACAGACCTATCTATAAAAGAAACAATAAAGGAATTCTCACAATTAGACGGGGTTTTTATAATTGACACAGAAGGCCATATAATCAGTGCAGGAACTTATTTGGATATAAATACCTCAGATTTAGACTTTCCAAGCGGATTCGGAACAAAACATAGATCCTGTGCAGCAATAACAAAAGAAACAGATGCAATAGCAATTGTAGTTTCAGAATCTGGCGGAAAAATAAGAATTATGAAAGATGGAAGAATTGCTGTTAAAGTTTAAGCGGGCCCGAAGGGATTTGAACCCTCGACCTCTTCCTTAGGAGGGAAGCGCTCTATCCAAGCTGAGCTACGAGCCCACAAAAAGAACAGAAATAATCAGTTAATAAGTCTTTTTACTCAACTACAAAAGCATTAACTTCTGCATAATTAGCTTTACCTAATTTATCTGGAAAAATAATAACAAAGATTTTCTGCTCAAATGGTTCTAAAAAATAATCTTCAGAATCACTAAGATGCATTCCACCATTAGCATGTGTAATTACACTAAACTTTAAGGGGAATCCCTCATTACTAGAAAATAATAAATTATAACAAGATTCACCATCTTCAACATTACAAACAGAATCCTTATAATACGCATCATAATTAACCAATCCGGCTTCCTTCAAATCAAGTTCTTGATCTTCCTGAACACTATACAATACATTATGCCCAAAACCAAAAACAACCACCGCAATAACCATAGTCATTCCAATTAACATAGTTGTAGCAATTAAAGGACTAATACCTCTCTTATCCATAAAATTAAAATCTAAAAAGAACTATTTAAGTTTTTCTAAATAAAAAAAGAAAAATTAATTAAAAATTTGAAAAAAGTTTTTTGAAAAAGGCGCTTATTCCTAATTCCTCTTGTTCTTCTGCTACAACAAACCCAGTTAATTTATTTTCTGGTTCTTTTGCCACAGGTTCACTTTGAACAGCAGGTTTTTTAGTTTCTGGTTTTTCTACGCTCGGCTTTTCTTCAACAACTTTTGGCTCTACTACTTCCTCTTCAGGCAAGCTTTCACTAGTTTGAGCACTCAGATATTTAAGGGATAAACCAATTTTATCCTCATCACAAGGTTCTTCTGCAATGTTAAGAAGAACATCATTAGTTCCATCTTTATCCAAATCTAGTTCAACTTCATCTCCTAAAAACAAAGTCATTCCACCTAAATTAGTTATCTTTATATTAACTTCATTTTTGTAAAAGTCAACAGTTCTAAGTATGTATTTATTGCCATCGAAAGAAAAATATACCATTCTATCTTCAAAAATACATTTATTATATCCACCGTTTACTTCATTAACAGATGGATGATAACTAGGCTTAGAATTACTTGTTGTTTCTTCAGTATTTTCCCCTAATCCCGAAATATAGTTTGAAAAGTGCACTAGGTCGGGCAAAGTCACACAACCATCTCCTGTGAAATCACAGTCTGGATTGTACATCCTACTATCTTCACAAAGGTTATACGTTGCGGTAAACACTTCTTTATCGGAACAGTCAGCACTTACAAAAGGTAAAAAGGCCAATGCAACCAAAACAATTATCCATAATTTCATTTGAAATCCTCCAATAATAACCATTTAAAAGACTATTTAAGAGTAACTATATCTCCTCTTACACTCTCTTCCCCCAAAAAATAGGCATCTCCATAATCTTCACTTAATATCTCTTCCCCATACTTATTGTTCTTAATATCAAATATTCTTTCCATTCTCTCGCCACCTTCATTAAATAAAGCATAATATTCGCCACCAAAAGACAAAATATACTTAGCATCCTTAATTTTTGGAGCTTGAGCCCTATCAACTCCAATCGCACCTAAAAAACTATATAAAAAATTTAAACTTATGTGCGAATAACCATTATCGACTCTAAAAACATAAGAAACCTCTCCAGATTGAGAAACATATTTATCCAAAATAGTAGATTTGTAAGGACTCAATTCACAATTAACATCAACTCCATCGTATTTAACAGAAAATTTAGCAACATCTGAAAGTCCTACCTTCACGCCTCCGCCAATCTCAGAGTTTATTTCAATATATCCAAAATATTCAAGAATATCTTCAGCAGTTTCCCGAACATCTCTATTCTCAGTTTGAGTAAAATAATCATCTAAAGAACTCTTTTCTATCCTAATATTAACTGGCTTTGAACTTCTAAAAAATAAATCACTAACTTTCTCTAGAATATTCCCTTCTTCGGGTCTCCCAACCAATTCTGTTAATCTATTTGAATCAACATTCTCTAACTTATTTTCCAAATTTGCTTCAGAAGTTGTAATTCCAAACAACAAAGTTGCTATAATTAGTAGTCTCTTCATAAAGTTCTGAAAAGCAGTATATTTAAAAGAATTACTAAAATGCGCGAGCCGGGATTTGAACCCGGATCATTGGCTTGGAAGGCCAAGATTCTAACCATTGAACTACTCACGCGTAAACTTAGAGAAAAATCTTAATTTATAAAACTAACGAAAAAAGAAAAAATTAACTACACACAATCTCCATTCACACAAGTAGTTCCTCCGCCACAAGTATGATAACAACCTCCACAGTGGTAATTACTAGTCATAATATCAACACATTCTCCCCAACAGTATTCCTCCAAAGAACATCCTCCGTGGGTCGGATCCTGGCAAACAAGATCAAGATCACCACTATCCTCTCTGAATCTCAATCCTTTTATAACCGTTCCTTCAGGACAAGTTATATATGTCTCAGGTTCATGTTCTGCTGTACTCCAAGTAGTTACAACATCTGCAGAATTATCACCGGTAGATAAACCAAAATTAAGTGGTTCTGAAGCATATTCAAATCCCTCTTGGTATGCATAACAAATTGCACCCATTTCAACACCACCATATGTCCCAACCTTTAAACCTGCTGAAGATATCCACATGCCAGACGGACACATTAAATAATGATCTTCATCAAACTCGGCATCAGGAGAATCCAATTCGGTACTTATCTCCCATTGTAATGAAGAAGATTTTGAATAACGCCCATCATCAGGTTGAACTGAAGGCAAACCACTAAGACTGCCTTCATCACATTTCAGATCCAAAGTAAAACAATTTTCCCCATCATAATCACAATCAAAGTTACGCATTCTCGCTCCAGTAGCTAAATGCCGGAAAGGACAATTTGCCCATGGATTATCAACTATTGCTCTAGATGTACGTGTAGAATCGTCCCATGAGGAATTAAACTCCATCCCCATATTATCACATTCCCAATTCAAACACCCATCATCATAACGAATATCATCGCAATAATTGTTACCATAAGGATAACCAAAGTAAATGTCATCTGGAGCACAAATAACTCTACTGACATCATTATTAAAGAATGAATTACGACTAAATCCCAAAACTTCGGAATAAGTAAATATCTTCATCGTATTGTAACTATTTCTAATTGTATTGTTCTCAAAAGTTAGAAGATCTCCTGAAAATTCAAATGGCATTGATTCCTCTCCCTCTATATCAACGTAAGGAAAATTTGATATTTCATTATTCATAACCACCAAATTTTGAGTATCCTGAATTGCCTGTATGCCCCTATAACCTCCACTTATCCTATTATTAATTATAGATACATCCTCAGATATCTTCCCTTCACCAAAATCTTTTTGGATCAAAATCACACCACTATACCCAGATCCAGGAACACCTCTCAAATCACAACCCTGAATCAAAACATCCTCTTGACCAATTACTCTAAATCCCCCAGTGGAACCAAAATTAATCACAGTATTATCCTCACAAACTACATCAACCCCATCTGTATCAATCTCTATTGATCCATAGACATCATATTCTCCCCCACAAAGAGTAGTATCTTCGGTTATAATCATTCCCGAGTATGGTTCCTCACAATCCCCAGCATGATTAACCTTCAATCTATCAACAGAATCAAAAGTCAAACCACTCTTACTTGCCGTGAAAACAAATTCAGGATCAGCATCCCCGGCCCCATTGTTATCATCATGAATCCATTCTGAAGTCCAAGAAGTAAAAGCTTTCCCTCCAGAAAAAGTAGCAGTAACTTGGCTCACCGTCAACTCGGCAGTATCTTCTGGATCGGTACCCAAAATACCATCATCTTCCATGATATCAAAAGTAACATCGCCAGCACAATCAGTACCTTCAACAGTCAATGAAACAACAACGCCTTCCATTACTTCATCATCTAATTCATTTACTTCCCAATAAGCATTAGTTAGAAGACATTGTTCACTTATACAATCACTATCTGCACCATCTATTGGTCCATCACAATCATTATCTAACGTATCGTCACAAGTCAATTCAGTTCCAGCCTCATAATCTGAACCATAATTAGCACCAGTACATCCAGGCCATTCTCCTTGAGCGTTACAAGTTTCTTGAGCACCAGAACAAACACCCTCTTGCAATGGACAGTTTTGAGTTGTTCCAGGAGTACAGTCTTCTGGTTCTTCATAAACACAAGCAGAAGTATCAATACCACAGGTATCTAAATTACAACTTAATTCTCCAGAATAATCACTTCCTAAATAAGATTCACAATCAGTATAATCTCCAAAACCATTTGCATCACAATCAGCAGCTTCACAAAGTTCAGTATTACAATAAGGAGTACCAACCGGATCATAAGAACAAAGACAATTTATATTACAATATCCTACATCGTCTTCTCTCTCACCAACTTTTCCAAAAGAATCCCACTCGCCAATTGGACTTTGTTGACAATACTCGTTATT
>JABIBT010000023.1 GCA_018652625.1 Candidatus Woesearchaeota archaeon | reverse complement strand
TTCAACTCTAAAAAAATTAAATCTGTCCCTATAACTATTATGTGGAACAACACTCAAAAAACTTAACATAAATTTCTCACTATCTTCTCTAAACTGTTCAAGATTTTTATATTCTGTACCTAAAAAAACAATATTTATACTATTTTCATAGTCTCCTCTATCTTGCATAACAACACATCCAGTAGTTGGTTCAGATGTAAATCTCACATTTTCTTCAGGGCCAAAAAATAAAAATCCTAAACTAAAGGAAACAATCACAATAAAAACAACAAGTGGCCACCATCTAGTCCCATTGCTTCCTTCGATCTTTTCTTCATCTGACATATTTTAACAATAAATAACTCAATTAATAAAACTTATGTTTCAAATATTTCAATTGCTTTATAGATATGTGTTCCTTTTAAAGGAATACTCTCAACTAACCCAAAACTTTCAACAACAAATTCCTTATTAAAGAAATCAAATGATTTTATTTTATCATTAAGTTCATTTTTTTTCTTAATTATTTTTACTCTACCTAACGTAAGGTGCAATACAAACTTCTGACCCGCTGGGAAAATATCTATAAATGCTTCATCTATTTTTCTCTGTAATTCCAAAGTTTTCTCAGAATCAAAAAAAGATAATTTAATTACACCTGGGTTTTTCTTAGATGAAAAAAAATCTATTTCTTTAAACTTTAATTTGTCAGATTTAAATTGTATGTTAGATAATCTTTTTTTTATTTCAGCCAATAGAGTTTCATCTACTTCACCAAGAAACTTCAAAGTTATATGTAAATTTTTCTTAGGAACCCATTTTATCTTAGCCAGATTTGAAGGAATATATTTTTGAATCCTATACAAATTATCTTTAACTTCTTTAGGAATATCTAAAGATATAAACAGCCTCATTTTTTCATCTTTTGTTTTAATTTTTTCTCTCCAAAAAAAATCCAATATAATACAAATAAACTAATTAAAGATAAAATAAATACTAGTGTGTCACCCATTTTAACCAAACATATTTTTAAATTTGCCTTCCTCCTCTTGATTTTTTATTTTTTTAACTGCTTTAAGAAAATCTGGTTGGTTTACTTTCAATCTTTTATTTCTTATCGCAAAGTATCCTGCTTCTGTACAAACCGATCTTATTTCTGCTCCAGAAAGATTATCAGTTATAGAAGATAAATGATTTAAATCTACCTTATCCAAGCCCATCTTTCCGGTATGAATTCTAAAAATTTCTTTTCTTTCTTCTAATTGAGGGTAAGGTATTTCAATTAGTCGGTCTAATCTTCCAGGGCGGACTATTGCTTGATCCAAAATATCTACTCTATTCGTAGCCCCTATAATTTTAACATCATCTAAGTGATTAAAGCCATCTATCTCACTTAATAGTTGCATAAATGTTCTTTGGACCTCTCTTTCACCAGAAGTTCCAACATCGACTCTTTCAGAAGCAATTGAGTCTAATTCATCTATAAATATAATAGAGGGTGCTTTTTCTCTAGCAAGTTTAAATATCTCCTTAACTAATTTTGCTCCTTCACCAATAAATTTTTGAACAAGTTCTGAACCAACAATTTCAATAAATGTAGAATTAGTACTGGCAGCTACTGCTCTTGCCAATAAAGTTTTTCCGGTTCCGCTTGGACCATAAAGTAGAATCCCCTTCGGAGGTAAGATTCCTACCCTCTTAAACAATTCTGGATTTTTTAATGGCAATTCAATAACCTCTTTTATTTCTCTAACTTGTTCTTTCAACCCCCCAATTTTCTCCCAACCTACATTTGGTTTATCAACAATAAGAAAGTCTTCCACTTCATGAGTTTTAGATTTTCCCATCTTATCTACTAAAACTAAAGATTTCTGCTCTGCCAAAACCCGGTCCCCCTGGGTTACCTTTCCAATTAACAAAGGAGAAACATTTACAAAAAAATGGCTTCCATTTGGTAATCTAACTATTGCTTTTTTATCAACTACTTTCAAAACATCGCAAACAAGTAAGGGAGGTTCCTTCATCATATCTAGTTCTCTCTTTAATTGAGAAACCATATCTCTTAGCTTCTTATTGTCCTCAGAAAGATAACTAGTCACATCACCCTCTTTTTTTCTGATTGAAATCATAAGTTAAAATGGAAAATTGCATTTAATATATAAATATTCCTCTTTTAGAAAGGAAAAATTATTAAATAAAAAATAAACAATAAAACTTAATGAAAGAAAAATTAAAATCTATCCTTATTGTATCTACAAGTTATATCATAGCAGCCATTCTAACAATAATTTTACTACCTCTAATGTTAGTTATGATAGCATACAGAAAAGTGAAAAAATCAAATAATATAAAATCACGAAAAATAATGAAGGGAGGGGAGCCATTTTTTTATAAAAGAGGTAAGATAGGAGTATTGTTAATACATGGATTTACAAGTACTCCTCAAGAATTAGGATACTTAGCAAAATATTTGGCCAGTAAAAATATATCTGTTATGGCCCCTTTATTAGCAGGACATGGGAGATCTCCGGAAGTAATGTTAAAGACTAGCTCTGAGGATTGGATAAACTCTGCAAAAAAAGCACACATAGAACTTAAAAAACACTGTGATACTACCTTCATAGGAGGGAGTTCTCTTGGAGGAAATATAGCTGCAATTCTAGAAAAAAGTTGCAAACCTTCTGGATTAATTTTACTGGCCATGCCAGCTTATTTTAGTAGAGAATTAAAAATTAGACTATTCGTACCTTCCTTTCCAATTCTTAAAAGAATTAAACAGACCATGAGAAAGTCTCATTTAAAACATCACAAAGAAATAATGGAAGAAAAAGTACACTATAAAGTTCTTCCAATAGGAAACCTAAAGGACGCATATGAATTAACCAAAAAAACAAGGGAGATTTTGCCTTCCATAAAAACCCCTACAATAGTTATACAATCAGATAATGATTGGCAGTTTGGAAAGTCAAATGCTAAATATATTTATGAAAATCTAGGTTCAAAGTTAAAAAAATTATATTTTATAAAAGATTCTTACCACGTATTCATTTTAGATTCAAAAAGAGAGACATCTTTTAAATATATTTACTCATTTATCAAAGAGGTTCTAAAAAAGAAAGATATTTAACACAAACTAAATTCCCCTTTCTAAATGAATGAAAACACATTATTAAAATGTTCACTATTATTTTCTATTCTTGGAATCCTAGCAATATTATTCATCTCAGAAACTAGTTCAATAGAATTATCTAAAATTTCAGATCTCACTAAGGAAAGTATAGAAGAAAAAGTGAGAATTATTGGAGAAATAAAAACAATAGGCGATTCTCCAGGATTAATAATTTTAAACTTAGAAGATGATACTGGGACAATCACAGTAATGTTATTCAAGAATGAAGAAGAAATTCCATTAGAAAAAAATCAAAGAGTAGAGGTGATTGGAACAATAACGGAGTATAAAGACCAGCTAGAAATAATAGCTGATCAAATCAAAGTGGCATAACATGTTCATAGAAATAATAATAGCAATTTTCCTGGGATGCCTTTTTGGAATCTTCACGGGATTGATACCAGGAGTCCACATAAATCTCATTTCTTTGATTGTTTTAAGTCTGTCAGCATACTTACTAAACATAACATCTCCAATTATAATAGCTGTATTCATAATATCAATGTCCATAACCCATAGTTTTCTAGATACAATTCCATCTATTTTTTTAGGTGCCCCAGAAGCAGACACTGCTCTCTCGGTTTTACCAGGACATAAAATGCTCTTAGAGGGACGAGGATACGAAGCCGTTATGCTTACTTTAATAGGTAGTTTTTTTGCATTAATTCTAACCATAATTTTAGCATTCCCTATTGGGAAAATTATAGAATTTATTTATCCATTTTTACAGCAAATTATGTCATTTATATTAATTTTTGCTTCTTCTTTTTTGATATTCAGAGAAAAAAAGTCTAGATTGTGGGCACTCACATTATTTCTTTTATCTGGTATTCTTGGCATAGCAACACTAAATCTTCCAAATTTAAAAAATCCACTTTTTCCTTTATTGTCTGGTTTATTCGGAACAAGTACTTTAGTAATTAGTCTTTCAGATAAAACAAAAATTCCTTTACAGAAAATTACTTTTCCAAAAATAAGTAAGAAAGAACTAACAAAAATAATGGGTTCTTCTCTTGTTGCAGGAAGCCTTTGCTCATTTCTTCCAGGATTAGGTCCAGCACAAGCAGCAATAATTGGTTCAGAATTTTATAAAAAAATAACAAATGAAGGTTTCTTAATTTTAATAGGAGGATTAAACACTATAAATATGGTTTTAAGTTTAATTGCATTGTTCTTATTAGATAAAGCAAGAAATGGTGCAATAGTAACGATATCAAAAATAGTCGAAATTGTAACCCTACAAGACTTATTGTTATTTTTCGCAGCCTCGTTAGTAGCAGGAAGTATAGCGGTGTTTCTAACAATAAAAATAACTAAAATCTTCTCTAAAATTTTATCAAAAGTAAATTATAAAAAATTAATTTTATCAATAATATTTTTAATCATAATAATGGTCTTCTTTTTATCTAGCAATTTTATAGGTTTACTAATTTTGGTAGTTTCGACAGCATTAGGTATATTACCTGCAAAATTAGGGATAGGAAGGAATCACCTAATGGGCTGTTTACTTTTACCTGTTATTTTATACTTTTTATTATAAATACAAAAATTTAAAAAAGAAAAAATATGTAAATAAATATGAAAAAAATATTGATTTTACTATTATTAACAACAATTCTACTTAGCGGGTGTGATGGTGATGATTCAGAACTAGAGATACTAGATACAGAAGAAGAAAATGAAACAATAAATTTAAACAATACTGAAGAAATAAATCAAACAGAAAACCTTGAAATCAATCAAACAAATACAACAGAAGTAAATCAAACAAATACAACTACCTCCACAGAAGTTTTATGTTATTTCGATAGCGAATGTAACGGGACAACTACAACCACTTATTATTGTGTAGAAGATGAAATCTGGAGGGAAATAATAATCCCTACTTGTTTCAATCCGGGCGAGTTAAATTCGTTTTGTAATGAAATTACCGGATCTGAATCAACTGAGTCTTGTTCACATGGTTGTAATGATACAAATTCTTCCAATGTAATTTGTAACCCAGACGGTTAATTCTTTATTTTAGCAATCCAGACAAGTTCATGGCCCTCTCTAGCCTAGTTATTCCGATTCCAGTTCCAAATCTAGGAAACATAGGTAAAGACAAATAATCTTCTAACTCTTCCATTACTCTCTTTTCACCAAACTTATCAAATAAAAGTTTGCTATACTCTCCATCAGAGATACTGAGAAAGTTTTCTCTCATTTCATCTACATTAGTAGACCTCTCGGCACCACCCGTGGTTTCCATACCATGAAGCAAAATATCCACTTTATTAAATATTCCATCTTCATGATGTTTCATATTCCAAAAAGGATGGGATCTCAGAGGAAATCTTTCCAAAATAACGCTGGTTCCATAATCTTTTCCTATCCTTTCTTCACACTCATCATCAACTTCATTTACCTTATATTTTTCACACATTTCTTCATAATCCACGGTCACAGGTTTAGGAAATCCTAAATGTATTAGAAGTTCGCTTTCCAATTTCTTCAAATCTTCCATATCTCCTCTAGCTTCAAATTCAAACATTGGAAATACCTTGTCGTGTCTTCCTGGCTTTGGATTAGGTTCGTCTCTATAACTGGTTGTTTGGCAAAAAACTCCAGAAATATCTGGATTCTTCAACAATTCATACTCTAACCACATTTGGCCGGTTTGTGGTAAAGGATATTTTACTCCACCAAAAATAAATGGGGAAATTGTACTTGGATCTTCACATGCTGCCAAGATAGAAAGTCTCGATTGCGCAGGAACTTCAACAAACTCCATCCTGCCTTGGAAAAAAGAACGCAACCGTTCGGTTATATAACTAAATGATTTAATGTTTTCCATTAAAAAAAAGAATATGCCTTTTACTATTTTTATATATTTAGAAGATAAAATATGAACTTTAATCTAACGATATATTAATAAACTAAAAAGTTCAATATTATATTTTCTTAACCAAACCATTTTTGTAGATCTTCTTGTCTCTCAGGATCTTTTCCAAAAACGCTTTCTATTCTTTGTTTTGTCAACTCCAAAGTTTGTATTAAATATGATGGCAAATCATATTTTCTTGCTAAACTTAAAGAGGGTTCTAAATATTTTATAACTGATCCTTCCGATATTGTAAATATTAATCTTCCTCCACATTTCAAACATTTTCCAAGCAGAGGTGGCCTTCTATACTTTGTATTACATTCAACACATCTAAATTGTTGCATACTAAATTTTCTCAAATTTCCTTTTATATCTCTAATAAAATGTTTTTCAATAATCAACGAAGCAACACCTGCCATATCAACTGCTCTGATTTTTTCTGCCAGATTCATTTGGCCTAAAACCTTTTCTTGCATAGTTGGCAAGGATTTATAGCTACTATACGTAACTCCATCATTTAAGTTTGAGGTGTTGTGGGTAAAACCATACTTTTCAAATTGTTTTTCGGTGCCCAAATTATTGGCAACGTTATCTATCTTTACCCCCCATGGCATTTTATTTTCTTCACAAGCTTTATAGAATTCCAGAGGGTATTCCCAAGCTACATCTACATCAAAAGCCATATCATCAACTTCACTAGGCACTAAATTTGTCGTCAAAACTAAACATGCATCTTGTGTAGATCCTCTATGTGCAGGTAAAAAACTTCTAGAGAAATTCAAAAATCCATCCATAAGTAACATAATTCCATTTTCATCTCCATCACAATCTCTTCTTTGTGCAGAATGCCAAAGTGGGTGAGCATAACATCCTTGAGTTTTTGAAAATCCAATTATTCTACCAATTATTCCTGCAGAAGTATGGGGAGCTAAACTAATAATTAGTTGTCCAATTAAATCTTTTCTTGATTTCAAATTATAATACCTCTCTTGCTTGTATACTTTTTCCAATAAATCATCAATAAAATTAGCACACCTCAAAAAAATCGAATCCGCCCCTTCTTCTTTCGAATCTTCATTTGCAGGTAAAATGACATCCTGTGGAAGAATTTCCAAAATCTGTTCTTCAGTAATTAGTTCTTCTCCATAAATATCTTTATCATATCCAAGGGATTTTAATTTTTCAATAGAGGTAAAAATTTCTTTAGGTTTAAAATGAGTAATTGCCATTTCAGTCATATCATATCTAGTCGTTCCATCTTTATTCACATATAAATTATGGGCGGCCCTTAAAACTGCCTTTCCCAAATATTCTGGAGTGTGGTCCCTATTTGAAGTTCCCCTGATCCCTTTAATCAACGCGGGCAACTCAAAAATATCCAATTCTTTTCTTACCGAGTCAAAATATTCATTTATATTAATACTAAGAGTCTCATAGCTTTTTTCATCTTCATCCTGTTTTTTAGTCTTTTCTCCACATCTATGACAAACACCATAAACAGAATTATCTTTACATTTATCACAATAATAAACTGGAAATTCTGCAGTAATTTTTCCGTAACTTAAAGCAGATTGAAAAGATCTCAATCTTCCACCTTCTTCTCCAACAGGAAAGAGACCATGGGGACTTCCTGTCAATTTACGCATCTTTGCTTTTTCTGGTCTTCCCATCCTAGCACCAATAAATAGTCCAGATTTATCTTTTATTTTTAATTCTGAGAATTTATTTATAACTTTCAAAATATCTTTTCCTTCCTTTACAGAAGAAACAAGTTTAGGTAATTCTATATCTTCTTTATAAAAACCCAAAGAAATCATAAATCCTACGGCCCAATCTCCTTCAATTATAACATGTTCTTTAGAAACAACTTTATGGGGTATTCCTATTTCCTCCAATATTCTTTTTAGTTTTATATTTTTATCTTTAGATTCATATGAAAGTGGTAAAATGATTTTATTATTTTCATTCTTTTTTATAACTGCCCGATTTAACCAATCCAATAAAGACAGAAATTTCATCTCATTAAGTGCAGTCCAATGAAACGTATATTTTGGGTGTAAGGGGATATTTAGCTTTTTAGAAATTTTATAAGACTCTTCTGCAGAAAGAATATCTCCCATCGGGTTTTGAAATAGTTTTTTTATTAGGGGAAAATCTATACCCACAAGTTTAGATAATTCTTCGGGAGACTTACACTCTTTTTTTAATTCATTAAACCACCATTCTTCACAATATCCAGGTGCAACTAAAATGTGTGCTCTATTAAAAAAATCCCCATAAGAAATAAGAAGATCTCCTAAAAAGAGTATTTCCTCTATGTTATTTTTATTTTCTTCATAATTTTCTTCATTAACAAATAAAACATTACCATTTTTTAGTTTCACAATTGGCCCTTCAATAGAATCACAAGAACTCAAAATTGTGCCCTTTCCTGGTCTTTCCATTTTTAGTTGAGTACCAATCGCAATAAAGCCATTTAAAACTTTCATTGTTAGCGGATTAATTGCCGTAGAACTTAACCCTGTAGTTCTACCTCTCCCATATCTTAATCTAAATCCTCCTGGTCGCATAGGATATGTAAGAACGGGTCTTCCTGCAACTAAATCTTTAATAAATGTATGGTCTGGTTTTATTTTTTCATTAGATTTGTTTTTAGATTTGCTTTCTCCTCTTGCCTTTATTTCTTTTTGAAGAGTTACAAATTCTTTCATAAACATCCAATCATTCAAATCAAAATCCTTCCCCCACTTATCTATTTGTTTAAACAGTTTTGGAGCTTTTTGAGCCAAACACTCTGCCATTACCAAACAAAATCCATTTCTAAGAATATTTGTTCCAATTCTATCCAAATCTTTATAATTAGATACTTCATATTTTTCAGATGGATCTCCATCTATTTGTATAGGTATATGTGAAGCCAAAAATTCTATTTCTTCCTCAGAGGGATAATACTGTAAATTAGTTACTCTTTCATGAAAATCTCTAACTTCTGTAAATGCTCTTTTTATTTCCTGTTCACTTGGATCATATTTTTCATAACCCATTTTTTTTCTTATATAATCAGCAATTAAAACTCCCACAGACGCAGCTGTTCCTCCTGCACTCCTAATTGGTCCACCAAACCTCATAGCAAAATATTCTTTCCCATCTCTTCTTTTTTTTATCTCAATTCCCAAAAAGCCTTCAAGTGGACTAGATACTACTCCTAGGGTTATATAGGCTAATCCTACTCTTATACCCACCTCCATAGCTTCTTTTTTATCTTTAAATTTACAAAATTTTTCTTGAGCAACTTCCAAAGCAATACATAATCCTACTCTCCAATCAAGTTTACCATATTCTTTTTCTAATTCAAATAGTCTATTTGGCATTCCTTTTCCTATTATTTGTGGAGCAGCAAAACTGATAAGTCCTTCAATACGTTCTGCCATATTTTTAGCAAGCATAATTTCAACTTTATCAGAAGGATCTATTCCTATTTTTTTTGAATTATTAGAAAAATCATATGCTGCTTTAACTTGATTATTAATTTCTTCAAAATAATTTTTAATATTTATGCTCATTTCCATTTTATTCTGCAAATTTCAAAATTTTTGTATCTCTTGTTTTAAGATTTATAATAGGAACTCTTCCGGGTTCAGGACTATGCCCTACTTTTATTTGAAAGGGGGTTATTGATTGCCAGCAGCTTCCTGCAATCTTTGTAACCTTTCCATATTGGGTAACATTTGCTTTATGGATATGACCAGAAACAAAAAAATCAGGTACATTTTTTATAATTAAATCATCTGCATCAGAATCTGGGATAAATAATGAAGATCCGTGTGTGGGTGCCAAATGTCTTTTTTGTAATAAAAATTTCATAACCATATTGGTCCTATCTGATACGGTAGCTCCAGAAAATCTTATACTTTCAACATTAGCTGAATAATCATCATAACTATACCCATGATATAATAACACTTCAAAACCTTCAAAAGATTCATCGGCACCAATATTTACTGAAGAAGGATTACTAACTAAAAAAATATTATCAATTCCATATAAGGATTTTGCCGTATTTTTATCAAGAATGGGTTGCGGTTCAGCTAATCTAACCGCATCATGGTTCCCAGGACAAATTATAATGTTTACATCTTTTCTAATTAGTTTAAGTAATTCTGCTGCTTTATCATATTGCAAAACAATATCGGGTATATTTTGTTCATCATCTTGATTTGGATAGATACCTACTCCATCAACTATATCTCCTACAACTAAAAGATATTTTATTTTTTGAGAAATCTCTTTTTGATCTTTATTTCCGCTTTTTCCATTTATCCATTCAATAAATCTCAAAAACTCTTCTTCTAAAAAAAGTTCAGATCCTATGTGAAGATCAGATATTACCGCTAAGTATTCTTCATTTGGAGACTTTTTTATGGGTTCATTTTGAGAAATATCGGGGAAAAAAATCTCATCGGCAAATATAATTTTATCCCCATTGGCTCCTTTTATTCCGATAGTTTCATCAAGTACTATATCTTTAGCTTTTTCAAATAATTCTTTCTTATTGTTATTAATTAAAACATTTATGTTTCCAGTATTATCTTCTATATTTAATATTAAATTATTATTTTTTGTATAGTTTTTCTCAAATACCATCCCAATAGTAGAAACACTTTCTCTATCTTTTTTTGATAAAATACGATTAATTGACAACAATGCCAATAATTCATTTCTAGATTGTAATATTCTTTTCAAATGGTCATATCTTTTTTGATAGTGCATTGTAAAATTTTGAACACTCAATTTACCATAAATTTTATCATAACTATCTATAATTTTTATTCCTTTGTTTTCTATTTCAATTTCATCTACTAATTTTTCTTCTTTAACCATCAATTTGTCTTTTTTTTTCAATAATTCTTTTAACATATTTTCATTAAATATTAACAATTCGCCACTTTCATTATTTTTTAAATTATTTTCAAAAAAATTAATCTCCATTTCAGATTTTTCTATTATATCTGGAGTTATCAAGTATCCTTTGTCTAAAAATAATTTAATAATTGGTTTTATAGATTCAACCATTTCGTAAGACCCTCCTTTATATCAGGGATCTCAGAATCAGGTATGGTCATACTTATTTCTCTAGTTCTTCCATATCTTCCTTTACTTATTACCCTAGCATTAATTATTCCAAGCATATCTAGTTCAGCAATCAAATCAGACATTCTTCTTTGTGTTAATGGTTTTAGACCAACATCAGAGGATAATTTTTTGTACAAGTTATAAACATCACCAGTAAATATTTTAGAATTCATTTTATCATGCAAATTAAAAGTTGATAAAAGTACTAATTGTGATTGTTTGGGCAATGTACTTACTACATCAGATATCAAATCCCTTTCTATTTTTTCTTCTGCTTTATCAATGTGTTTTATTAATAATTTTTCAGAATTTTCTCTCTCGGCAAGTTCTCCGGCAACTCTCAATAAATCTAATGCTCTTCTAGCATCTCCATGTTCCCTAGCAGCTAATGCAGCACATTTTTCAATTGCACCTTGTTCAATAGTTTTTTCCCTAAATGCTTTTTTAGATCTTTCATTTAATATATCTTGTAACTGTAAAGCATTATATGAAGGAAAATTTATATCTTCTTCAGTTAAAGAAGATTTAACTCTTGGATCTAAGTCATTTGCAAATCTCAAATCATTAGAAATTCCAACAAAAGTTATTTGTGTGTTTTTCAACTCAGAATTTAACCTTGTAAGATTATATAATATTTCATCTCCTGCCTTTTTTACTAATTGGTCTATTTCATCTAATATTAATATTATATTTTTGCTTTCTTTATCTATACTCTCTATAAAAATTCTATATATTTCATCAGTAGGAAGTCCAGTAATTGGAACATTTTGTCCAAATTGTCTAGCTAAAGTTGCAATTAATCTATATTCAGTATCTGCTACTTTCTTCAATTTACAATTAAGATAAAATATTTTCAAACCAACTTTTTTAGATGTAGAAACTTTCTCCAGTTTTTCTTTTACATGTAAAACTGAAAGGGTCTTTCCTGTGCCAGTTTTACCATATAAAAACAGATTAGATGGTTTTTCCTCTCTTAATGCAGGTGCCATCATACTTGCAATTTCTTTTATTTCTTTCTCTCTATGAGGAATATTATTAGGGGTATAACTAGATTGTAATACTTTCTTATCTTCAAACAAACCTTTTTTTTCTAAATAATTCTCAAAAAATTTATTTATATCAGATTTTACCATTTTTAATTCAAATTACAATTATATAAGTTATAAATATTATTATACTTAAAAATAGAGACACAGACCTATATTTCGTATGGAAATAAAAAAATAAAAAAATAAAAAAATTTTGCCCTTCATTTCCTATAGAATTATCTATTATTATATACTATACATTATATATATTATATAATAATATAATATAATATAATAAAACTTAAAAAAGAAAATTAAATTAAAAAATTCAAATTTCAATGTTTCAGAACCTCTAATAATAAAATATAAGTAATTAATAAAATAATAATAATAATATAATTATTATAATAAATAATATAATTATAAAATTAATAAAAAATATAACTCCATTAGAAATATTTCAATTTTTGTAAAAAAATATAACTCCAATAGAAATATAGGTGAGGGGGTCAACAATAATAATTGATAAGTTTTATATACTCTTAATTTAATAATTCATTTATGGATATCTTACTGATAGGAATAATTTTGATAGTAGGTATAATTCTTATAGAGGTATCAAAACACATATTTACAAGAACAATACTTAAATTTATAATAATTTTAATAATAGGACTAATTGTCTTTTTTTCAGTATTAAGTACATTAGATCAAGAAGTAATTAAAAACACAGATAATGAGTATATACAAACTGGAGCATCTATAATTGAAGAAGTTAATGAAAAACCCTTAATTATTGATGTCAAAGAGAATGCCAAATCATTTTTTATGGACATTAAAGAAAAAATAATGAATAAAGAATGATTAAGAAAATTTTATAAAGAACACATCACTTCCTATTTCATTGGAGGCCCTTCAAGATGACAAATAATGATAAAAGATATTCAAAACAGCTTCTAGGAAAAACAATTGTAAGTAAAACTGGAAGAAGATTCGGAGAATTGGGAAATCTTCATTTTGAAACAAAAACAGGTGAATTATTGCAATTAGAATTAAAAAATCCAACTTCTTTAGCAAATGGTTTGGATTTAGAGAGGGATGAAGAAGGCAACATCTTAATACCCTATAGTGCAGTTATCGCCATTGGGGATTTTGTAGTTGTATCAGAAGAAGATATTATTTAATTTTTTTATTCTCTTTTATTTATTTAAAATGTCTAAAATATTAAAATCTACAAAAGATATAAAAGTTCATAAAAAGACATATGATCAAGTTATAGGGCAAGAAAAAGCTTTAGAAGTAGTAAAAAAAGCAGCAAAACAAAGAAGGCACGTGTTATTAATAGGAGAACCAGGAACTGGAAAATCTATGCTTGGCCAAGCTTTGGCTGAATTATTACCCAAAGAGAATCTGAAAGATATTATTTCTTTAAATAATCCAGAAGATGAAAATGTTCCAAAAATACAATCAGTTTTTCCAGGAAAAGGAAAAGAAATAATAAATAATCTTAGATTAGAGCAAATGACATCATTAAAAAGTAAAAATATATTTTTTATTATTATCATAATTTTAACAATTCTTTCTCCTTGGTGGATTAGAAATCAATATGGAGATATAATGGGAGCAGCATCATTGATAGGATCTATGATTTTATTAGCAATTTTTGTTATATTTTTCAATTTAAGTAAAAAAATGAAATCAAGTGAAAAGGGATTACCTAAATTAATTATAAATCACAAAAATACAATACAACCTCCTTTCTTAGAAGCTACAGGAGCACATGCTGGAGCCTTATTAGGAGATGTTTTACATGATCCTTTTCAATCGGGAGGGCTAGGTACTCCTGCACACGAAAGAGTAGTTCCAGGAATAATACATAGGGCAAACAAAGGAGTTTTATTCATTGATGAAATTGCCACACTAAGACCAGAAACACAACAAGAATTATTGACAGCATTACAAGAAAAAAAATATTCAATAACTGGCCAATCAGAAAGATCAGCTGGAGCAATGGTAAGAACAGAACCAGTTCCATGTGATTTTATTTTAGTAGCTGCTGGAAATCTAGAAACAGTCCAAGCTATGCATCCTGCTTTAAGATCTAGAATAAGAGGATATGGTTATGAAGTTTATATGAATAATGATATGCCTGATAATTTAGAGAATAGAAAAAAGATTGCTATTTTTGTTGCCCAAGAAATAAAAAAAGATGGAAAAATACCTCCTTTCTCAAGTAATGCAATAAAAGAAATAATAAATGAAGCAAAACGTAGATCAAATAAAGCAAATAGATTAACATTGCACTTAAGAGATTTAGGAGGACTAGTAAGAGCGGCAGGAGATGTGGCAGTTGAGGAAAATTCAAAACTAGTAGAACCAAAACACATAATCAAGGCAAAAGAATATTCAAAAACTCTAGAACATCAACTGGCAGACAAATATATAAAAAATAAAAAAGAGTATGAAATAATAAAAACAAAAGGATCCATTATTGGAAGGGTCAATGGGTTAGCAGTTTTAGGTACTTCTCCTCATTTTTCAGGGCTAATACTTCCAATAGAGTCAGAAATAACCCCTGGAGGAAAAAAGGCAGAATTCATAGCAACAGGCTCCTTAGGAAACATAGCAAAAGAGGCAATAAAAAATGTTTCAGCAATTATCATGAAATATTTTGGTGAAGATATAAAAGAAAAATATGATATTTATGTTCAATTTTTGCAAACACATGAAGGAGTTGAAGGAGATTCGGCATCTATTGCAGTTGCTACAGCAATAATATCAGCTTTAAAAAAAATACCTATAAGACAAGATACGGCTATGACCGGTTCACTTTCTGTTAGAGGAGATGTTTTAGCAGTAGGAGGAGTTAACTCAAAAGTAGAGGCGGCAATAGAAGCAGGATTAAAACAAGTAGTAATTCCAAAAGCTAATGAAAAGGATATAAGTCTTCCAGAAGAGAAAAAAGCAAAAATAAAAATAATCCCTGTAACAAATATAAAAGAAGTTTTACAACATACCTTAGATTTAAGAAAAAACAAAAACTTCTTAAGGAAGTTTAAATAATTCTAAAATAATGAATTACAAAAAAAAAGTAATCTTAGCACTAAATAAAGAAATAAAGGAAAAGTTAGATGAAAACGTGCTAGAATTGCCTCCAAATGAAAGTTTAGGAGACTATGCTCTCCCTTGCTTTATTCTTAGTAAAAAACTAAAAAAATCTCCAATAGAAATAGCCAAAAAATTAGAAAGCAAAAAATTTCCTTCAATAATTGAAAAAACAAAAGCAGTTGGGCCCTATTTGAATATATATCTAAATAGAAAACACATTATCAAAGAAATATTTAAAGAAAAAGAAAATTATGGAAAAGGAAATAAAAAAGAAAAGATAATGATAGAATTTTCAAATCCTAATCCATTTAAGGGGTTTCATATAGGGCACTTAAGAAACACAGTTTTAGGAGAAAGCATTTCTAGATTATTGAAATTTCAAGGAAACAAAGTAATACCTGTTAATTATTATAATGATACGGGAAAACATGTTGCTAAATGTTTATGGGGTTTAGAAAATCTTAAAGTTTCAAAACCAGAAGATAAGGATTTAGGAGAGTGGTTAGGGAAGATATACTCACAAGCATCAATAAAAGGAAAAGAAGAAGAATTTAGTATAATTCATAAAAAACTGGAAGAAAAAGATAAAAAATATACAAAGGCATTCAAACAAGGTCTTAGTTGGAGTGAGGAACATTTCAACAATATTTACAAAGATTTAAACATTACATTCTCAAAAATATATTATGATTCTGATTATTTAGATACTGGAAAAAAAATTGTCAACAACCTCATAAAAAAGAAAGTAGCAAAACTTGATGAAGGAGCAATAATAGCAGATTTGGAAAAGTATAAACTTAATACATTAATTTTAACAAGATCAGATGGAACCTCGATGTATATAACAAAAGATCTTTCAATGGCTATAGATAGGATCAACAAATTCAAATTAGATAGTTCAGTATATGTTGTAGGAAGTGAACAAAAACTGCACTTTCAACAACTCTTCAAGTTGCTAGAGTTATATGGGTATAAACAATCAAAAAAGTGTTATCATCTTTCATACGGATTAGTCAATTTACCAGAGGGTAGCATGTCTTCAAGATCGGGAAATATTGTTTTATATAAAGATCTAAAGAGAAAATTGTTCAAACTACTAGATGAAGAAATAAATAAAAGGCATAACAATAAATCTAAATCAGAAAAACAGAAAATAAAAGAGGATATATTTTCAGCAGCAATAAGATTTGATATGGTCCTTCCAGATACAAACAAAGAGATAACATTTGATATAAAAAAATCAATTTGCTTCGAAGGAGATACTGGACCATACATACAATATGCACACACCAGAGCAAGTTCAATACTTAAAAAATCTAAAGAGAAAATTTCAGATAAAATAAATTATAGATTATTATCAAAAAAAGAAGAACAAAACCTAATTTCTAAATTGGCATTATTTCCAGAAATAACAAAGAATGCTGCAGAGCAACATAAACCAAACATAGTTGCACAGTACCTATTGAGAATTTCTCATCTTTTTAGTGACTTTTATCATAATTGTCCTTGCATATCAGAAGATAAGGATTTAGAGAAAGCAAGATTACTTCTAGTTTTTTGTACTAAACAAATATTGTCTTCCGGATTATATCTTTTAGGAATAAATTCTCCAGAAGAAATGTAGAAACACTTATAAATGAACCATGGGTCCTTTATCTTGGTGATGCATAATGCCCATAATAGGATTAAACTTTGATAAAATCGGTGCAAAGAAAGATAATAAGATAACAGGTAAATTAGAAATAAAAAACAACATTAAAATAAGTTCAGTAGAACAAGAGAAATTATCTTTAACTAATTCAGAAGATATTCTAAAAATCAGTTTTGAGTTTAAGGTGGCATATGAACCAAAAATTGGAGGAATCCAAATAAATGGGCATATTCTCTATATGGATGAACCAAAAAAAATAGATGATATATCTAAAATTTGGAAAAAGAACAAAGGTCTCCCAAAAGAGCTATCTGCGCAGGTAATAAATGCAATTCTAGCAAAATGTAATATTAAATCATTAATGCTAAGCCAGGACGTAAATTTGCCACCAAACATAAAATTACCAATGGCAAAACTTAATTAAAAAAACTCTTTCAATTCTTTTCTTTCTTTTTGACGCTTTTGTGCTTCTTCCCAATCACATCTCTCTTCCTTCATTATCTTTAAAATCTTTATCTCTTTGTTCACTGTAATAAGTATTTCGTGTGTTTCATTTATATATATTCTCTAACTTTATTATAACAGTTTTCATCTATATATTGTAACCCGATACCACTCAAAGAGTAAAAAGTTGTTTTGACTAATGAAGTGACAAATTATTTTTTTAGATAACCTATCAATCTTTGTTTATCTCTTCCAGGGACATCCTTCCCCCACAATACAAATAATCTATTAATTTTATTCCAATACCTTTTAGGAGCAATTCTTTGTAATTCTAATTCTGTTTCATAAGGGGTTTTTGTTTTCACTAAACCTAAAACATTTGAAATCCGGTGGCAATGGGTGTCTATACAAATAGCTTCTTTCCCATAAACTTCACCCAAAACCAAGTTTGCAGTTTTTCTGCCAACACCAGGCAACTTTATTAATTCATCCAAGGTATTTGGAACTCTTCCTTTATAATCCTTTAAAATTATTTTAGATGTATTAATAACATTTTTTGCTTTTGTATTATTATAATTTAGACTTCTAAATACTTTTTTTACATCAGAAAGATTAGCTTCAGCAAGATCTATTAATTTTGTATATTTTTTAAATAAATTTTTAGCAATCTGGATAGTAGTTTCATCTCTACTTTGAGCAGACATAATTATTCCAACTAAGGTCTTCCAATTAGAATGCCACCCTTCAGCAGCAAGCCTTTTTGGATTATTTCCATATTTCTTTTCAGCTTTCTTGAAAATTTCTAAAAAGTATTTTTTCTTATTCATTATCTTTAAATAAACAGTCAAATTTAAAAACCTAATGATAAAAAGATAACTATGAAAACAAAATTAACCATAGTGATTTCAGGAATTCTTATAGGACTAATAGGAGTTACTGTAAAATCAGTAATAAGTGATATGCACCCACTAACAATCAACTTTTTTAGAATCCTTTTCGCATTTATCTTTTTATTGATTTTCATACCATTTATAGACAAAACAACATTTAAAGTAAAACTCAAAGATTTTCCTCACTATATCCTAGCGGGACTATTATTATCAATAACCTTTGCAACCTATATACTTGCATTGAATTACGCACCAGTATCCAATGTAGTTCTAATAGCAAGTTTTGCAGTAGTATTTGTTGCCATATTTGCCTTTATATTTCTAAAAGAGAAATTAAAGTTTAATCAAAAAATAGCAATAGTCATAGCAATAATTGGCCTATCTATCATTAATCCATTTAATTTCAATAGTACTTTTTTTATTGGTAACCTCATTGCATTATTTAATGGAGTGGCTTATGCATTATTATTAGTATTTATGAGGTCAGAAGAAAGAACACATACAATAGGTTCAATTTTGTGGTTCTTTTTATTTGCAACAATCTTTTCATTGCCCTTTCTATTTGTAGGAGGAATAGGAGATAATTTTTCAAAAGTTTTGCCATTTTTGGTAGTATTAGGAGTTGCTAGCACAGCCATTCCATACACTTTATTAGCCATTGCAATAAAAAGGTTACATGTAGACACGATTTCAATAATAAACACTCTAACGGTTCCATTATCATCAATACTTTTTGCAGTAATTTTACTAAATGAAATATTGAATATTAGGCTAATAATTGGAGGATCAATACTATTAATCTCCGGGGTTGTTTTACATTACATAAGAAAGAAACATATAAAAATAATACGTGAACAATTACACTTATGATTAAAGAAGAATTTTTTGAAGAAGAACCAAAATGGAAGAAATTTCTCATTATGGTTGTTGGATTAATATTGCTCTTTTTAGTTACATCATACTTTCTGGCTAGTTACCCACTTTTTCCAATTATAGCAAGTTTATCTGAGTCCCACGTAGCTCAAAACGAATCAATAGTTTTAGATGATTTTTCAATAATATTTACCCAAAATACTTACGAAGAATTACAAGGATATTATGATAAGGATAAATCAGTAGAGATGGTAGTATGTCTAAAAGGAGAAATAAGCAATGATTATATTATAGATGAGATCTACCAACCAGAAATGATAACACAAACATACAATCACGTTACGTTTAAATCATGTTCAACAGATTCAATTATTCTACTACATTCTCAACCCTTTCGGCACTGTATTGCATCTGAGCAAGATTTGATAACTTTAGAGGACGTAAAGCAAAGAAATAAAGATATTCTTATGGTAATAATGTGTGAGCCAGATAGATTCTCGGTATATGAGTAATAGTTATAAATCAATTATTCTATTCTAAATTATGTTTATTAGAAAGAAAAAAATTAGAGGAAAAGAATATGCTTACCTTGTGGAGAACAGATACAATAAAAAAAAGAAACAATCTCGACAAAAGTCAACTAGCTATCTTGGCAAGGTGATAATTTTAAGCTCTGCCGACAGACAGACAGTTGCTTCGACACTAAAAGAAGCAATAATTAATGAACTAACTAACGTAGGTTTTAAATTTAAAGATAATCAATTGGTTAAAGATAGTATTGTAATAGATTTGAATACCGTCGAGGTTAAAGAGAATAATAAGAAAGTTTGTTTAGAGTTAAATGAAGGGTTTCTTTGTACTCTCACTTTAAATAATCTGATTAATTTTAATTCTCAAAACTTAAATCAAAAAGAAATAATACATCAGCTTGCGAATTCTTTTGTTTCTGCAGGAATAAATCTTCATCATGAGTCATTTGTTAATATATTCACAAATATGTTTAAAAGTTGATATTTTGGGGTTCTGAGGGTTGTTCTCACAGAATATCATACAATTGATATAGTGCCTAATAAAAATATTCTCTCACTTCGACACACTTCCGACAGACAGACGACAGTGCTTCGACACATAAATTATTATAAATTGTTTAATTCTCACATATTTTAAGAAGATGGGGTTTGAAGACAATATTAGAATTTCTTTTCAAAGGGCAAAATCTGAGATCTCAGCCCTAAATATGCGAATTGATAGGTTAGAGTCAAGTCTTGATGAGATCAAAAATACTCTTAATCAATTATTAAATGATAAAAAGCAACACAAAATACCCAAAACCAAAGAATTTAACGTTCTAGAGCCTCCTAAGCCCAAAACCCAAGAAAGTTCCATAGGAAATGAAGGGGTGCCGCTTCGACACTGCGACGACAAGCTTCCGACAGACAGACAGACAACAGACAGACAACAGACAGACAAAATAGAGAATTTAAATGATATACAACAACTTAAAAAAGACCTAAATTCAAGGTTTCTGAGCCTTACAGAAGCACAATTTAAGGTTTTCATGGTTATTTATCGTCTTGAAGAGGAATTAAATAACCCAGTAACATATGCAGAGGTAGCAAAGGAGTTAATGATATCACAAAGTTCTATTAGGGACTATGTAAGTGACCTACTTTTAAGAAAAATTCCTCTCACAAAGCAGAAATCACCAAATAGAAAGGTATATCTCTCTATAAAAAAAGAGTTCAGAAACCTAAAAATGCTCGAGAATCTACTTGCTTTACGTGAAAAAGACTACTCACAAACACAATTAACTGGACATCTTCGTCAATACCTCTAATTCTTCTCTCACTTTTGATTAAATTATACTCTATTTAACGTTATAATGGTCATTTTTTACAAAAAAATTAGATATTTAACTCTCACTTTTGATAGTTTTTTGCTTCTTTCCAATGTATTTTATCAATATGTCCCTCTTTTCTTCCTCATTTATGTAGAATCTTTTCTTTCCTGTGCCCTCACTTTTCTCTAAAATCAGCCTAGGTATCTTCCTTTTTATGTTATTTATTTGTCCTCTCACTGTAGATTGATCCTTTCCAAGTATCCTTTCCATGTCTCCATAACTCAACAATAAATCAGTATTCAATAAACTCCAAACTACTGTTCTTTCCATTGCAGTTAAACTAAATAGTCCCTTTTCTATGTCTGTTTGGACACCTTCTGACTGTTTGGACAGCTGTTTGGACACACCACCTGTTTGTTTTGGACGGACAGCTGTTTGTTTGTGTTTGGACAGCTGTTTGGACACCTTTTCCATAGGGCGCTGTTCAGTTAAATTATGCATAAACTCTTCGACAACTCTTAATCTTGAGTCAACATCTTCCAATTTTTCGTAGTGATCATTCTTTGTATCATCAAGATGTTTTATCCACTCTCCCACCCCATGCATATCTTCCTTTATCTTCGAGAATGAATCACTTAATGAATCGTGTAAATAAGAAAACTTCTTTTCAATATCACGTCTTCTTTTCAAAAAATTAAAAACCATTATACTTTTTTGCATAAACTACTTATTAAACTTTTTGTTTTTAATAAGATTTAAATACTTTGATTTTCAAAAATGTTATATAAAAGAG
This sequence comes from Candidatus Woesearchaeota archaeon, assembly GCA_018652625.1. Classification (GTDB taxonomy): domain Archaea; phylum Nanobdellota; class Nanobdellia; order SCGC-AAA011-G17; family PNOQ01; genus JABIBT01. The sequence continues at coordinate 1,161 of JABIBT010000023.1, read as the reverse complement.
GTTAAAATGCCAAGAAAAAAACAAACAAAGAAAATCGGAAAAAAGTCAACAAAAAAACAAAAATCCAAGGGATTAGATACTTTGACATTAGCACTCTATCTTATATCATTTATTTTAGTTGTTTTTGGTGCCTGGTATCATCAAATTTATTGGATAGTAATAGGATTTATACCGTTTTTAGTAGCGTTATGGTATGAACATATGAAAAAACATATATAATTTTATAAATTTACTCAAGTCCCTTTTTGAGCAGGAAACTATAACTAAAACCTTTAAGCAAAAATCAAAGTTTAATACTTCGGTAGATTTTTAAATTTCTTTATTAAACAATGGATATGAAACTAATTTTCATTATAGATAAAAAACAGGATAAGGAAATGACATTATGGATGAAATATCCAAAAAAGTACTTATTACACTTAGATGAGCAGTATAAATCCTCTCTAAGATATTTTAAATTATCCCAAAGGCTTTATCAAAAGTCATGGGATGAGATTAATAATGAATTTTCGAAATATATTGAAAAACAAACAGGGCATAAATGGTTTTATTCTAAATATAAATGTATTATTTCAGCAGTGAACCCAGGCATATCCAATTGGGGAGATTCAAACACAATTGCCAGGCATTGGAAAGAAAGTCCTTATTTTATGAGAAGGATCACTGCACATGAGCTGATTTTATCCCATTACTTTCATATATATAAAAAACACTATTCTCATGAAAAATTATCTGATGGGCAAGTTTGGGCGCTTGCAGAAATTGCTGCATGGTCATTAACTTCTTTAACACCAGAAGTTAAAAAATGGTGGCCATGGAATACAGAATATTACACAAATCATAATTATCCTCATGTTGTGAAACTTCAATTAAAACTTAAGAACATATTTCTCAAAAGGAAAAATTTTGATGAGTATATAGAAAAGGGAATAAAATTAGTTAGAGAATATCCTCAAATGGGTCCAGAAGGAAAACATAAAGAGGCAGGGGATATATTTGCAAGAGGAGTTAAAAAATAATCAAACTTCGCCTAACATACATTATGAGAACTTTTATATACTATTTCTACTAAAAATACCCTAAAAAGGGGCATATTTATGGAAAATTGGCTAAAGAAACTAGAAACAGAACTTAAATTAAGAGGGTTCTCAGAAAGAACAG
>JABIBT010000022.1 GCA_018652625.1 Candidatus Woesearchaeota archaeon | reverse complement strand
GTAGGATTTGGATTATTAGAAGTTTTATTAAAAGATGAAAAAATTCAAGATATTGTTATAAATGGTCCAATAGGACAAACTCCAATTTTTATAGTTCACCAAGATTATGATGATTGTGTTACAAATATTATTCCGAGTGCGGTAGATGGCGAATCATGGGCAACTAGGTTTAGAATGATTTCTGGTAGACCTCTAGATCAAGCCAATCCAGTTTTGGATACAGAACTGGTTGTCCCTGGTGGAAGAGCTAGAGTTGCAATTATTGGAAGACCACTAAATCCAGAGGGTTTAGGATATGCCCTAAGAAGACATAGGGATAAACCGTGGACTTTGCCTTTATTTATTGAAAATAAAACAATTAATCCAATGGGTGCTGGACTGTTGAGTTTTTTAATTGATGGATCTAGAAGCGTTTTAGTTGGCGGAACTAGAAGTTCTGGTAAATCCTCTTTATTAGGCAGCTTTATGGTTGAAATTATGAGGAAATTTAGAATAATTACAGTAGAAGACACCTTAGAATTGCCTGTAAAAGCATTGAGAAAATTAAATTATAATATACAACCAATGAAAGTTAGATCTGCACTTTCTGAAGGAGGAACCGAGTTGGCTGCAGAAGAGGGAATTAGAACAAGTTTAAGATTAGGAGATAGCAGTTTAATTGTTGGAGAAGTAAGAAGCAAAGAAGCTTTAGCATTATATGAAGCAATGAGAGTTGGGGCGTTAGCTAATGTTGTGGCTGGAACTATCCATGGAGGAAGTGCATACTCAATTTATGATAGGGTGGTCAATGATTTGGGAGTTCCTAGGACCAGTTTTAAAGCCACAGATATTATTGTTATTGTTAATCCAATAAAAACTCCAGACGGATTACATAAAATTAGGAGAGTTTTGAGTATAACCGAAGTTAGAAAACATTGGGAAGATGATCCCCTTAAGGAGGGAGCATTTATAGAACTGATGAAATATAATCCTATTACTGACGAATTAGAACCAACGGATAATTTAATAAATGGAGATTCTGAAATTATAAAAGAGATAGCATCAACTGTTAAAGAATGGGCAGGAGATTGGGATGCTGTTTGGGATAATATTCAATTGAGGGCAGATCTTAAAGAAAAATTAGTTGAGTATTCAAAAAAAGTTAAAAAACCAGAACTATTGGAAGCAGATTTTGTTGTTTTAGCTAATGATGCTTTTCATAAAATATCAGATGTTGTTTTGGAAAAAGAAAGAAAACTAGATAGTAAGAAAATATTGTTTAGATGGAATGAATGGTTAAAAAAAGAGGCAAGCAATTATGCAACGCATTCCTAAAGAAGAATTAGATGGGTTAATCAAGAAGTATACTTCTAAGTTAGAGAAAAATATCTCAAGAGATGTTGAACAGCCCAAGAGGAATTCTGAATTTTCAAGAGAATATGAAACTTTTAAGGGAGAGGTTTTATCAAAAGCATCCACTAGATATGAAAAGTTTGCTCAATTTGCAGGTAGAATTATTAAGACTAAGCCCAATGATAAAGTAATTCCAAAATTAGAAGAAAGTTTAGAAATTACCCATTTAAATTTAAGTCTGAGTGATGTATCTAGCTTTGCAATATTTTATCCTTTATTGGCAGGGGTCTTTTTTTTAATTCTTGCAATTATTTCTTTTGTTTTCGAGATTTTAGGATTAGCCTTTTTGATGGCCATATTATTTTTAGTATCTTTAATGATGATTCCTGTTTTAACTAAAACTCCGATTAGCCTGGCGAATAAATGGAGAATTAAGGCAGGAGATCAAATTGTTTTATGTATTTTGTATATTGTTATCTATATGAGACATACTTCAAACCTAGAAAATGCTGTTAAGTTTGCTTCAGACCATATTGGTGGCCCCATAGCTTTAGATTTGAGAAAAGTATTTTGGGATGTTGAAGTTGGAAAATATACTACCGTTAAAGAAAGTTTGGATCATTACTTGGTTTTGTGGAGAGATAATAATTTATCTTTTGTTAATTCATTTCATTTAATAGAGAGTAGTTTATATGAACCAAGTGAAGACAGAAGACTTAGTCTATTAGATAAATCTTTAAAAATTATTTTAGATGGAGTATATCATGGTATGATGAAATATGCTCATCAACTAAAGAATCCTATAACAATGTTGCATATGTTGGGGGTTATTTTACCAATATTGGGACTAGTTATATTCCCACTAATGGGTGCTTTCATGGGAGATTTAGTTAAATGGTATCACCTAGCTATTTTGTATAATCTCTTATTACCTTTACTTGTTTATAATATTGGAAAAAATATATTAGCAAAAAGACCATCTGGATATTCTGAAACTTTGTTAGGTTACGAAGAAAGTAAAGGAAATTTATTTTTGCCTGTTTTAATATTTTTATTATTTTTTATTATTGGAATTAGTCCTTTTTTAATTTATTATTTTAACATAATGCCTGACTTTGAATTTTTAAATATGCCCTTCTTAGGATTTGAAAGTAAAGGGGGGCAAGTATATGGGCCTTTTGGTTTAGGAGCTTTACTACTTAGTTTTGCTTTACCATTTGGTTTAGCTCTGAGCTTGGGTACGTACTATTCTTCAAAAACTAAACACTTACTGAAGATAAGAGAGGAGACTAAAAAGTTAGAAAAAGAGTTTTCTTCTAGTTTATTTCAATTAGGAACAAGAATTGGTGATGGAATTCCAGCAGAAAGTGCATTTAAAGATATTGCTTCAACAATGACTGGAACCCCTACTGGAGGATTGTTTTCTAAAATAAATAATAATTTAAGAAAGTTGGGAATGAGTTTAAGGGCTGCAATTTTTGATAGAGAAAGAGGGGCATTAAAAGATTATCCGAGTCCATTGGTTGAGAGTTCAATGGAAGTATTAGTAGAAAGTTCAAAGAAGGGTCCAAGTATAGTTTCACAATCTTTAATCAGTATTTCAAATTATGTCAATTCTGTCCAGGAGGTCGGAGAGAGACTGAAAGATTTACTT
>JABIBT010000021.1 GCA_018652625.1 Candidatus Woesearchaeota archaeon | reverse complement strand
CCCACTCTTCACATTCTCCAGCACCACATGTGCCATCTTCCCAAGGAGTACACTCCCCGCAGCCTCCAGACAATAGTGGATCTTTAGGATATTCATCACAAGAACTAATTAGAAATAAAGATACAAATAAAATTGAAAATAGTATTAGTTTATTCAATCATTTCACCTCTTAATAAAATAACTAATACTTATTCCTTTTTAAATATTTTCTTTCCTTTTATATTAGGAACTACATTTAGTTTACCTTTAAATTTGGGAAATTTAAATTTATTAAAGTGATCTAAAAAAACAGCCAGAGCAGCAACCTCCGAATGGGGTTGATTTCCAACTCCAAGATTATAATCAGATAAAGAATAAATTTCACCAGGGACTTTCTCCCCACCAACAACAACCAAAACATTTCCTTTTATTTTACCAACATACTTCGAAAAATCATCACCATACATAGTTAGGTGAACAATCTTTTTACCAAGAAACAACTTTTTAAAATCTTTAACATGTTCAACAGAAAAGTCTCCACCAAATTTAGAAACAATTTTACAAACAGAGGATTCCATCTCGCCATCTTTCTGTCCAGTATAATAAAGTCTAGAAGCACCAAAAGTTCTAGCAACTAAAGCAACATGGGTACTAATCCTTTTATCTCTAGAAATTCTATGTCCTAATCTTAAAACTTCAATCATAAAAAGAAAACAATACAAAAACTATTTAAATACTCTCTCTTCTCAAAAATTCATGAATTTAGAAAACTTAATAATTAATAAATATAAAAAATTATTATTAATTCCTTTATTACTATTAATTATAAGTTTAGCAATTTTAGGAATGCAATATTCCTCAAAAGGGTATATAATAGAAAAGGATGTCTCTCTATCAGGAGGGGTCTCTGCAACTCTAACTTTAGACGAATACAACTTAGAAGAAATAAGATTTCTATTAGAAGAAAACTTTCCAGACTCAGATATCTCAATCAGAGAGTTATCTACTTTTGGTTCAAAAGAAAAAACAGGAATAATTATAGACATAACAGGAACAACTTCTCAAGAGTTTAAACTTTTCTTAGAAGAGAACTTGCCTTACAATGAAATATCTATTCAAGAAATGGGTGCAGGATTAGGTGAATCTTTTTTCAAAGAAATGATAGGAGCAATCATATTCGCATTAATTTTAATGGCAATAGTTATTTTCATAATTTTTAGAAAATTAGTCCCTTCTTTGGCAGTAATACTTTCAGCAATTTTAGACTTAGTTGTAACCTTGGCTGTAATAAGTTTATTCGAAATTAAATTATCTACTGCGGGAATTGCCGCTTTCTTAATGGTAATAGGTTATTCAGTAGATACAGATGTACTCTTAACAACTAGATTAATAAAAAGGAAAGAAGGAACCTTAGAAGAAAAAATAAAAAATTCTTTCAAAACGGGAATTACTATGACGGTCACAACCATTGTAGCACTAACGGTTGGTTTTTTCATAACAAATTCATTAGTAATTAAACAAATGTTTGGAATTGTTTTAATCGCACTAGTAGTTGACATAATATCAACTTGGATCATGAATACTTCATTATTAGTATGGTACATAAAAAGAAAAAATGAACAAAGCTAGAAAATTATTCAGAAAAGCAAGAATATGGATTTTACTATTTTTCCTACTAGTTAGTTTTACTTCAATAAGTCCTCAATTTTCAAAAGAAGGTGTAGCAATAAAGGGAATAGAGCCAGATTCAGTAGCAGACTTAGCTGGTTTTGAAGCACCCTCAAGAGAAGTTTCTCCAACTAATTATGAAAGAATTTTAGAAATAAACGGAGAACAGGTATTAAACTTGGAAGGTTACTCAGATATAACTTCTCAAATTTTACTTAATGAAAATGTAATAATAAAAACAGACAAACAGGTTTATACATTAACAAAAACTGTAAAAGAGTTAGGATTAATTGTACAAGAAGTTCCATCAAATAATATAAGAAAGGGTTTGGATTTACAAGGAGGAACTAGAGTTCTACTAAAACCAGAAACACAAATAACAGACTCACAAAGAGATGAATTAATTCAAGTAATGGAATACAGATTAAACACATATGGTCTATCTGATGTTGAAATAAGAAAGTCTGACGACTTACTAGGAAATAAATATATTTTAGTTGAGATAGCGGGAGCAACAAAACAAGAAGTTTCTGATTTAATAGCATCTCAAGGAAACTTCGAAGCAAGAATAGGAAATGACACTGCTTTTAGGGGCGGAAGAGAAGACATAACTTTTGTATGTAGAAATGACGGAACGTGTGCAGGTGTTTCAGACTGTAACACTGATCAACAAACTGGACAAGAATTTTGTAGATTTGAATTCGTAATACACTTATCACCAAATGCTGCAAAAAGACACGCCGAAATAACTTCAGAATTAGAAATCATAACAACAGAAGGTGGAAATCAAATTTTAGAAAAACAAATCGATTTTTACCTAGACGAAACATTAGTTGACTCATTAAATATTGGTATTGATCTAAAAGGACTAGAAGCAACACAGATTCAGATCTCTGGACCAGGATATGGAGAAACTAGACAAGAAGCAATAATGAATGCACAACAACAGATGAACAAATTGCAAACAATTTTATTAACTGGTTCATTTCCATTCAAATTAGAAGTAGTAAAATTAGATACAATCTCACCAACATTAGGAAGTTCTTTTGTAGATAATGCAATAAAAGTAGGACTATTATCCATATTAGCAGTAGCAATAGTTGTTTTCATAAGATACAGAAATTTCAAGATAGCAATTCCAATGATAATTGCATCTCTCTCAGAAGTTTTCATAATTTTAGGATTCTCTGCACTAATTAAATATAATTTAGACATGGCAGCAATTGCAGGAATAATCGCAGCAGTGGGTACCGGAGTAGACGATCAAATCGTAATCATAGACGAAGTTTTATCTAAATCTTATACTTTTGCTTCTTCATGGAAACACAGACTAAAGAAAGCATTCTTCATTATTATGGCAGCTTACTTCACAACTTTCGCTGCAATGTTACCTTTATTCAGGGCAGGAGCAGGACTAATAAGGGGATTCGCATTAATAACAATAATTGGAATCTCAATAGGTGTTTTCATAACAAGACCAGCATTTGCTGCAATGATAGAAACCTTAGTTAAAAAAGAGGACTAATTATTTCTTTTTAACTTTCAAATATTGAGAAAGAACATAAATAACAATAATTGCAACAATGCTAACAATTATCCAAGTTAAATTCTTTGCCGGGGCATATAATGGTTGTTCTATTGCCATAATTCATCGTTAGATAATTTGTTTATATAGTTTTCTAAATTATAAACATTTATATATCTTACATACAAGGAATTAAACGTGGTTACCAATACAATCCATGGAATAAAAAGACGTACTTATAACGGTTTACCCAAATGGGCAAAGGAAGCCATAAAAATAGCATATAAAAACAGGTTAAAAGAAAAGGTAAAAAGGGGCGGACAAGCCTCTATGGAATTCTTGATGACTTACGGTTGGGCAATTTTAGTAGTAATGGCTGCAATCGGAGCACTAGCATATTTTGGCGTTTTAGATTCTGCTAACATAATTCCAGCAAGCTGTACAATAGTCCCTGGAATTGATTGTGAAGATTTTAGAATCACAGAAACTGGACAAGTAGAAATAAATATACTAAATGGGCAGGGTCAAAATTTGAATGACATATCAATTAGTTTAGCAGATCCAGATACTAAAGCAACATTATGTATCTTAACCTGTACAGAGGGTTGCTCTGGTTCAAATGCTCTTTCCAATGGGGCTTCTTCAAGGTGGAGCTCAGATAATTGCATAATTAGTGAAACAAAGGGAAGTAAATTCAAGGGAGAACTTGTTTTTGAATATTCTTTAACTGCTGAAGGAATAAGCCACACAAAAAAAGGTTTATTAATAACTGGAGTTGAAGAGGGCATAGAAGTACCAGAAGAGCCACCATTATGTGGGGGATTCACTAGACCGTTCTGTCCAGATATGACCGGACCAGAAGGAATTGAAGACGGAGTAGTTAACTTCGAAGATATGATGTATTTAGGCATGGGAATGGCTTTATGTTACGAAACCTCTCCAGAAAACTTTGAACAATATTGGAAAGCAGATTTCAACCAAGATTGTTGTATTGGTGAAATAGATCAAGTATGCTTTGGTTCTTATTACGGACAAAACATTGACTGTGCTACTTTTGTAGGAACCTGTCCAGTATAAAACGCCGGGACTGGGATTTGAACCCAGATGCCCGAAGGCCCGGTTTTCGAGACCGGTGCAATACCAGATTATGCGATCCCGGCATGACCCTATAAAACCTTCACAACATTTATATACCTTACTCTAATCCCCTCGTTAATGGACATATCTATTATAGTTCCAACATATAATGAAAAGAGAAATGTAACAATTCTATCAAGAAAACTAAAAGAAGTTTTAGATAAATAAATTACTTATTTTGCCTTTCTTATTTGCTATATCCTCTTCAATAAAAACTTTATTCCATATTTGGAAATTCAGTAAAGACCACATTTGTCTAGCATAAAATAGTTTTGAATCACCATAGTTTCTTTTTATCTTTTCAATTATACTATAATTAAAATATCCTTGATTCTTTATCGTTTTTTCATCCAATAAATTATCAACCATTCCACGGATGTCTTCCTTCTGCAACCATAAATCAATTGGAACATAAAATCTTTGTTTTCGTCTTTTTATTATACTGCTCGGCAAAATAGGTTGCATTGCTTTTTTCAAAATATATTTATCGCCACCCTTAATCTTATTCAATTTTAAATGAGTTGGGAGGGTAGAAGAAAATTCCACAAATTTGTGATCCAAAAAAGGAACTCTTGCTTCAATAGCATATGGCATAGTGGCTTTATCTGTTTTCATTAATAAATTTTCTGGGAGTGGTTCTTTTATCTCATACTTTAAAATTTGGTTTAAATAATTATTTTTATCATTATAATATGTTTTGTTGATTCTATTCATATGAGAAAACAACTTCACATCAGACAACATATTATGAGTAAATAATTCCTTTCTTTCTTTATCATTAAATATCCCCATAATCTCAAAATACGCCTTCGCTTTATTATCAATATTTGTAGCATAATTGCAAAATCTCTTTCTCCCTTCTTTTCCAATATTAGAAGAATATGCAAAGAAATGATTTAATATTTTCTCTGGAACAATTTCAACACCTTTTACCCCTAACTGTCTTATTGGTTTAGGAATATATTTTAATTTATTTCTAAGCATAAGAAATTTATTCTGTTCATAGCCTGCAAACAACTCATCGCCACCATCTCCCGTTAGAACAACAGTTACATGTTTCTTAGCATTTTCAGATAATAGATAAACAGGCAACGAAGCAGGATCTGCCAAGGGTTCATCGCCATGCCAAATTACTTTAGGAAGATTTTTCATTAAATCAGATTGTACAATAAATTCCTTATGATCCGTATTAAACTTTTCACTTACTTCTTTAGCATATTTCAATTCATCAACTTCTTCCCCATAACCAAATCCCACAGAAAAGGTTTTAATATCCTTAGTAAACTTACTCATAGTGCCAACTATAGCACTAGAATCAATTCCTCCACTTAAGTAAACACCAAGCGGAACATCACTAATCATTCTTCTCTTAACAGATTCCTCAAACCCTTTTCTAAACGTATCAACAAAATATTGCTCACTCTTATTTTGAATATTATAAGAAAGATCCCAATATTTTTCTATATTCATTTCATTAGATTTCAAATCATAGATAAAGTAATGCCCAGCCAACAATCTTTTTACATCTTTCATAATTGTATTTGGTCCAGAAATATACCTATTAGCAATAAATCGATTTAAAGAATCTTTATTAACTTTTTTTGCAATTTCATGAACTAATATTCCCTTCATTTCAGAACAAAAAATAAATTTTTCATCTTTATTATAATAATAAAATGGCTTAATTCCGATTCTATCCCTGGCCCCAAAAAATATTTTTTTCTTGGGATCATAAATAACAAAAGCAAACTGCCCATTAAATAATTTTAAACAATCTTTTCCGTAAGCATCGTAAGCATTTAAAATAACTTCAGTATCTGTGTTACTTTTGAATCTATACCCTTTTTTCTCTAAACTTTCACGAATTTCCTTAAAATTAAAAACCTCCCCATTATAAACAATAGTTAAGTTATTTTTATTCTGCATAGGTTGTTTTCCTTTTTTACTCAAATCAAGAATACTCAATCTCAAATGACCAAAGGTAACTCCTTCCTCAGAAAAAACACCCTTATCATCTGGTCCCCTATGGGCAATGAGATCAATCATACGTTTAATCAATTTTTTATCTTCAAAATTATATCCAGCAATTCCACACATAAAAATTAGGACAAATGGAGAATTTATAAAACTTATTAATCTTCAATCAAACAATCAATTTTCACGTAAAAATTAGATTATAATTTATTTTAAATAACTTTATATAACTAAAACTTACATAACATTTATATATTCATCTAAAATTCTACTTTTAATGGAAGAGATAGATATAAGATATGATACTAAAAAGATAAAGAAGTTCATCAAAAAATATTACATTGTTCTTCTTTTAATTATCCCTATTTTCTTTGCAATTTTCTTTAGAGCATACACCTATGATCTTCCAATGACCGACAAACTAGCAGAAGAATCTATGGAAAGAAACATAAAAAATCAAATACAGTCAGAGATAATGTCCCAAACCCGGGACATTGATCAAAACACATTAGATATATTAACAAGTCAAAGGTACCAGGCGTTCATTAGTTCAAACCAACAAGCCATAACCGATCAAACAGAACAAGTTTCACAACAACTAAAAAATTATTATAAAGATGATTCTGGTCAAACTTACCTCTTAGCAATAGATCCATATTACTATTACAGACAAACTAAAAATGTATTAGAAAATGGACATGTTGGTGATGAAATAAGAGATGGCCAACCATTCAACAATCACATGTACGCTCCAAATGGAAAACCAGTAAGTAACAGTTTTCATCCTTTTGCTGGAGCAATACTTCATAAAATAAGTAGCATCTTTGGAAATGATTCATTAATGAAAACTATGTTTATACTCCCACTACTTTTTGCAACACTATCGGTTATCCCTATCTTCTTCATAGCAAGAAAAGTATCCGGGAATCTTGGGGGCGTGGTAGCTGCATTCGTATTAGCAATTCATCCCGCCTTTTTAGGAAGGACTCCAGCAGGATTTGCAGACACAGATGCATATGGCATTTTCTTTTCATCAATTTTAATTTGGTTATTTATGGAAACATTCACCGCTAAAACTAATAAATCTAGATATATATTGGGAGTATCAACTGGATTACTAACCGGCATATTCTCATTCGCATGGAGTGGGTGGTGGTATATGTTTGATATAATCTTGGCAGGAATGGGGGTTTATTTCATTTATCTATTAATAAAGTATCATAAAAACATATTTAAAAAATTGAAAACAAAAAATTTAATAAAAACAGGAGCAATATACTTATTGTCCTCTGCATTATTTGTGTCCATTTTTATGGGGAGATTTAGAGCTTTCTTTAAATTTCTTGAAGCTCCAGCAAGCATAATATTCATAAAAGAAGCAGCCAAAAAAACACTTTGGCCAAATGTTTATACTACAGTAGCAGAACTAAACAAAATTTCTATGAGTAGTGTTGTTTCTCAACTTGGAGGAAAAATACTTGTAGCAATAGCTGTAATAGGTATACTTTTTGTATTTCTAAAAAAGAAAAAAGTTCAACTTGATATAAAATATGGAATCTTATTAATCCTATGGGCAATAGTAACATTATATACTACGACAAAGGGAGTAAGATTCGTTATGTTTATGGTTCCAGTATTTGCAATAGGCTTAGGAATTTTCTTCGGAAAGGCATACACATTAATTATTGAATGGGCGTCCAAAGAGTTAGATCTTAGCAAAAAACTTCTTTCGATATGTCTCATATTACTCACTGTAGTAAGTTTTGTCCCATTAACCAAATCTGCAAATGAAACGGCAATTAGGGAAGCACCATCAATGAATGATGCTTGGTATGATTCACTAACAAAAATAGAAAGAGAAACACCAGAGGACGCTATAGTAAATTCTTGGTGGGATTTTGGGCATTGGTTTAAAGCCATAGCAGACAGAAAAGTAACTTTTGATGGGGCATCCCAAAACAATCCACAAGCCCACTGGATGGGAAAAATACTTTTAACAGATAATGAAGAAGAAGCAATTGCAATATTAAGGATGTTAGATTGTGGAGCTAATGATGCATATGATTTTTTGCTGGAAGAGACACAAGACCCATTATTAACAAAAGAAATAATTGATAGAATAATTTTAGAGGATGAAAACACTGCAAGAAACACATTATCAGAATATGTTGAAAATCCTAATAGAATATTAGAAAAAACACATTGTAATCCTCCAGAAAATTATTTCATAACCTCTCAAGATATGGTATCAAAATCAGCAGTTTGGGCACATTTCGGTTCCTGGGATTTCAAAAGAGCATTTGCTTATACTACAATCAAATCCAATCCAAAAGAAGAGGCATTGGAGATACTAATGGATAGGTTAGAATATTCTCAAGAAGAGGCAGAAAGAACCTATAGACAATTAAAAGGTATCTCGGAAGAAGATGCAAATCAATGGATTGCTCCATACCCTGGATACTCTGGAATTGGAAGTTGCCAAAACCAAAATAACACATTCTATTGTAGCAATGGAATAATCATAGATCAAAATAAAAGAATAGCCAAAGCACAAACTACTGAAGGAGAAGAAATTTTTCTAGACTATAGAGACGACGAAAATATATATCTCTCAGAAAATCCAGTAGCAGATACTGCAGCAGCTTATTTCCCACATAATTCCCAAATTATGATGATGAATCCAGAGCTACTAGGAAGTATGTTCACAGAATTATACTTTTATGAAGGAAAAAACTTAAATAGGTTTGAATTATTCCACCACGAAACTGGAATGGATGGTTTTAACATCTATATTTGGAAAGTAAAATGGTAAATTTATCTGTAGTTGTTCCCGTATACAACGAAGAAAAATCAATTGTAGATACTATAATTAGAATAAAAGAAACGTTAAAGGGAATAAAATTAAAATCGGAGATAGTCATAGTTAATGACGGTTCAAAAGATAATTCTCACAAAATTCTAAAAGATGTGAAAGGAATAGTTTACTTGAGGCACATAAGAAACAAAGGATATGGAGCTTCATTAAAAACTGGAATTAAAAAAGCAAAAGGAGAATGGATTGCAATAACCGATGCAGACGGTACTTACCCAATTGAAGATTTAAAAAAATTAATAAAATATACAAAGATTTGTGATATGGTCATTGGTGCTAGAACAAAAAAAGGATCTAAAGCACCGACAATAAGGAAACCGGCTAAATGGATGATAAAAAAACTAGCAGAATTCCTAACTGGTAAAAAAATCCCAGATATAAATTCTGGTTTGAGAATATTCAAAAAAGATATAGCATTAAGGTTTTGGAACTTATTTCCAAATGGATTTTCTTTTACATCAACAATAACTGTATCTAGTATGGTAAACAATTATTCAGTTATGTTTATCCCAATACAATATTTCAAAAGAGAAGGAAAATCAACAATTAGTCCAATAAGAGATTTTGTAGGTTTTATTAGTCTAGTCTTCAAGATAGTTATGTATTTTAATCCATTAAAAATATTTACTCCATTGGGGTTAGCTTTATTAATTTCTAGTATCATAAAAGGAAGTATAGATTTCGTTACTCAAAACTCTGTGGGGGCAGGAACAATAATGATATTTTTAACGGGTCTTCAGATAATGGTATTGGCATTAATAGCAGATTTAATAATAAAAAGAACCAAATTATAAGATGAAAATACTTGATAAGTTTAATAAAGATAAAATAAACTATTTGTTAATTCTTTGCATAGTATTGTATGTTGCTGTTATAATCCCTTTTCTATTAAGCTTAAATCAATTACCCAGTCCAATCTATGGGGGAGATTATTATTACCAACTTGGAGGAATTAACCATATAAAATATGGGGGAGATATTTTCGGAGGGTCAAATGTTCTAGAAGGACTTCCAGGGTACCTTCCATTCTATGCCTTACTTGTAGCAGTTTTCTCAAATATATTTTTTTTAAGTGGAATAACTGCAATGTTGTCCATGTCAGTACTTTTTTCAATATTATCATTTCTTACACTATTTTTTGTAAGTTATAAATTATTCAAAAATAAACTTATAGCGATAGCAACAGTTCTCTTAATTTTAGGAGTAAAAAGTTCAATGATTATGAAGTATACTCCATTTACCTCCTTTATCATCATGCCATTAGTGTTTATATCATTATTATACACAATAAAAACAAAAAGTTACAAATATGCAGTTCTAACCGGAATAATATACGGAATAAGTGCTATCTCCCACGGAGTTTCTTTTATCTCTTCAACAATTTTAATTGGAGTATCTACTCTTTATTTTGGAATATTCAGAAACTTGAAAAATAAAAAAGCAATGATAAAATTCCTGAAAGTATTTGGAATATTAATTCTTATAGGATTAATAATTGCACAGCTTTATTGGTTCAAACCAATTTTTGTACATCACGGACAAACAAATGAAAACTATTTGGACTGGAATAATAAAGATTTTAGCAATGGGGAAACACAAAAGGACTTTGTAGTTGGCGTATTCAAGGGATTATTCTTTAATTTTTCAGGAATATCAAATATAATCGTATCATTACTCTGTATACTAGGAATACTAACTTTATTTTTGATAAAAAAAGAGAATACTCTTACAAGATATATTAATGTATTTTTAATCTCGGCAATAATTGGATTGTTTCATTTTTTCATAACAAGACCCCTAATTGGAGTAGATTTTTATCCAACAAGAATGTCTGATTTTTTCATCCCAATAGTAAAAACCATTTTCATAGGGTTGAGTTTAACCCTCATTTTAAAAAAAGTAAAAATAAAGAAAAATATAATCCCATTTCTTTTGATTTTACTATTACTTCCATTAAATCTAATGGCATTCAATGAGTATTCTCAAGAGAACATGTGGGCAAAGCAAGGTAGAAACCCTCTTCCAGAAAATTTAGAAGCAATGAGTGAATACATAATAGAAAACACAGATGTAAATGATGTTTTTCTAAGCAGCAATGAATTAAGCTTTGCACTAAACGGCCTTACTGGAAGAAAAGTATTAGTAAGCAGACGTGCTCAAAACGATCCTTTCTTAGACATGGAGGAAAGAGTAAAGGCGGCAGCAATAATTCTGTATAGTAACAATGAAGAACTAAGGCAACATTACATTGAAAAATTTAAAATAAAATATCTCTTTTGGAGCGGAGACTGGATAACAACAGAATACAGGTTAGATGATAAAGGACAAATAGTAGATAGATTTGATCCATTACTTATCTTTGATACTCCAGAAAACAGAGATTTCCTAGATTCAAATGAAATTACATATTTTAATCAACACACCTGGGTAGATCCAACACTCCAAGGAGAGGAATATAAAAAATTCGATTTATTATTTATTCTACCAAAAAGAAATAGTTTTGAAACTTTATGGGATGAATCGTTGGATGACCATTTAGAAGAAGTTTGGAATTACGAAAAAGATGGACAAATATTATCTAGAATTTATGAAGTAAAATGAAAAAGAATAATATCTTAATAGCAATATTGGCTTCCTTATTCATAGCGTTTGCACAACTTATGTTTAAGATAAGTATGACCGATAAAACAATCTACGATTCTATTTTAAGCCCATATCTTTACCTAGGTTTAATTCTATATGGCATAGCTACATTTTTCTTTATTGTTTCATTAAGAAATGAGTATCTGTCAAAAACATATCCCATAGTTTCTCTAAGTCTAATTTGGATTTATCTTATCTCTTATTTTATCTTAGGAGAAACAATAAGTATGTTCAACATTTTTGGTTTTTTATTAATAATGGGAGGTATAACTTTAATTTTATACAAAAAATGATAAGTTTCACCGGATTGTATTTGGCATTAATAGGAAGCATTTTTGGAGCCTTAAGTATGCTTTTCCTTAAAGTTAGTATGTTAAGAAAAAAATTAATGAAAAATTTAATTCTCATAGCTCTTATATTTGGAGCTGGGCTTATTTTTGGAGTCTTGGCTTTAAGATTCGGAAATCTTTCAATAATATATCCAATAACTTCTCTAGTTTACGTTTGGACCGTTTTATTATCAAAATACATTCTAAAAGAAAAAGTAAAAACAAAGGAAATACTTGGTGTAATTTCTATAATACTAGGAATCATACTAATAGTAAGCTAATAATTCATAAGACTTATAAGCAATTTAAATTTTCCACAAATTAATGAAAATTTTATTTTTTAAGATGGGAGCAATTGGAGATGTTTTAATGACTACTCCATTAGTCAAACAAACAAGAAAAGCATTTCCAAAAGCAAAAATACATTACTTAGTTGGAGAATCTTCATCTCAAATTTTAAAGAATAACAAAAATATTGATAAAATAATTAAATTCAATGAAAGAATAATAACAAATAAAAGAATCTTAAGATGGCTAAAACTAACAAGAAATATAAAAAAACAAAACTATGATTTAATATTTGTACTAGATAAACATAAAATATTCAATTTGACAGCAAAATTAACCAGTATAAAAACAAGAATAGGATTTAATAGACTAAAAAAAGATGGAATTTTCCTAACAAAAAAAGTTGATTATTTTCAAAACAAGCATGATATTCTAGCATATTTAGAATTATTAAATAAAATAAACCCAGTAGACTATAAAGACACAAAGATGGGGGTTTTTCCAACAGAAGAAGATAAAGTTTTTGCAAATAAATTCTGGAAAGACAATAAATTGAAAAGCAAAAAAGTGTTAGTAATCTGTCCAGGCGGAGGGCAGAATATAGGACAAAGACTTTCTCTAAAAGTTTGGCCAACAGAAAATTATATAGAATTAATAAAAAAACTAAGATTAAAGTATAAAATAATCCTTTTAGGTGGGGAAACAGATAAAAAAATAGAGAAAAAAATACTAAGTAAAATCAAAGTTCTTTCTCTAATAGGAAACACTACCTTGCATGAAACAGCAGAAATAATGAGAAAAGCAAATATTGTATTAACAAATGATTCTGGCCCAATGCATATTGCGTCTGCAGTAAACAATAAAATAATAAGTCTTTTTGGGCCAACAAATCCAAAGGTACTGGCACCATTAAATAAAGGTTCCAAGTATTACTGGAAGCTAAAAAGGCCAACATATGACATATATGGAAACATAACAAATAAAAGAATAAACCCAATAAAATCAATAACTGTAAAAGAAGTAATAAAATCTATCAAATGACTTTTCTACCATAAGCTTTTTAAGATTTATCAATTTTCCTTTTTTATGGGTTACATCTTTATTCATCCATTATTCAATGTATATGGCGGAGCAGAAAAAGTAATGTTAGATATACATGGGACATTACTAAAAAATAAAATAGATTCTAAAATATTTACACTCTTTGAACCAGATCTAGATGAAACGGTAGACAATTTCTTTCATTTAAGGGTAAAAAACATTCCTTTGAGTAATTTACTCGGTTTCAAAGTAAATCCAAAAATAAGAGCTTATTCTAAACTATTGGCAGAAAGAATATTAATGACATTAAAAGAAGATGATAAGATAGTATTTACTAATTTTCCAGGTTCTTTAATTGTATATGAAATGCTCAAACTAAAAAAATTAAAAAACAAGATATATTTCATATCGTTTGAACCAGATAGGATTCTCTACTACAATGAACAAGTAAAGGCAAATTTCATACCAACAGATGTAAAAGATAAAAAATTTGGATTATATTCAAAATTTCTAAATAATTGGAGAAAGATAGATAGATTCATAGTTGAAAAAAAGACACATAAAATAATAACTCTATCTGCATACGTAGCACATCAGACAAACACAATTTACAATAGAAAAGATGCGTATAACGGATTACAAATGTACATAGATACAAAAAAATTGTCTAAGAAAAGCAAAAAGGCCTCAAGAGAAATAATAAACAAAGAATTCAACTTAGATTTAAAAGAAGGCGATTTTATTATTCTATCTCAGTCTAGATTAGAAAAGAGTAAAGGTATTCTAGAATTAATGGCTGCAACAAGAGAGTTAAGAAATATGCCAAATGTAAAATTATTAATTGGTGGAAAAGGAGAATTATATGATCAAATAAAGGACATAAGTAAAAAAGCAAAAAATATACATGTCCTAGGATTCATTCCAGATGAAGTGCTATACGATTTATTTAACTCAGCAAACGTATTCTCATTTCTAGGAGATAAAGAAACTGGCGGACCTTTGACAATTTTAGAGTCAATGGGTTCAAGATGTTTTGTAGTAGCTTCAGATAATGGAGGACCTCCAGAACTAATAAAAGACGGGGAAGATGGAATTCTAGTTAACAGAAGAAACAAATTGAAAATAAAAAACACCTTCGAAGAGTTATTTGTAAAATATAAAACAGATAAAAAATCATTTGATAAATTAACAAAAAAAGCACAAAATAGAGTAAAAAAAGAGTTTAACTTCAATATTTTCTATAAGAGATTTAAAGAAAATTTTACTTAATAAACTCAATTTTCAAAACTAAACCAGGAAACAAAGCCCTTAAACAAGTATCTTCATATAAGTTAGGATACTTATTTGCCAATGGTTCAATTAAATAATTCCAAATAGCATACTTTTTACCAAAAAATAATTTTCTTTTCATCCTAGAAAAAGAAACCTTGGCACCACTTACATAAAAATTATTATCCATAAAAATATCAAAAGAGTGAAACGCATATCCTCTTCTATGAGTTATGTCCTTCCAACAGTTTTTAGAACTAAAATGTGGAACATCAAAGTATAGTCTTCCTCCTTTCTTCAATAATCTATGAAATTCACTCACAACTTCAGTTGGATTTTTTACACATTGTAAAACAGACTTACAATAGATTTCATCAAAATGATCAGAAGGTAAATCATATGGGAATTTATCCAAATCTAAAACCTTATCAACACCATCAAATTTAATCAAATCAACATTATAATAACCTGGCTTAGAATCTTTTCCACATCCAATATTTAATTTAGTTGGTATTTCCATTCAAAACCCCTAACAAGGTCTCACTTATAAATTTTATCTGTTCCATAGTTAAAGAGCTACTTGAAGGCAAATAAAATCCCCTTTTCCACAAATCTTCAGAAACTGGGAATCTCTCATTTTCATCAACAAGTCCTTTCTCTTTCAATAAAGGTTGCATGTGCATTGGATAAAACAAAGTTCTAGTTTGTATCCCTTTCTCATTTAATTTATTCATAACATCATCTCGATCATGTTGATTCAACAAAACAGAATACATCCAATAAACTGTTTTACTTCCTTCCCTACAAATTGGGGTTCTTACTAAATCAGAATTTTTAAAAAACTCGTTGTAAGATTTAGCGTTATTAATTCTGGCCTTAACAAAATTATCAATATTCTCCAATTGTGCTACCCCCATGGCAGCCTGTACATTAGTAAGTCTATAATTATATCCAAAATCATGATGAACAAATCTGGGTTCAGTAAAAGCAAGATTCCTCAATAACCTTAATCTTTCAGCAATCTCGTCGCTGTTTGTAATAACCATTCCCCCTTCACCAGTTGTAATAATTTTATTAGAATAAAAACTAAAACAAGCAACATCCCCAAAAGAACCAACTTTTTTTCCTTTATATTCTGCACCGTGCGCTTCAGCACAATCTTCAATAATTTTCAGATTATGTTCGCTAGCTATTTGCATAATTTCATCCATTTCACAAGGGTGACCAAAAAGATGTACAACCATAATGGCCTTCGTATTAGAATTAATTTTCTCTCTAATCTTCTTTGGATCAATATTCCAAGTATCTGATTCAACATCAATAAAAACAGGTTTAGCTCCAGATTGTAAAATTGATTTAGCACACGAAATAATTGTAAAGTCGGGCATAATAACTTCATCACCTTTTCCAATTCCCAAAGATTCCACTGCTAAATGTAAAGCCGTACTTCCATTACTACAAGCAACGCCATGTCGAACACCACAATATTCTGAAAAGCCATCTTCGAATTTTTTAATAAACTCTCCAGCAGAAGAGATCCAATTAGTATCAAAACACTGGCCAACATATTCCTTTTCTTTTCCAGTTAAAGTAGGTTCACAAACTGGTATCATCTTATTCCTGCCTCTCTCAAACATTCTTTGACGTAAGGATGCCAATCTTCATCAACTTTATGAAACAATTTTAACTCGGAATGATTTCCATCTAATTTAAAATCATCAAAATCAGAAACTTCGGCAGAAACACAAGTAGTAACGTTATGTGTTCCTCTGCCGTGAGAAAAAGGAGACTCATTAAAAATTAATTCATAACACTTATTCATTCCTTTAAACAATTTAATATCTAGTCCAACTTCCTCTTTTATTTTTCTTACAGCAGCCTCATCAATAGTTTCATTTCGAAGTAATCTTCCTCCGGGAAGCCACCACTGCCCATTTGCAGGCTCATTTGATCGTTTAACCAATAAAAATCCTCCTTCAGAATTTTTTAAAACAATATCAACACAAAAAATAGGCATACTCTCATGAAACTTCGTATACAATTCATCAGATAACTTACCAGACACTTTAACTATTCTCCAAGAATTTTTTATCGTCCTCGATACCCCTATAAGGGCCTTGCTTTAACTCAATCATAAAGGAATCATCTAAAATATCACATCCATGTCCGCCACTAATAAATAGAATTAAATCTCCTTGGTTCAAAACCATTTCTCCAACAGACAAGCCTTCATTATCATAAAGATCAATTTTAGATTTCCCTTTTTTCATAAAATAAACTTTATTAGGATTTAAATTTTCAAGAGTTTTAAATGGTAAAGAAATATGTGCTTTGTATCTTTTACCCTTTTCAACATTATGAACTGCTAACTGGAATCCATGTTCTTGTTCAGTAAAAAAAGTTGGGCCAGCTTCGTTAAAATTATCTCTAACAACAATAGCTAGCAACTGATTATTATGGAATATCTTTTCAAATCCTTCAATACTCTTTTTGATTTCCATTATCATTATTTATCAAGACTCCTTTTATAAATATTTATATTATCAGGATAATTTGGTGCATCCCAATGAAAAGTCTCTCCTTTAAGATGCTTTTTCCATCTATCTAAATCCGCCTTAGTCATAATTTTAACCAGTTCCTTAAACTTAATTTGGGGTTTCCATTTTAATTCTTTTCTTGCTTTAGCGGGATTTCCACATAAATGAAAAACATCTAATGGCCTAACAAATTTTTTATTTATTTTAACATGGTCCTTCCAATTCAATTTCAAAGAAGAAAAAGTAGTATCCACAAATTCTTGAACACTATGTGTTTCTCCAGTTGCAATAACAAAATCCTCGGGCTTGTCTCGTTGTAACATCATCCACATACATCTAACATAATCTGGTGCAAATCCCCAATCTCTTTTTGGATCAAGATTTCCCAATTCTAAATCTTTTTGTAATCCTAATTTTATTCTGGCAGCAGCATTAGTTATCTTTCTAGTAACAAACTCCAGTCCTCTTAACGGACTTTCATGATTAAACAAAATTCCATTACAAGCAAACATTCCATATCCTTCTCTATATATCTTCATCATATGATAAGAATACAATTTTGCAGCAGCATAAGGAGAATTTGGTATGAATGCTGTTTTCTCATCTTGTGGCATTTTCTTAACGCCACCATAAAGTTCACTAGTAGATGCCTGATAAATTTTTATCTCTTTATTGTAATTTCTTACTATCTCTAACAATCTAGTAACTCCCAACCCATCAACATCTGCCGTAAACAAAGGTTGATCAAAACTAGCAGCAACATAACTTTGAGCAGCTAAATTGTACACTTCATCAGGGTCAGCAATCTTGACTGCTTCCATTAAAGCACCCATATCTGCCATATCTGCAGGAATCAATTTTATCTTATCTAAAATTCCCAGGGTTTGTAGTCTCCAAAAATTAGGAGTAGAAGACCTTCTATAGATAGCATAAACATCATAACCTTTCTTTAATAGAAATTGGGCCAAATACGCACCGTCCTGACCAGTAACACCAGTTATCAAGGCTCTCTTCATAGAAAAGAGAAAAAAGATTGGATTATAAAGCTTTCCAACATAAAATTCATAAGGTTTATAAATTAACCTCGATTTTAGCCTAAAATATGGGGATTAAAAGCTGGACAGAATTTTATAGTCACAAAATAACTTTAAAAGAATTTTTAGGAAACTTCTATAGTCATGAATTTTTTAGTGAAATGGCTAAAAGAAATCCAAAAAAAATTCTAGAAGTTGGTTCGGGTTCAGGAGTAATGGGAATACTCCTAAGTCATCTTGGATACAAGGTAGTTTCAATTGATAGTGATAAAGGAGTAATTGAAATAGCAAAAAAGAATAACAAAAAATTTAACGGAAGTGCAGAATTCAAAGTAGGAGATGGATTCAATCTAGAATTCAAAGATAATTCATTCGATATAAGTTTTTCACAGGGACTATATGAACATTTTTCAAATAAAGAAATAAAAAAAATAACTGATGAACAATTAAGAGTTTGTAAGGATATGATTTTCGTTAGTGTACCAAACAAGAATTATGGTACTAAAGATGTAGGAAATGAAAGATTGATGTCTAGTAAAGATTGGTTTAGATTAATAAAAAGATTGTATCCAAAAAATAAGATTAGAGTAATAGAATATCAATATTTCTTAAGAAAAAACAAGCCAATAAAAACAATAATAAATCTTCTACTAAATAAAAAAGTTCAAACTTTAATCATGATTAAAAAATGAAAGTTAATTATCTCTCACCAGGAGAATTTTCAACCGAAGGGCTAACTATTATATCTAAAAAAATAAAAGAGTTTATGCAAAAAAATAAGATAGAATTTGTAAATAATGGGGAAGATTTCAGACATATTCACTCTCATGGATTCTTTTCCTCAATAAAAAATGAAAAGATAAAAAAAATATACTCTCTTTATTCATACATAAATGAAAAGGGGTACAAAACTTTCTTCAACACATTAGAATCCAATCTCAAACTTGGGCAAGAGTATCCAAAAGGGCACTCAAGAATTAAAGATATGTTCTTACCATCCTTAAGTTCACTAATCCCCCTGAAATTAAAAAAACACTATCTAAAAAATATGAACATTTTAGTTGTTCCGACTCTCCACATGAAAAATGAACTAAACCTTTCAAATATAAGGGTTATCCCTTTCGGAATAGATGAAAAAAGATTCAAAAATTTAAAAATAAAAAGGAATACCTTGAGAGTTTCATATTTTGGACACAACGATTCTTTGAAAGGAGTTTATGACGTAATAAAGGCATTTGGGAAAATAAAATCCAATGTAGAATTACATATCTACCTTTCAGAATTTTCTAAAAAAACAGAAAAGCTTGCAAAAAAACATAACAAAAAAATAAAAGTATTTGGAAAAGTAGAAAACATAGAAAAAACATACAATGAAAGCGACATAATAGTAATTCCATATAGAACTAAGGCTGGAGCAACAGGAATTCCATTGGTACTTCTAGAAACGATGGCATGTGAAAGGGCAGTTATCACAACAAATCTAGAAAATCTAAAAGAAGTTGCACAGGATTCAGTAGAGTATGTCAAACCAAATTCTCCAAATCAAATAAAAAACAAAATTGTAGATTTATTGAATAATAAAGAAAAAAGAATTAACTTAGGAAAAAAAGCAAGAGAAAGAATTTTAGAAGAATACACTGAGAAAAAGATGTTCAATAGGTACCTAAAATTATACAATTCAATGGTTTAAAAATTTGGGAAATAATAAATTAGAAACATCATCTAACGTTTGTTTTTCACTTTCAGACTTAATTTTATTCAAATTATCCAACGTTGGTAAAATCATATCAAATAACTTTTCCTGCCTTTCTAAATCTCCTGCTGGATGGCCGGGCTTTCTCTGATAAAGAAGTTCTGGATCATTATACAAATAAAAAACCATTGTTGGCTTTGGAAAAATAGAATACAATACTTTTCTTAATTTATTATTAACATTTTTCATTAATAATAAATCGGTAGCATACCTATCTACAATAACAATTTCATCTTTAATTCTTTTAGGAAAAATATCTTTCAAATATCTTAAGTACAAATCCAAAGCAAAAACCGGAGCAGCTAATGAATAAATTAATTTCTTTTTCAAAGATTTATTTGATCTTTTTTCCGAAGTCTCCTCTTTTTTCTCTTTAGCTTTATACTTTCTACCAAAGAATTGTATTGGAAGAAGATTATTTCTACCTCTCCCAGTATATATTAATGAAGACTTCAATTTATTCTTCTTAAAAACATCAGATAAGTTACTAGTAACGGTGCTTTTCCCAGAACCATCCATACCAATAAAGCACACTAATGGGCTAGGTTTAATCAATCTACCAATTTTCCATAAAGAGCTCAAAAACAAAGTCCTAAAAACTGGAAAAGGATTTCTCATAACCAAGGATTTCTTAATTTCGGGTTTCAAGTTATCCAACTTCTCAAAATTTAATTCCTTATATGCATGAAACATATTCTTTGACAATTCTCTACCCAAAATATCTTTTATTGAATTAAAAACATAACTAGTATCTAATCTCTTTTTACGAAGCTCTCTAACTAATGGAGCATATCTAGCTTTTTCTCCGCTTAATTTTGAATGAAAGAGAATATTAATTAACAAGTCCTCATCAGATATTACATAAAAAGAGTCCATTTTTCTTCTTCTTTCCAAAACTTGTTTTGCTTTAAGATAAGGTATACTATTCCCAGAAATGCCACCTTCATGAAAATGGAATTTAACTAACTTTTTCTCTTCAGGTAAATATTTCCAAAATCCAGAATGACTAGAATGGGGGCTTATAGGTTGCCTAAAAAAACCATTAGAAGTAAGTATACTTCCAAATTCATTAGCCTTTTCTTCTTCTATGACAATATCTACATCCTTTCCAACTTGTTCATTATCATCAGACAAAAAACCATAGTTTCTAATAATTGCATAATCAAGATTACTTGAATCAAATTCATTCAATATTATTTTTATAATTTCAGTTGATTCATACATCTCAATACCCCAGTTTCCTAAACATATCTTTCCATGTAACTTCAATCAATTTATATAAGTTTTTGTCAACAAACTTTCTACTTTTAACTCTTATTGGTTTTACAATCTTAATTAAATTTGTATAATTATCACGTTGCTCTTCTAAGTTTTGTCTAGTCTGGTCTTTTCTTCTTTCTGCCAATATATCCACTTCAACCTCCAACAAAAAAGTAAAATCTGGCCTAGGAAACATTTTAACCAAGTATTTTATCAATCTGCTATTTTTGGCATAAGGATATTGCCCATACATTCTATAAAAATATCTGTCTGACACTACCAATTCTCTTTTTCTTAACTTTGGATAAATATGAAACAAGTATCTAAATAAATCTTCAATAAAAACATACAAAAACAATAATTCCAATTTTAAACTAAAATTTGGTATCTTTTCTTTATTTATAGACTCATCATATACTCTTTTACCCTTTTTTTCCATTTTCTTTGAAATTAATTTTGTCCAAGGAAAAATTGGTTTCCAACCAAAGTAATAATATTCTGAATTAAGATTTAGTCTATCAAAGAGTTTTGCATATGCCTTCAAGAGACCCTTACTTAGGGTGGTTTTGCCAGAACCATTAACTCCAGAAAAAGCAATCAAAGTTCCCTTCCTTTTTAGAGAAGCTCTTTTTGAAAAGAATTGAAAAATCTGTTTAAACAAAAACCAACTAATCAAACCAAAATCTTTACTAAAAATTCTTTTAAAATTTGCAGGGACTGTGAAAGAATTTTTCAAAGAATAAGGAAAATTCTTAGAATTAGAAAACAATTCCTCTGGGTTGGTTTTAAAACATCCAATAAATCTAGAGAAAGAATATTTCCAACCATACGCCTCAGTTATAGAATAAATATATTTCCAATCCAATTCTTTTTTTAATAAATCAGAAATCAACCTATATTCATATTCTTCAATTTTATAATTTTCAAATAATATATGAGATATATGGATCATTAATTGATTTTCAAAAGAAGGAATATAAACCAATTCATTTAATTTAATTTTAGTTTTTTCAACCTCATTTGCAGTTAGACACTTCATCCCCAACCAACCAATTTGCCGGTGGATATGTAAAACTAATAAGAATCCTTCACAGTATTTAACCATCATAGTCTTGTATGGCTCATTCTTTTCGCTAAAATAAATAGAAAATCCATTTTTATTCAACAAATCGATAGATTCTTTATACTTTTTTATTGGAGTAATCAAAATATCAAGTCCCCCAATAGAATGATTGTACTTTTTAGTTTGTTTGAATAAAACATAAGACAAGTTATTCTCTTTTAATAATTTTAAAGGAGAGTTATATTGCTCATCAATTAAGTAATCTTGTAACATAATACGGGCAGAAACATCCAACTTATAAAACTTATTAAGCAAAAATCAACTAAGTATTTTAGCATAAAAATCTGCAGTTCTACTAACCATATCTCTAACATCTTCTTTTTCAAAAGACATACCTTGAGATTCACTATGCGCTTGAAGAAGATTTCTTGCTATTCCCGCCATTCCTTTCTGTTCTCCAATTAAATCGTTTGCAGGAAAATAACCAAATAATAATTCTCTATTCAAATTAGCCCCATATTCAATAAAAGAAATAGCTATACAGGGCACAGCTTCAAATTCAGGTAATTCCCCATCTCTCACTCCAGAAATACGGTCATTTAAAGGAACCCAATGGGAAGAATAATGTTTATGTAACTCCTTCAAACCCGAAAACAATGCACTATCCAGTTCTGAGCTTGCGGGCATTACATGAATATGTTCATGAGCAGAATTTTGATAACTTCCAGGAAGTCCTTTTTGATGTTGATCAAATATTTTTCCATCTTTTTTAACTGCATAGGCTAGACCATTTTCATCTCTAACAATTCCATTGGTACCTATTCCATTATTTATAAAAATAAGAACATCTCTTTGGTCATAAGTGAACAATCTATCAACAATATGTCTTAAATTTTCATCCCTTCTAGAAAAAACAGCATCCAACCTTGAATCCGTATCCAAGGCATGATCTGGACTACCAACAACCATATCTGGATTAGCCAATAACGCACTAATTTTATCTTCACTATCAAGATCCTTTGCTTGTAATATTCTAGATTCGTCAGTTTTCAGATTATACTCAACAGGTCTAGAAGAATAAAGTATATGTCTTGTAGCTGCAGGTTTTGCCATAGGAATCACTGCCCCTTCTTCAAAATCCTTAACAACATTCATACCCCTAGAAGGATATCCCTCAACCTGATTGGGCAAACATAAAGTTCCACAAAAATTTAACCTATGCATCGTAATTTGTGGAATAAAGTTGGTTTTATAAACATTCCGAAAGAGCTAATTTAATAGAAAACAAAATCATAAACTATAAAAATTATATCAAAAAATAAATTTTTAATGTAAAAAATATAAAATTAAAAATATTAATAAAAAAACTCAAGTATTTAGAATTTTCTCAACATCATCTAGTTCATTAATTTTCTTCGCTTCCATAAATAGTTTTATTCCGAACCATTTCCTCAAAATAGGAAAACTAAAAAAACTACCCAAAAAAACCCCTAAAACACCTTTATTAGGGATATAAGTTTCTTGTTTTATATAATTTATTCCAAATTTATTAAACATATTATACAACTCCCGTTTTGTATACTCAAATATATGGGTATCATTTTTCTTTATTTTTTGTTGACCCTTAAACTTTTGAAGTAACCATCTATATCCGGTAGCTTCTTTATTTGGGGTCTTGACATATATTCTCCCTCCTTTCTTTAATACCCTCTGCATTTCATTTACCATCAATCTAGCCTCATTTAAAGACAAATGTTCAATTACTTCATCACAATGGATTACATCAAAAAAATTATTTTCGTAGGGCAATTTAGTAATATCTCCTTCTAAAAATTCTCCTTTAAAATTTTCTTTGGCTAATTTAATACATTCTTTAGAGATATCAATACCAAACCCCTTTGCTCCTTTTAATTCTACTAAATTAGTAAAATAACCAACTCCACACCCCACATCAAGAACTTTCATCTCCTTTTTAACTGAAACTCTATTATAAAAATGAGCATAAAACTTTCTATAATTTGAATTAGATAATTTCTTAAATCTTTTTAAAGCATAATCTTTATTATTATAATAATCATAATAATCTAAACTTTTTTTTGTTTCCATTTTTTTCTCCATTATCTATCCTCCATTAATACAAATAATTTTAAATTTGGGCAAATTAATTTCAGCCATGTTCACATCTTCCTTAATTTATTAAATTTTATAAAATATTTAAACATTTTTTCTTTTTATATTAAAAAATATATCTTTATATCAAACTTCTTCTGTTTTAAATAAGTTTCTATAACAGAGCTATTAAATACATTAAATAATATTTATGATATTTCAATAAAGTATACAATAAATTCAATAATTAATTTGGGGCAATATATAAAATAAATTAGTCTATATAAGTTTAGAGAGATTAGCTACAATAGAAAACAAAATCATAAACTATAAAAAAACATAAAAATCTCTATATTTATGCCTTCACCAAATATAATTTGGCACAGTAGAAAAATTTCAAGAGAAAACAGGTTAGAGCTAACTAAAACCAAAAACAAAGTAATCTGGTTTACCGGCTTATCTGGCTCTGGAAAGTCAACTATAGCTATTGAATTAGAGAAAAAACTACACGAAAAAGGAATTCTAAGTTATGTTCTTGATGGGGATAATGTAAGACACGGCCTAAACAAGGATTTGGGCTTCTCAACAAAAGATAGGGAAGAAAACATAAGAAGGTTGGCAGAATTGACAAAATTATTTTATGACGCTGGAATATTCACAATAGCTTCCTTCATAAGTCCATTAAAAAAAGAAAGGGATTTAGCAAGAAGTTATGCTGGAGAAGACTTTATTGAAGTGTATGTAGACTGCCCACTAGAAGAATGTGAAAAAAGGGATACCAAGGGGCTATATAAAAAAGCAAGATCTGGTGAACTAAAAGAATTCACAGGAATAAGCCACTCCTATGAAGTTCCGGAAAATCCAGAAATAACAATAAATACAAAGGATAAAAACGTAGAAGGGTGTGTAGAAGAAATAATGAAATATCTTAAATTATAATACCCCCTCTCAAATAAATTGGGAAACTAAAAATAGATAAATTTTATAAATCCTCATCAAAACTTCTAAGACACATGAAAAAAATAAAAAACATTCTTTTTATATCCAATGCCATACAATTTGCAGAAAGAACCTATCCTTTTGGGAAAAGGCTAGAAAAAAAAGGATATAAAATTCAATATGCAACCTATTCTAAAGAATGCATGAATTATTTCAAAGAAAGAGGAGTAAATGCTACATTTATCTTAGATGATATTTTAAGTTTTAATCCGCAACATAGATTAAATAATTATCTTGAATACTATGAAAAAAAATATGATATCCCAAGTATGAACTTACTCTTGCTGGGAGATAAAAACTACTCTAGAAAAGGAAGAAAAAATGCATTAATTGGATTAGTTCAACATTTTAAATTTTGGGAGAAATACTTCAAAACCAATAGCATTGATTTAATTATTGGAGGGGTTGAAAGGTTCATAAATGAAGTCCCAAGAGCCATAATAAAAAAACAGGGAGGAATTCATTTATCAGGAAAAGTAGAACCCCTACCAAACACATTCACAATCTCTCCAGATCACATAGGTAGAATTTATTTATTAGATAAATATTGGGAAGAAAATCAAGATAAACTACTAACTAAGGAAGAAAGAGAATGGGCAGAAAATTATATGAAAGAAACAATAGAAAAAAAGAAAGGAGTTAATTTAGTTATAATTCCTCCAGCAATAAATCTAGATAATGTTAAACTAACAGTAAAACGATTTTATATAAATTTCGTAAAAGAAAAGATGAAAAACCCTTATGCGGACTTATTAAAAATAGCTGGAGAACTCGGTGCAAGATCAATAAGGAAAAGATTTACAAAAATTTTCTATGAAAAACCAGTAGAAGGAGAAAAATTTATTTATTATCCCTTACACCGAGCAACAGATGCGGCCATCTTAGTAAGAGCACCACAATATGCTAATCAAATTAGTTTTATACAAAATATTTCTAATCATTTACCAATAAGATACAAATTATATGTAAAAGAACATCCCAATGGTGCAGGAGAAACATCATTAAAAGAATTAAGAAAACTAAAAAAAATGCAGAATGTAAGACTGCTTAAACCCAAAATAAGTAGTCATGATCTAATAGAAAAAGCCGATTGTACCATAACAATAAATTCTAATGCAGGTTGGGAAGCAATGCTTCACCAAAAACCAGTTTTGACATTTGGAACAGCATTTTACGATCGCTCCGGCTTAGTTTACCCAATAAGAGATTTTTACAAATTTAATGAAACACTTAAAAAAGCTCTAAATTCTAAATTTGATTATGAAAAATTATTAAAATTTATAGTCGCACTTAAAAAGTCCGTCCGTCCAGGGAATTTCCAGTTCATAGGAAAATTAGAAAAATCATTATATGATGAAAAAAATCTTGATTTAGTAACAGAAGGAATTATCGACCACATAAAGGAAATAGAAAAAGATAATTAAATTTCTAAATTAAACCCAAACTTTTGATTTATTTTATCTTGTAATTCTTTAAGTTGCTCCCTAATATAAACTAATTGATACTCTTTAAGATAATTTTTCCAATCTCCGACAACACCTTTTCTAAAATGGCTTGTTCTCAACTCTTGACCTACCTTTCTCTCATAATCGCCTCCAACCTTACTAACTTTCGTCAAACTTCCAAAGGATGCTTTCTCAATTAATTCATTTATAATTTCTTCACTAACATCGGCATCTAAATAACTAAGAATTTCTTTAACAACTTTTTTTGGTTCATGTTTCATATCCTCATAAGAAAAACAATGAATATTATTATGATACAACAAAAGAGACCCATACTCCCTTTTAACACGTTTGCAATAATCTGCTATAAGTTCATCACTTACAGTTTCTGCTTGGGCCTCAGGAATCCTTTTTTTCCTAACCTGATGAAAATGCCAAGAAACAATTCTGTCTTTAACATCTCTGAGAATACATAATTTTTTTATGTCTGAAAAAAAGTAATCTATAATATCTAAACACCACACATACTCCGTAGTTTTTTCACCAAACAATCTCTTTGTTCTAAATTGATTACAATAAGCAATATACCTTTCCTTCATCAAATCATAAAACTTATGTCTTGGTAATTTTTCTAACATTGGGACTAAATCTGAAAAAAACCCATTATGTACCCTACTAAAAACCTCACAAAAATGCTTACCTCCGTCATCATCTATAGATTTTAAATTATCAAATATGTGGCCTTCTAAAATTCCATCCTGCCCCTGGGGTAAAGAAGGGACACAATTAATTTCTGGATGATTATTAAGCAACCCGGTTATCCAATAAGTCCCACATTTCTGTAAACCTATGACCAAAAAATCTGGACCCTTTATTTCTTTATTATCCATTTTTATATGTACCCCCATTCAATTTTTAAAACTTACTCTTTAGGAAAATCATTGGCATCAAATCTTGCTATCTTGAAAGGATTAACTTTTCCTTCATTTTCCTTAAGCTCAACAGTAACTGCACTAACATAATTTAATTTTTTTAACATTTCAATTGCTTCTTCTGTATAGCTCCCATTTGGATAAGAAAAAGAGTCTATTTTTCCAAACTTATCTCTTAAAATCTCAGTAGACTTCACAAATTCTTCTTCTTGTTCTTTCTCACTCAAAGAAGCCAGTTGTTTATGAAAATGACTATGACTACCAAATTCCATTCCATTTTCCATCATTTCTTTAACTTCTTCTTCAGATAAAAATAACTCCTTACAAAACTTTTCTTCTTCAAAACATTCAGAAAATAAATCGTTCAATAATTCATCCTTAAGCGAAAAAGGCATAACTCCTAAATTTTGTTTTAGATTAGCTGTCAAATTATCATCAAATCTTCTTTTAGGATTTATTCTAAACTCTCCATGAATTCTATATTTTTCAAATACCTCGTTTCCTTTACTTTTAAAAAATTCATTGGCAAACCCGGCTATTTTTTCACTTCCTAATTTATCCAACAAAAAATGAACTTTATGGACATGTGGAACCTTAAAATCAGTTAAAGTTTGAGAAATAAGATAAAACATCCCAGAAATTCCCTTCTCTTTCAAAACAGGATAAACATTTTCATAATGGTCTTTCAAACCATCATCAAAAGTTAACAAACAAGAATTTTCAGGAATCTCCCCATTACCATTTAAATAATCAACATATTGGCTCATAGAAATCATATTAAATTTTTTACTTAGATAATCAACTTGAAATTTAAAGTATTTAATTAGAAATCCTTTTATGCCAGGATACTTAGTTTCATGCATATCTCTAACATAATGGTAATTTACAATAGTAAGATTTGCCATTACAAAGAAAAAAAAGCAGAGATATATAAAGATTACTAAAGATTACTATTGAACCTTCATAATCTTTATAAATTAATCAGGGTCCTCCTCATTAATGGAAGAAAAAAGGAAGGTGTGTGTTGTTATAACAAGTAGAGCTCACTACGGTAGATTCAAGCACATTCTAAGAGAATTAAAAAATACTTCATCGATTGAACTTCAAATTATAGTTGGTGCCTCAGCAGTTCTGAATAGATACGGAGACGTAATAAAAGACATCGAAAAAGATGGATTTCACATTAATGCAAAACTAACAATGAACATAGAAGGAGGAACACCACTTTCAATGTCAAAAACAACAGGACTTGGTATTATAGAATTCTCAAGCGTCTTTGATAATTTACAGCCAGATATTGTTTTAGTTAGGGGAGATAGATTCGAAGTTTTATCTGCAGCAATAGCAGCATCATATATGAATATAACAATTGCACACATCGAAGGAGGAGACGTGACCGGTTCAATAGATGAAAGTGTAAGACATGCCATAACAAAATTATCCCATATTCATTTTCCAACAAATAGAGATTCAGCAGAAAGAATAGTAAAACTTGGAGAAAATCCAAGTAAAATATTTTTAGCTGGAAGTCCAGATATAGAATTCATAAAAAATTGTGATCTTTCCCCATTACATGACCTATACCAAAGATATGGTGGAGTGGGAGAAAAGGCAGATATCAGTGGAAAATATTTAGTAGTGTTACAACATCCCGTAACAACCGAATATGGGGAAGGATATAAACAAATTCAACATACTCTTCAAGCAATAAATAATTTAGACACTCCTACAATCTGGCTATGGCCAAACATGGACGCAGGATCTGAGGAAATAGCAAAGGGAATAAGAACTTTTAGAGAAGAAAACGATGTAAAGGGGAACATACACTTTTTTAGACATCTCTCTTCTGAAGATTACACAAGACTAATCAATCATTGTTCATGTTTAATCGGAAACTCCTCAACTGGAATAAAAGAAAGCTCATTTCTAGGAATCCCAGTTGTAAACATTGGGACTAGACAAGCAGGAAGGTTAAGGGGAAAAAATGTAATAGATTGTGGATACGATCAAGAACAAATTAGAAATTCTATTCAAAGACAAATGGAACACGGAAAATACGAATCTGAAGAAATTTATACTGGTACTCCAAGTAAAGTAATACCGGAAGTTTTAAGTCAATGTAATTTGGATGTACAGAAAAGGATAAGTTACTAAAATGAATGTAATTGGAGTAATACCTGCACGTGGGGGATCAAAGGGGGTTCATAGAAAAAATATTAAAGAGTTAGCAGGAAAACCATTAATTCAATATACTATTGATGAAGCAAAAAAGTCAGATAATATAAACAGAGTAATCGTTTCTACAGAAGATGATGAAATAGCTCAAATTTCTAGAGACTTAGGTGCAGAAGTTATTATGCGTCCTGAAGAATTAGCAAGCGATACAGCTCCAACCCTTCCAGTAATCCAACACGTAGTAGAAACTCTTGAAAAAGAAGGAGAAAAGATTGATGCAGTAATGTTATTACAACCAACAACTCCATTTAGGACAGTAGAAGATATAGATGGAGCAGTTGAATTATTCAAAGAAAAAAAACCAGATTCTTTAGTAAGCGTTGATTCGGTTCCGGGGCACTTTAGTCCATTATGGCAAATATCTTTGGATGAGAGTAATGAAATAAAACTATTCATGAACAAATACGATTCAAATATAAAAGACTTCAAAACAAGAAGGCAACTTTTACCAAAAACATATTACAGAAACGGAGCAATATATTTAACAAAAAAAGAAGTTATTATGACAACCGGTGGACACGGAGAAGCCGGATTATATGGGAAGCATTGTTTTGCTTATGTAATGGATAAAGAAAACTTTGTAAATATTGATACTGAGCATGATTTTAGAACAGCAGAATTACTTCTAAAAAATTAAGCTTTAATTGTATTTTCTAATCTAGTTGGACCATGAGAAAAAACTAAAATATTTTGATTCATTAATTCATCAACCATCCCATCCATGTTTGCTAATTGTTTATCTGTAGTCTTTCCAAGCTCTCCAGAAGCAGGTTCATAAAAATAATTCTTACCATGGGTTTTTTCAGAAGTATCATTACTAAACTCCACACCATACAAGTGAATCTCCTTTGCTCCCAAAACGGCAGCCATCTGCATAGCTCCCGCGGAGCTTGTTCCACCACTATTTATTGTTCTTTGATTTAATCCAACTGGTTCATTTTTTGTAATTGTTCTTAACATCAAATTAGGATATCTCGGCTCTGGAACTCTTTTTCCAAAAGCATCCAACCACCAAGCACCGCCAGTACCTGCTCCAATATAACTAACTTCTGGATGAGCAGTAGGTTTAACAAACTCAGGATGTTCTCTCATATAATTTTCATATTCATCTATAAACGGCTGTATTCTTTGTTTATCTGAAAAAAAACTATCGGAATATATTGCAGAAATACATCTTAAAGTACTAATAACCCCGGGACTTAAATCCAAAAACCATGACCTTAAATGAGCAGCTTGATCTGCGGAAAAAAAATAATCGCCACATTCTAATAATTTGCCAGCACCATTAACACCTATAACCAAATCTTCATTTCTTTCAAAAAAATCAGTAAGTGATGGACCAGAACCAAGAATTGCAACTTTTTTTCCCTCATAAGTTCCTCTAACTTCATTAAGCATCTTTAAAAATTCCTCTAAACTTTTCATTATTTAAACATGCATTCAATCTAGTCTGTAACATAAACTCTCTAGACAACTTCTTATGCCCCATTGTAGGAACTTCCATACCATAATGATAGTGCATAGCCAAACCATTCAAAGTCCAAATGGCTAAAGACTCTGGCATCTTAGCTATTTCTTCATCAGAAAAAATTCCTTTATCTCTTAAAATATTTACTAAAGCTTCGGCTTTTTCATAATTCACTTCATATGGAGAGAATCTAAATGCTCCGGTTGGTGCATTTGGGTCATAATCTTTTTCTTGTCTTTTTATAGTAAACATATCAATAGTATGTGCTAAATCTGCACTTGGTAAATCTAACCTAACTTGATCAAAATCATAAATAATTTCGGCTTTGCCACCAACATAACCTATATTTTTCCATTGAAAATCTCCATGTATCATAGAAACTCCCTCTTCAGAATCATATTGCTTTAATTCATTAGATAAATTTAATAATCTAGGAATTTCATCTCCCTTTATTCTTTTTTCTTCTTCTCTAGACGTGCCAGTACCTTCAATCAATTCAGCATCTAACAACCGAGTAAGTTCTTCTCTAGCAGCAACAATCCCTTTTCTACTAGGAGCATATTGAGCATATTCAAACTCCTTTCCTTCAAGTGCTTTCATAAACCTTCCATGCATCTCAACAGCAGAAACACATTGTTCTAAACTAGCATCCTGAATCTGTTCTGAAGGAAGATACTGTTGCAAAACAATATTTCTGCCATCTCTTTCATAAATTCTTTTCCAATCATTTCTTCCATAAAATACGGGAGTCAATATACCTTCCTTTTTTAAAGCATCAGAAATTTCTATTTGAAATAAAACCTGTTCCTTAGAAAAGTCTTCAACAAACCTTTTCCAAACGAATGGAAATCTCCTTACCATTCCAATTTCTATAAGGTGGGTCTCATTTCTCTTGCCATTGAACTTTTTGCCAATATCTTCTACATAATCTATTACACCACTACGCCCAAAATAACTAGCGGTATCTTTCATAACCTCTAACAATGACTCTTCAACCATAAAAAAGAGGAAAGATAGAAGATTTAAAAGATTTACTAAAAGGTAGTTCTTCATAACACTTATAAACAAAATAAAAATCTCCATATTAAGGTGAATTTGAAAGAACTAACTTCAGAAAAAGTATTCATAATAGCAGATATAGGTAAAAATTTTATTCAAGAAGAAGAAGTTCTCCCTATAGAAGTCTATCTAAGCAGAGCAAAGAGATTAATCAAGGCAGTAAAAGATGCAGGGGCAGATGCTGTAAAATTCCAAACTCACGAAGTAGAAGACGAACAAGCAAATATTGATGTAACTTCTCCACACTTTCAAGGATCAGATAGATATAATTGGGTAAAAAGAAACACTGAAGCCACCCCCTTAGAACAATTCTGGAAACCTTTGAAACAATATTGTGATGAAATAGGAATAATCTTCTTTTCAACTCCAATGAGCAAAAAGGCAGCACAAAAACTAAATGAACTAGGAGTAGAACTATGGAAGGTCGGTTCTGGGGACATTCTAGACTTTGTAACTCTTGATTACATTGCATCAACAGGAAAACCAATCATATTTTCATCTGGAATGAGCACAGAAGAAGAAACAGAGATGTCTCTAAATTTCTTAAGAAAAAGAGGAGCAGAAGTAGCACTTCTACATTGTGTTTCAAAATATCCATGCCCACCAGAAGAATTAAATTTAGGAACAATAAAACATTTTCAAAAAAAGTATCCTACTCTAATTATAGGATTTTCAGATCACTCAGTAGGAATAGACTCAGCTCTAGCTGCAGTTGTAATGGGAGCAAGAATAATAGAAAAACATTTCTCATTTGATAGGGAACATTGGGGCTCAGACCATAAAGTTTCTTTACTCCCAGAAGAACTAAAAAAATTAGTAGATGGAACAAGGATGCTTGAAAAAAGCATGGGAGTTCAAGAAAATCTTCTACAGGAAGGAGAATCTGTATTTAGACCTTTATTCAGAAAAACACTTGTAGCC
This sequence comes from Candidatus Woesearchaeota archaeon, assembly GCA_018652625.1. Lineage (GTDB taxonomy): Archaea > Nanobdellota > Nanobdellia > SCGC-AAA011-G17 > PNOQ01 > JABIBT01. The sequence goes on along the minus strand of JABIBT010000021.1, from coordinate 45,432 downwards.
AGTCAAGACTTAAGAGAAGGAACAATAATAACAGCAGATATGTTATACGCAATGCGTCCACAGGCCCACTTAAACGGTTTGCCTTCTGAGAAATACGAAGAAGTTGTAGGGAAAAGATTAAAAGAAGATCTCAGGAAATTTGATCCTATATCAAAAGAATTATTGGAATAGATATTCTTTAATAAGATTTATATAAGTTATGAATTTTCCTTAAGAAATGAACATAGCACTATTACTAACTGGATTCGATATAAGAATAAGAGAAGCAACAAAAGTAACAGTCTTACTCTTAGCTAAAGAATTAAAAAAATTAGGCCACAATGTAGTAATAATTTCAGATAAAAGAAAACATCTGGTATCAGAAGAAGTTGTTGAAGGGATAAAAGTCTATAGACTATACGGAAAAAGTAAAAACACAGAACCAAACAAAATCCTAAACTATTTTACAGCATTTCCAAAATCAATTAAATATTTAGAAAAGAAGGGATTAAAGTTTGATATAATTCATAATTTCAGCTCTTCTCCATTACTTGTTTTAAGAGGTTTATTAGCTAAAAAAGCTTCAAAGAGAGCAAAGCTAGTCCATTCTATAAAATCAACACCAAAAAAAACAAAATGGAACGTTCTAACAAGAATTCTAAACTTCAGTGATACAATAACAGTTCAATCAAATATCACAAAACAAAAATTAATCAAAGAAGGGATAAAAAATAATAAAATAAGAATAATAAATTCCCACATAGATACTGAATATTTCAAAAAAACAAAAACAAAGAAAGAAAAAATAGTACTTTATTACGGACCATTAGTAGACAGAAAGGGAGCAACATATTTGCTTAAATCAATCCCAAAAATAGCTAAAGAAACAAAAGTAAAATTCTATTTTGTAATCAAACCAACAAAAATAAAACCGCACTATAAAGAATTATTGAAAAACCCAGAAATTTCAAAACATCTTAATCTCATTGTAAAGCAAGCCAACATCCCAGAATACATAAATAAATCTGAACTTGTTGTATTGCCTTACCCCAATCTACAAGCAACAGAAAGTAATCCTTCTTGCATCTTAGAAAGCATGTCCTGCGGAACAGCAGTAATTTCCTCTGACTTGCCAGAACTAAACGAAATTTTTGAAAAAGACAAAGAAATAATATTAACCAAACCAAGAGATGTAAAGGACCTAACTGAGAAAATAATAAAATTGCTAAACAATAAAAAACTAAGAGATAAAATAGCTTTAAACGGTTATAAAAAATCAAAACAGTTCGATGTAAAACTAATAACTAAAAAATATTTAGAACTCTACAACTCACTCCTTTCTAACTAATCTTCTTAACTCAGAAATTGTAATTACTTTCATTTTAAACATAAACAAAACATAAACTGCTCCAGAAACTAAAATTCCAAAGATTAGTTCATACCAAATTCCCCAATCAACAACTGATTTCAAAATTAACAAAATCAAAGCAAAAATTAACGAACCAATTACTAATTTAACAATATTTGATTTATTTAAGGAAACTCCCATTTTCTCTTTAATAAAATTATAATTAAATGCTAAAACAAGAATATAACTAAATGAAGTAGAAACTGCGGCCCCCATTATTCCAAAAGAAGGAATTAAGATTAAATTCAAAATCAAATTAATTATAGAAGCAGATATTAAAATTTTCATAACCGTTTTAGTTTTTCCAACTCCCACTAAAATAGAGTTATTCATAACTGCAATACTAAAAAAAGCAACACCTATTAATAAAATCCTAAAAACATTTGCTCCAGGGACAAACCCCTCACCAAAAACAAATCCTATAAAAAATTCAGCATAAATCATAACTGCTAAAATCAAAGGCAAAGTAAAAAATAAAACAAATTTGTAAGCATTATTTAAACTACTAGAAATCTTATCTTTCAGTTTTGAAACCCACAATTCAGAAGAAACCGGCAACAAAACATTAGCTAGTGCATTTCCTAAAAATAAAAATATTAAAGATGAAGGTAAAATTGCATTATAGATTCCTACCTGGTCTAAACCAATAAAATATGTTAGCACAATAGTATCAAGATATGATATTACTTTACTGCTAACCCCTACAAACATCAAAGGAAATCCAAATTTTAGTAATTTTCTTCCCATTAAGTAGGGTTTAGAAATTTTGTACTTTGAAAATTTCACTGTTTTAAATAAAGGAATAACAAAAAACAAAACGGTAAGAATCCAAGCTATATTGAAAGCTAATATTGGAGCCAAAACTCCATAATCTAAAGCTAGTAAAATGAACAAAGAAAAAATAACAATAATTAACCTTATTGGTTCCATTAAAGCAAAAATCTTAAACTTTTGAAATCCATTAAAAATCCCCCTAGTTAATTTAAATAAGAATCCTAATAGTATGTATAAAACAAATAACTTAATCAATAATTCTGCTGCACTAGTCTTAAAATAATGCTCTGCTAAAAATGGAGCAATTAAATATAAAATTAAACTAATAAAAGATAAAGATATCAATTGAATAAAAAAAGTAGAGAAAATAATTGTTTTTATTTTTCCATATTCTTCCTGTGATTTAAACTGAGAAATAAATTTAACTAGGGCCGTAGGGGTTCCAAAACCTTCAAAAAACAAGAAAAGTTGAACAACAGCAAAAACTGCGTAAAACAAACCATAATCTGCTAATGTTAAAGTTCTAGCTAAAATAACTCTTAATAGGTATGATAACAAAACTACTACTATTCCTGCAACAGAAACTATTAGGGCTGCTTTTGTAGTTCTTTTTTCAATACTCACGTTAAAGATGAGAAAATTATGTTTGATTATAAATGTTTTGAAAGATTAGATTAAAAAAACACTGGTGTCAAATACACTTCCATAAATGCAGCTACAACTAAAATCAAAATAGCAATCAAAACAAGTTCCAAAGCGTCCTTCAAAATAATATGAAATTTGGGACTATCCAAATCTCTATTAACCATTGCTACAGAGATTATTCCTCCAGCCAGCCCAGCTACAAAATACGCAGCTATTTCTGGAATTCCATGAATGGCATATCTAGCCAACCCCAAAGATAAAAATTGAAAATAATGAAAAATATTAGCAGACCCGGCAGATAATGCTAAGGCAGCAAGCTTCTCTTTAACAAAACTACCAATTGCTGCTCCAATAACAGAAGCATTCCAGGTTAAAATAAAAATTGCTCCTGCTCCATAAAAGAAAGAAAAGAACAAACAAAATAACATAACCTTAAAATTATTAAAAAATATCTGTAACAAAATAGATCCAGAATTAACTACATTTCCAGAAATCTGATTATTAATCGCACTAATAGTATCTAACTGAGCAGAAAACAAACTTTGAACCATCCCACTAGGTAAAACAATAAACCACAATGAAAAAGCTAAAACATATCCTCCAAACAAATATAATAAAGCCTTAATGACCCTAGCATGTTCCTTAAGTATTTTACTTTCTTTTTTTAACTTTATATCTAACTTCTCCTCCATCTTAAGGGTTTTATACATAAATGGAATGGAAGCAATAACTGTCAAAAAAACCATAATCAGGCTTGCATGGCTTCTAAAAATCCAAGTAGATAAAAATAAAGCAATACTGGCATATAAAAAACCAATAAAAAGCATCCTACTTGGATGTTGGGCTGCCTTTGCCGGATTAATAATTGACTCTAAAGCCATATTATAGTAATTTTTTATTCAGTTTATATAATTTTCTAAAAATAACATTTATAAATTGATATAAACTACCCCAATCAAGATGAAATACAAGATTTTAATCATAATTTTGGCCTTATTCATGATTTCTATAAACAACGTCAACGCAGAACTGATAGATGATCTAGAAATGTATTATTCTTTTGATGACTCGCATATCTCTGGAGATACAATTTATGACTTATCGGATAACAACCATACCGGATTAATGACGGGGGTTACAACCGGAGCCAGCGGGGTAATTGGTGAAGCATTTCATTTCGATGGGAGTCAAGATTATATAATAATACCAGAAAATCTGCTGCTTGGTGCAGAAAGTTTTTCTATTTCAACTTGGATTAAAATGGACAGTTCTACCCCATTACAAACAATAATTTCATGTTATTCTGGAAGCCAAAACCAATGGACATTTAGATTAATTTACCCAAATCAATTAAATGAAAAAATAAATTTTGGATCTTGGGCAAATAATGATAATTATGTCATTGCCGATACTGGAAACAATAAAGGTCCCGATTTTTATTCTAATAATCAATGGCACCATGTTGTTATTACTTGGGCCGGGGAGGATACAGGAAAAATATATCTTGATGGAGTCGACGAAACAATAAATTTTGAATATGCCACATCAATGCACACCCATAATACAGAAACAACGATTGGACTACTACAATCAATCGGAGAATATTTAAACAGCGATCTTGATGAAATGGGAGTATGGCACAGAGCATTATCAGAAGAAGAAATTCTGGAATTATACAATAATAATGAAGGATTGGCTTATCCATTTCAAATAAATATAAACGCAGATTTCGAAATAACTTCAGAAGATATTATTTTTAGCAATGATTCAATTATGAAAGGAACACCGGTAACAATAACTGCTTTTTTCAAAAACCTTCTAGATGAAGATCCAGAACAAATTTTAGTAAGATTCTACTCTGGAGAACCATCTGAAGAAACATATCTTGGAGAAGACCTAGTTCAAATAAAAGACAGAAGTACTTTCTTCGCACAACTAGAATGGATTCCAGAAATAGAAGGAGACTACGATATACACGTGTGGGTTGATGCAGATGACCAAATAAATGAAGAAAACGAAGAAAACAATATAGCATTCAAACCAATTAGTGTATTTACTCTTCCAGATTTAAGAATAAGAGATCAAGATATAGGATTTAGCAACAATCACCCAAAACCTGGAGACAATATACAAATTTTTGCTATGGTAAGAAACATAGAAAATCTTACAGCAGAAAATTTCACAGTTTTCTTTTATGATATGAGAACACACTCTATACTTGGAGAGATAGAAATGTCCATAGAAGGTTTACAAACAGAAGTAGTAATAATCCCTTGGACAGTAACTTCGCCAGGAGAACATGAAATAATAGTAATTGTAGACAGATACAACATAATCGAAGAAATAGATGAAACAAACAACAGAGCTTCAAAAATAATAAATGTCTTAAATCCACACATCCCGGACATCTTTTTTATGGCCGCACCACACTAATTTTTTCTTTTTTTAAATAGAAGAAAACTCCATTATTCTTATAAACAATCAAGAAATCACAAATCTAATGAGTACATTTATAGTAATACCTGCCTTAAACGAAGAAAAATACTTGGGCCAGGTATTAGACAACCTAAAAGAAAGAGGATACAATAATATTGTTGTAGTAGATGATGGATCAACAGACAAAACTTACGAAGTAGCCAAATCAAAGAATGTAACAGCATTAAAACACATAATCAACAGGGGACAAGGGGCAGCACTGCAAACTGGAATGACTTACGCCCTATTAAATAACGCAGAGTATATAATCCACTTCGATTCAGATGGACAACACAATCCTGACGAAATAGAAAAACTCTTAGCACCAATAAAAAATGAAAATTTTGAAGCTTGTTTAGGATCAAGATTTCTAAGTAAACAAAAAATGCCACTAAAAAGAAAAATTGTTTTAAAGGGAGGCATATTCCTAATTTGGGTAATGTATCACATAAAACTAACAGATGTACACAATGGATTCAGGGCATTCTCAAGAGAAGGAGCAAAGAAAACAATAATGACAACAGACAAAATGGAACACGCTTCAGAAATACTTGAAAAAATAAAAAAGAACAAAGTCAGATACAAAGAAATCCCAGTAAATATTATCTATGAAGAAAGACACTTAAAAGAAGGAAGAAAGGGCCAAGGTAGATTTGACGCAATACAAATATTACTAAAAATGATATTCAAAAAAATGGGAACCTAAAAAATGGACTTCATACAAATCATAATATTAATTTTCGCTTTATTTGCATTTAGTAGAGTTATACTAAATATAAAAAACAGACTAGAATCTATGTTCTGGATGGTTTTTTGGTTAGGGGTTATGGCTGCAGCAATCTACCCAACTTTCGTTATCAAACTAGCAGAAATCCTAGGAGTTTCATCTGGTATTTATTTGAGTATCTACGCAACATTAATAGTACTCTCTTATATGATATTTAGACTATACGCAAAGCTTGAAGATACCGAGAAAAAAATAACAAAAATAATAAGAACAGTTGCAATAAAAAATGAAAGTAAAACTAGCAAAAATAACAGATAAGTATTTAATTTTAATACTATGCTACTTTTTATCTATTCTAAAAATATTCAAAGCAAAAAAGAAAATAAAAAACATAGCAATAATAAGATTTTGGTCACTTGGAGAATCAATTCTAACATTACCAATGATAAAAAGAATAAAAGAAAAATATCCAAACTCAAAAATAACAGTAATATGCACTACTCAAAACAAAATACTATTTGAAAATCAAGAGTTCATAGACGAAATAAAAACATTCAACTTAAAATTATTTCTTATGTTTAAAAAGTTTGATTTAGCTATAGACACAGAACCTTTCATGAACTTAGGAAGTTTCTTTTCATTTTGGTTAGCAAAGAACTCAATAGGTTACAAACAAAAAAAAGCTGCTTTCCTCTACACAAAAAAAATAAAATTCAACGATAAAATACACTCAGCAGACAACTTCATAAAACTAACAAACACATTAAAGGTACCTCAAGACAAATTGACAGAATTGACAGAATTAAATCCTGGAAATGACTCAATAAACTGGGCAAACTCTAAAGTTCTAAAAAAACCATTAATCGGACTATGCATAACAACTGGAGGGACTGGAACCTCAAGAAGGTGGCCAATGAACAAATGGTTAGAACTTTCTAAAGAATTAATAAAAAAATATAATCCTACTTTTATAATTATCGGATCTCCAAGTGAAAAAGATATAATTGAATCATTTCAAAAGAAATTAAATTATCTAAATACAGCCAATACAACTAATATAGAATTAAAAAAGACATTGGCTCTAACTTCTAAACTAAACCTTATGATCAGTTCTGACACTGGACCAATGCACATAGCAGCAGCACAAGGAACTCCAACAATAGGCCTATTTTGCCCAAACACCCCGGTAAGATTTGCACCACTAGGCAAAAAAAATAGTTATGTATATAAGCCAATACTTTCAAAACCATGTATAAACGTACATGAATACAAAATTCCTAACTGTAAAAATCATCCACACATGAAAAACATACAAGTTGAAGATGTAATAAAAGAGGTAAACAAACTAAATAAAAAATGGAAGATACTATAAAACAAATATTTCAAGATTCAATAGAAACAAAAAATAAAGTAATACAAAATCTAACAAAAGAGATAGAAAACTCAGCAAACATTTTAATAAATTCTTTAAAAAACAATAAAAAAATTCTAATTTGTGGAAATGGCGGGTCTGCAGCAGACGCACAACACTTCGCAGCAGAACTTTTGATTAGATTTGAAAAAGACAGAAAATCTTTACCCGCCATTGCATTAACAACAGATACTTCAACTTTAACAGCATGTTCAAACGACTTCGGATATGAAGAAGTATTCAAAAAACAAATAGAATCATTAGGAAACGAAGGAGATGTATTAGTAGGTATAAGCACTTCTGGAAATTCTAACAACATAATAAAAGCTTTTGAAATAGCAAAAAACAACGGAATGAAAACAATCTGTCTAAACGGGAAAGACGGAGGAAAAATAAACAACTTAAACTTAAACTCCAACTTAATAATTCCTTCTCAAAACACAGCTAGAATACAAGAATCTCACATAACAATTATCCACACTTGGTGTAAACTAATAGAAGACAATTTATTTTAAGAAAATAGATTCATAATGTTTATAAATAATTCTCGGTGCCCCGTTGATATAAGAAAAATGTTTTCACAGAATAAAATGCAAGAAATAGATAATATCATAGATAAATTTCAAGAAAAACACATTTTAGTTATTGGAGACGTAATGATAGACGAGTATATAATCGGAGAAGTTTCCAGAATAAATCCTGAAGCACCGGTCCCAGTATTAGACACACAAAAAACGGAACATAGGCTTGGTGGAGCTGCAAACGTAGCAAACAATATTGTTTCCCTAGGGGGGAAATGTACATTAATTGGACAAATAGGAAAAGATGAAACAAAAGAAATTCTAATTAAAAAACTAAACGACAAAGAGATAAGATATTTTCTAATAGAAAATGAAAACATTCCAACAATAAAAAAAACAAGAATAATTGCTAGAAACCAACAAGTAATCAGAATAGACAATGAAAATATAATAGAAATAAAAGATGAAGAAGCAGATAAAATAATTGAAAAAATAAAAGAAAATAACTTTGATATAATTTTGATCTCAGATTATAATAAAGGAATTATCACCCCATATTTAATGTCAAAATTAAAAGAATTAAATAAAAAAATAATAGTGGATCCAAAGCCAGAAAATATTGAATATTATAAAGATACATTTATAATTTCTCCAAATTTAAAAGAAGGTAAAGAAATAACAAAAGAAAAAGATATAAATAAAATTGGAGAAAAAATAACCAAAAATTTCAACACAAAACTAATTCTAAGGTGTGGAGAAAAAGGGGCATATTTATTTGAAGAACAGGAAACTCACTATTTTCCAACAAAGGCAAAAGAGATTTATGATGTTTCCGGAGCAGGAGACACATTCATGGCAACCCTTGCTTTAGCAATTTCTTCAAATTCAAACCTCCATGAAAGTATAATTCTTGGAAATCACGCTGCAGGAATAGTTATAGGAAAATTAGGAACCTCCACACTCTCAACAAATGAATTGAAGAAAAGTTTCAGCATACAAGAAACAAAAATAAAACATCTATCAGAAATAAAAGAAATAGTAGAAAAACTAAAAAACAACAATAAAAAAATAGTTTTCACAAATGGTTGTTTTGATATACTTCACGCAGGACACACCCACTTGCTAAAAGAAGCAAAATCCTTAGGAGACACCTTAATATTAGGATTGAACACTGATGAGTCTATAAATAGGATAAAGGGACCAACAAGACCAATAAATAACGGGGCAGAAAGAGCAGAAGTATTAGCAAGTTTAGAAAGCGTAGATTATATTATCTTCTTTGATGAAGACACTCCATTGAATTTAATAAAAGAAATAATTCCTCATAAATTAGTCAAAGCTTCAGATTATGAAGAATCTGGCGTGGTTGGAGGAGATATAGTAAAACAACATGGTGGAGAAGTAGAATTAATCAGACTAAAGGAAGGAAAAAGTACAACTAATTTAATAAATAAAATAAAGAATAGTTCTAATAACAAATTATAACTTGGTATTTTTATCCAATAAAGAAAGCAATTCAGTTACTTTCTCAGATATATTAAACTCTTTTTTATTAATATTCAGGGTATGAATCAGATAATCAGATTTTTCATATTCTATATCTACACCGGGGACCCCTTTTCGCTCTCCTTTTTCTGCTTTTGTATAAATTCCCCTTGGGTTAATTTCTTTACAAATATCTAATGGCATATCAACAAAAACCTCTATAAAATTATCCACTCCAATTATACTTCTAGCATATTTTCTTCCATCAGAGTAAGGACTAACTGCAGAAACAATTACAATATGTCCAAGATTATATAAAATATTCGCAACTTCTGCTAGCCTCCTTATATGTTCATATCTTGATTCTTTAGAAAAATTCAAATCAGAATTTAAAGTCAATCGAATATTACTAGCATCTAAATAGCAAACAGATTTTCCTTTCTTAAACAACTCTTTTTCTAAATTTTTTGCAATCATTTCTTTTCCACAACCCGGAATTCCAGTAAGCCAAACCACATTTCCCTTATGCCCTTGTTTCTTATGCCTATCTTTTGGTTCAATCAAACTAGATTTTGGAACAACAGAAACTTCCTTGCTGGTCTCAATTACTCTTCTTTCCTTAATCTCTTTAGAACTTTTCTCAATTATTCCCCCACCAGAAACCTGTAATTCATCAACAAGGACAAATCTACCGTTGGTAGGAATTTCGTTAAAGGGATCATAAACAATAGGTTTTTTAGTTTTAATAATAATATTTCCCACATCATGTTTAGATAAAAAATCTTTTCCGGGAATTTGTTCTAAAGTGTTAGAATCAATAACTCCTTGGACTTCATAAACTTCACAAGGAATTTCTTGGGAATTTAATTTTAAAATATACTGTTTTCCTTTAATTAAATCATTTTTTCCCATCCAAAACAAACTACATCCAAACAAATTATTAATTGTAGGCAGATCATTTAGAGAAGTAATAACATCTCCTCTTTTAAAAAAATGGTTATCCGATACGGTTATTCCTGCATATTCTCCACACATCAAAGAAGTTTTCTTTTCCTTTTCTTTCCATTGTTCAATTGAGATAACTTTTGTCTTTTGATTAGAAGGCAATAACCTAATTTCTTGTCCAACTTCAAGAAATCCAGATTCAATTCTTCCAGAAATTATTCTTCGATCATCAAACTTATAAATATCTTGGATTGGAAATCTTAAAGGTTTATCCTCCAATCCTTCCAATTTTTCAAAATCATCAATAGCACTCAACACAGTTTCATTATTTCCCCATTCCATATTTGGAGATTTTTTAATAACATTATCACCTAATTTTGCAGAAATAGGAATATATTTTTTAGGAAAAATTTCCAACCTCACCAAATAATCTTTAATCTCATCTCTAACTTCCTCATACCTTTCTTGTGAGAAATCAACTAAATCCATTTTATTAATAATAACATGAACTTGTTTTATTCCAAGCAAATACAAAATATACGCGTGTCTTTTAGTTTGTTCTCTGACTCCTTCATCAGCATCAACAATTAAAATAGCTGCCTCAGCATTAGAAGCACCACTAATCATATTTTTTAAAAACTCTTTATGCCCCGGGGCATCAATAATAGTATATTGTCTCTTATCGGTAGAAAATTCAATCTTAGTTGTATCTATAGTAATCCCCTGCTCTTGCTCTTCTTTTAAGGCATCCAATAAATAAGCATATTCAAACTCTTTTCCAATTTCTTCTGAAACTCTCTTAACTTTTTCTATCACTCCTTCTTTCAAAGAACCTGTATCATACAATAACCTACCAATAAGTGTACTTTTACCGTGATCAACATGGCCAACAATTACAAATTTTAAAGATTCTTTATTCATGAATCTTTCCCCCATTTAATATGATTCCATGTTCTTTCATGAAAATAATAAAATAATAATTTGTAAAATACATCCAAAATACCAATTCCAAAAGAAAGAGCAACCTCCTTAGTTATAAAAAACACTAAAAGCATAGTAATTAAAGTAGCAAAAACTCTCCAAGTTATTGCCTTTACAATAGAACGTGTATTTTTATCACCCATTTACATATACCCCTTTGCTCTTAGTTTTTGTAATGCATATGCGTCCTCTTTATCTTGGCCCCTGCCTTCCCTTTCTGCAGTTTTTATTGTCCTTATTTCCTCAACAATCTTATCAACTGTATCTGCATTAGAGGTCATAGGAGAAGTGATAGGCATACATCCTAAACTTCTATACCTTTTACCTTCCTTAGAAAAATATAAACTAATAACCGGTATACCTTCTCTCTTGATATATTCCCATACATCATATTCTGTCCAATGTAAAATTGGGTGTACTCTAATATGTTCATCTTTTTTAAAATCAGAATTAAATTGGTCCCACAGTTCTGGAGGTTGATCAGTATAATCCCACTCAAAATCAGAATTTCTCTTACTAAAGAATCTTTCTTTGGATCTAGAACCCTCTTCATCAGCACGAATAGCTAAAATTAGACCCTCAAATTTATTTTCCCCAACAAAATTTTTTAAAGCAACAGTTTTCATATGATCACATACTTCTAAGGCAGAATTATTATCATAATTAATCCCATTTAGAATGGCTTCCTTATTCATCCCAACCATTAAATTAAGATTCCATTTCTTAGCCAAATTTTCCCTAAAAGCATACATCTCAGGAAACTTAAATGTAGTATCAATATGAATCACTGGAAACGGAACATGTCCATAAAATGCCTTCATGGCCAACCATAACAAAACAGTAGAATCTTTGCCCATGCTCCATAAAATTCCGACTTTTCCAAACTTTTTGTACGCCTCTCTTAAAACATAAATACTCTTCGATTCTAATTCTTCCATCCTATCCATTTTGGTCAATCTCCTCTAATGCTAACAAATAATTGTGGATCTTTCCATTAGAAGCCAGAAATCCATCTTCAATTAAAGTATTCTCTTTGTTATACTTTAATCTAAACCCGCCCAAATTAGTTAATTCTCCCTTAGCCTCCATTAAAATTACATTCATAGCACAGATATTCCACTCATAAACTGATCCAAATTTAAAATAAACATCTGACTCTCCTTTAGCAATGGAGCATCCATTAAAAGAACTTTCAGCAGTCTTAATTTCTTTAAAACGATTACTTTTAATCAATTTGTCTTCTCTTTCTTCTGAAAGATATTTATTTTTAATAATAATCATCTCATCAACATTAAACTTATTAGAAGTCGATAGTTTAGTCATATTTCCTTTGTTCTCAAAAAACGCACCATTTCCGCGAGTAGCAAAAAACAGAATATCTTTTGCAGGCAAATAAATAACCCCCAAAACCGGCTCTCCCCTATAAACCAAACCAATATTAATTGTAAATTCTTCATTTCCAGAAATAAATTCTTTTACTCCATCAAGGGGATCAACAATCCAAACATAATCCTTATTAAGTCTATCAGTCATACCGGCAGTTTTCTCATTTAACAAACCATAGTTTGGAAAATCATTTTTCAATCCATTATTAATGATGTCACTAGATTTTAGATTAGCATTAATGTAAATATTGTCTTCTTTATTAGCAATATCAAAACTATTGGAAGTATAAATCTCCATAATAGCTTTACCGGCATTAACAGATAATGCCTTAGCAATTTCAAGTTCATTTGCTAATTTAATCTCTTTTTCAATCATAAAAATAGCAACCCATTTCCTTTTATATATCTTGCGAAATAGTCTTCATTTCACAAGAAAAAGTTTTTAAAGAGTTAAAAATAAAATAAAGTATGAATAAATTTAATAAAATCTATAATGATATAAAATCTTTAAAAATACAAGGAGCAAATAAGATTGCTCTAGCAGGTTTAAAAGCATTAGAAATAAACAGTTCTCCAAAAGCAGTAAAAAAAATATTATCGGCCAGACCAACTGAACCCGCATTAAAAAATGCAGTTATGTTTTCAAAAATAGCAGACATAGAAACTGCAAAAAATTATCTAAAAGATTCGGAGAAAAAAACTACACTTTTAGGAGCACGTCTAATAAAAAATAATTCAAGGGTATTCACACACTGTCATTCTACAACTGTAATTAACACATTAAAATACGCAAAAGAACACGGGAAAAAGTTTGAAGTGTTAAACACAGAAACAAGACCAAGATATCAAGGAAGAATAACTTCTTTGGATTTGGCAAAACTTAAAATAAAAAACACACACTTCGTAGATTCTGGAGCAGAAGAAGCCATATCACAATCAGACGTAATATTATTGGGTGCAGACATGGTTACACCAAATGGAGAAGTAGCAAATAAAATAGGCTCAGAAATGATAGCAAAATTAGCAAGGACTTACAAAATTCCAGTATACATTCTCACAAGCACATGGAAATATTCTCCAAAAAAACTAAAAATAGAACAAAGAGATACAAAAGAAATTTGGAAAAAATCAAATAAATATATAACTATAAAAAATCCTGCTTTCGAATTAGTTGGTCCAGACTACATAACGGCAATAGTCTCGGGTTTGGGAATACTTAAACCTAAGAAATTTGTAAAAAAAGTTAAAAAAACTTATTCTTGGATAAGATGATAATTTGCTTCGATCTAGATGGAACATTAGTAGACACACACGATTGGAATGTGGATGCAGAATTAAAATCATTTATAAAAAATGGAATAAAAGTTAAGAGAAATCAATTATATGATATGTGGGGAATGACTTTAAAAGATCAAATAAAGATAATTTCTCCAAAAATCAAAAAAGAAAAAATAGAACAAATAAGAAGAGATTTTGAAAAAGAAAGAGAAAACACATTAGAAGGAATAAAACCTTACAAAAACACTAAAAAAATATTAAAGAGATTATCAAAAAAATATTGCCTTTGCCTTCTAAGTAATAATACGCACACAAAAATAGAGTTGATTCTAGAACAAACAAAAATAGATAAAAAACTATTCAAAGTAATAATAGGATATGATGATGTAAGGAGAGCAAAACCATTTCCAGATGAAATTTACAAAGCAGAAAAAGAATTAAAGAAAAAAGTTCAATTCATGGTGGGGGATAGTTTACAAGATATAAAAACTGCAGAATCATCAAAAGTAAAATCAGTAATTATCCTAACCAGCCCAAAACAAGTCTGGAAAGATTTAAAAGAAGCAGATTACAAGATTAAAGATATAAAAGAACTACCAAAATTAATAAAAGAGGTAACCAAATGAGTCAATATCTGGATTTTGTAGATTTAAAATATAAACCAAAAAAAACAGACTTAGTATGTCTATTCAGATTCGAACCAGCTAAAGGAATTTCTATAAAAGAAGCAGCAGGAAGAATAGCCGCAGAATCCTCAAATGGTACCTGGACAACTCTTTCTACTTTAACTCCCAGAATAAGAAAAATGAGAGCAAGAGCTTTTGAAATAAAGGGGCCTTATTTAAAAATAGCTTATCCAATAGAATTATTTGAGCTCGGTAGTATCCCACAATTATTATCTTCTGTAGCAGGAAATATTTTCGGAATGAAAGCAATTAACAATCTAAGACTTGAAGATATTCATTTTCCAAAAAAATATGTAAAATCATTCAAAGGGCCCCAATTTGGGATTAAAGGAGTAAGAAAATTCATGAAAATAAAAGACAGGCAACTAATAGCCACAGTTCCAAAACCAAAAGTGGGAATGACAACAAAAGAGCATACTAAAGTTGGATTTGATGCATGGACTGGCGGAGTAGATTTCCTAAAAGATGATGAGAATTTAACAGATCAGAATTTTAACAAATTCGAATCAAGATTAAAGGCCTGTGCAAAAGCAAGAGACAAAGCAGAAAAAATAACTGGCGAAAAAAAAGATTATTTCATCAATGTAACTGCAGAAACAAATGAAATGATAAGAAGAGCGAGATTAGTCAAAAAATACGGATTTAGATATGTAATGGTAGATATAATGACGGTTGGCTGGGCAGCAGTTCAGACATTAAGAAACGAAACTCAAAAACTAAAAATGGCCATTCATGCACACAGAGCCTTCCACGCAGCATTTGATAGAAATCCAAAACACGGCATGTCTATGTTAGTAATAGCAAAGCTCGCAAGATTGATTGGAGTAGACACCTTACATATAGGAACAGTCATAGGAAAGTTGGTAGGAACAAAAGATGAAGTTTTACAAATAGAAGATGAAATAACAAACCCCTGGTATGGACTAAAAGACACAATCCCCGTTTCTTCTGGAGGATTGCACCCCGGACTAATACCAGAAATAACTAAAATGCTGGGCAAAGATATCTGCATTCAATTAGGTGGAGGAATTCATGGGCACCCCAAAGGAACCCATGCAGGTTCAAAAGCTACAAGGCAAGCTATAGATGCAACACTAAAAAATATTCCATTAAAAAAATATTCAGAAAAAAACGAAGAACTAAAACAAGCACTATCAAAGTGGCATTTCTCTAAACCAATTTAAATCATACAAAAGGTTTATAAATTTAGATTCCAGACTTCCTACTATGAAAACTATAAGCTTAAAGGACTATGGAAAAGTTCTTTTCATTATAATTTTAACAGCATTCATATATGTTTCATATAAGATTATTTCTCCATTTGTTGGAGCAATTTTAGCAGCAATGGTATTAGCGATAGTAGCATACCCACTACACAAAAAACTAGATAATAAAATAAGAAAAGAAACATTATCCGCCTTGTTGGTAACTTTATTTGTAGTACTTCTTATAACAATTCCTGCATTATTCTTTTCAAATACATTATTACATGAAGCAATAACAATTCACAATTCTATTGGAACAATGGACTTTCATACTCCTTCAGAAAGGCTAAAAGAAATGACTGGTCTAAATATTGAGTTTGATAGGTATGTAAAAGAAACAGTTAAAGAAGCTTCAAACTTTTTTATAAGATCCAGTAGCGACATGATAAGATTTCTAGCCACAGGATTTGTACATTTATTTACAACATTTTTCATAATGTTCTTCTTTTTGAGAGATGGGAAGGGAATCCTAAGAGAGATTAGAAAAAGTCTTCCATTATCTGAATATCAAAAAACAAGACTGTTTAAGGGAACAGTAGATAAAATTAATGGTATCTTCCTAGGTTTCTTAGCTTTAGGGATAGCAGAATTCATAGCTGCATTCATTGGTTTTTCTATAGGAGGAATAGAAAACGCATTACTCTGGTCATTAATAATTGCAATCTTTGCATATATTCCGCTTCTTGGGCCTGCAGCAGTCTGGGCACCATCAGTAATATATTTATTCATAACTGGAAAAACTGGACAAGCAATATTCATAGCAATTTACTTCATTTTAGTTCTAAGCTTTTACATGGACAACATACTAAGGGCACAACTAATAAAGAAAACAGCAAAAATAAATCCTATAATTTCATTACTTGGAATTTTTGGAGGAATACTTTTATTTGGAATAGTTGGATTGATAATTGGACCATTGATACTCTCCCTATTTGTCTTATTATACAAACTTTACATGGAAGAAAAAGAGGAAAATGTTGAGACTTAAGTCTAAAGATATAAAAATATCTACTGGCGGACCACTTATTGTAATTCTAAACAGGTTAGACGCAGAAGAACTAGATTTACAACCATTAGACAGACTAAAAATAAAACATGGAAGAAAATCAGTAGTCACAGCAATAGATATCTCTGAAAGTAATAATGGAATAAAAAAAGGACAAATAGGCCTATTCAAGGAAGTAATAAAA
Source organism: Candidatus Woesearchaeota archaeon (assembly GCA_018652625.1). Taxonomy (GTDB): domain Archaea; phylum Nanobdellota; class Nanobdellia; order SCGC-AAA011-G17; family PNOQ01; genus JABIBT01. Next base: position 28,277 of record JABIBT010000021.1, on the reverse strand, counting down.
GAGTTGGGAATAAAAAAACAAACAACTTTGGGAGTACTAAGTACAACTATTCCGCATTCTATAGAAATAATAAGAAAAAAATTAGATGAAAAAGAATTAACAAAAAAAGAAATAGAAATAATAATAAAAGACCTTATAGATGGGGAATTAACAGAAATTGAACTAACTTATTTCGTTTCAGCATGTTATAAAAAAGATTTATCATTTAAAGAAACAGCATATCTAATAGAAGCAATTACTAAACATGGAGATAAAATAGATTTTAACAGAAAAATAATTGCTGACAAACACTGCATTGGAGGAGTACCAAATAATAGAACAACAATGTTAGTAGTTCCTATTGTAACGGCAGCAGGTGTTCCAATGATAAAAACAAGTTCTAGATCTATAACTTCTCCTGCCGGAACTGCAGACACAATGGAGGTTTTATCCAACGTAACTTTTCCTATTGAAAAAATAGTCAAAATAATAAAAAAAATAAATGGATGCATAGTTTGGGGTGGAGCAATAGACTTGGCTGCAGCAGACGAAAAACTAATCAAAGTTAGACATCCTTTAAGACTTGATCCAAAAGGAATTATGTTAGCTTCAATTCTATCAAAAAAATTAGCAGTTAATTCAACCCACATACTAATAGATATTCCAATTGGAAAAACAGCAAAAATTACAACAAAAAAAGAAGCTATGTCTTTAAAAAAATCATTTGAAAGATTGGGAAGGAAAATAAAAATAAAAATCAAAGTAATAATAACAGATGGTTCTCAACCCATTGGAAATGGAATCGGTCCAAATCTAGAAGCTAAAGATATTCTTTACATATTAAGAAAAGATCCAAGAGCACCAAAAGATTTAGAAGAAAAGGCAGTTCATATGTCTGACTTGATATTTAAAATGACAAAAACTAAAGCATCTGCAAGAGAGATACTAGATTCTGGCAAAGCCTACACTCAATTTATGAAGATAATGGAAGAACAAGAAGGAGATCCAAAAATAATTCCAGATTCTATAGCTTTGGGAAAATTTGAATATACTATGAAGTCAAGTAAAACTGGAAAAATAAAAGAAATAGACAACAAAGTAATATCTAGAATATCTAGAATAGCTGGTGCACCGCATGACAAAGAAGCAGGAATCTATTTATACAAAAAACTAAACCAAAAAGTAAAAAGAGGAGAAAAAGTAATGACAATTTATTCTGATTCTAAAACAAAACTAAAATATGCAAAATCCTTAGCTAGAAAATCTATACTTATAGCATAGGAAAGCTTATAATTGACAATATATCTACAAGATTATAAAAATGGTGAATATAAAGAGAGGTGTTATTGTTATAATGGCTCTTATTGTTTTGCTATATGGTGTAAACACAGGGTTAGGAACCGGAGTAAAAGAGGTTAGGTTAAATTACACTCTTGGTGAAGGAGAAGGTGTTAGTGCAGGAAACTGGAGTAATACTACAACCCTTGGTTTTAACTGTACTGGTAGTCCAATTAATGCAACTGATTATGTAGACAACGTAACGTTAGTTGTATGGAATCTTACCAGCGGTACACCTATTGTCTACTTGAATACTACAAATGCTACAAATGGAACAGTCGGAGCCACAGTGATTAGAAACTTTTCAACAACAATACCCAATAGTATTGGACTAAACTGGTCTTGGAATTGTTGGATTAGAACAAATAACAGTGCAGTTGTCGGTGGAAATGTGAGTCATAACATGACTGGCAATATAACTTTTGGGGTAGATGCTGACGCACCAGTAATTGTACTAATAAGCCCTGTGCACAACAGTGAAGACATGGATGGAATAGTGAATTTTACATACAATGTATCAGATAAATCTAGTGATGTAGCTAATTGTTCTTTATATTTTGGAGGGGTGATAAATGGGACAACTGGATACAATGGGACAGCGGCCTTGAATAGTACAGCTAATACACAAACTAAATCATTTAATGTGGCGCTAAATTCATCTTACATGAGAAGGCCACTACAATGGTATATAGGCTGTTACGACAATGTAACCAACCGGCTTGGAACATCTCTAATATACAATGTATATACAGCACAAGAAGAATCTTCAGAAGGAACTGGCTCTGGTCCAAGTGGATCTTCTAACGAAGACCTTGGAGATATTGATGACTTTGGTATAACTGGAACTAAAAAAGAAATAAGCACTGGAAAAACAGTAGATTTCAACTACAATGGAGACTCACACAGTCTTAAATTAAACAGCATTGTGGATGATGACACTGCAAAAATAACTGTATCTTCTACACCAATAACAACAACTATTGATGTAGGAAAAACTAAAAACTTCGATTTAGATGAGGATGGTTCAAATGATTTAACCATAACTCTAAATAATATTGATGGAAGTACAGCCGAAATTACATTTAGGGCTTACACTACACCAGAAGAAGTTACAACTACAGAAGATACAACAGAAACTGAAGAACCAGTGGATACAACTCCGGTTAGAGAAAGTCCTGAAGACATAGCAGAAACAAGTGGAAGCTCAACAACATGGATCGTTATTGCTGCAATAATAATAGTAGCAATAGTGGCTTACATAACAATAACTAAAAAGAAGAAAAAACTTTAATTTTTTTATTTTTTTTTATTATAACATACTTTTTATTAATTCTACAACCCTGGGAGAAGAATCTGGTTGATTTTTATAAACTTCCTGTCTTCCAAGACAATTTTCTCTAAATTTAGAGTTAGAGAAAAATCTATAAATTTGATCGATTCCACTTTCAATAGAATTTGCAGCAGGTATAATTCCTTTTTCAATAAAATGATTAAGACCATTTCTATAAAATTCCAAACCAGGGTGAAGTATCATAACCGGACTACCCAAATACAAACATTCGGCTCCAGAAGTGCTTCTACCAGACATAACCAAATTAGAACTCAATCTGGCATTATCTAAATTAACTCTAGTGTCTTCCATGCTCTCTCTACCCAAAAAAGAATTTACATATCCGGCTTGATTCAGTTTAAAAATCTCTTTCCAACTATCAATTCCTCCTTCTGCCCTAATATCTTTAGGATGTAACATAACAGCAAGATCAACCTTCTTTCTATTATCCATTGAAACTCTTGAAAGTCCGCAAGCCATAGAATCAAATGTATCTCTGTTTATCTTATATGCCTCGTCAAAGGGAAGAAAATCACTATGTAAGGGATCTGGAGCATAAGTAACTAGTATGTTTGTTGGATTTAAATCAAACGGTCTAAACGCCTTTTCTTTACCTTCAAATGCCCTTCTAGCCATCTTTAAACCATCAAAATTTGGATTTCCAGTAATTACTATTATATCTTTAGGAATCCCTGATAAAATTAAATTTTCAGTATCTATATCGTCCAAGGAAGCTATTTTAGTAGGATAAAACTCTTTAGAAGGGAATCTTTTCCCGTATAAGTCGGGACTACTCCAGTAGTCCATAACTGCTATACTAAGTATATCTCTTTTATTTGCTTCTCTTATCATAGATTTATCAATAGCAGGGCTAGGATCAATAGAAGCAGTTAAAATCAAGTCTGGTTTTTCCTCTTCAAAAATTGATTGAACAAAAGAATCTAAACTCTCTGGAGACATATGTTCTCCTCTTAATGTACTTACTTGTTCTTCTGATAGTTCTTTCAGTTCAGGGAGATCTCTATATAAATTTGAAGTTAAAGCTGTAGGGTATAAACTAGTTTCAATGCCACTTTCCTCTCTCAAAGTCTTCACAACTTCTCTAATTGCTTTCCCTGGACCGGTATGCTCTGTAATAGCAACAATTTTTGCCATAAAAAAGCGAAGAACACCTAATTTATAAGTTTTATTAAAAACGCCGGGACTGGGATTTGAACCCAGATGCCCGTTAGGGCCTGGCTAACCTGCGTATTATTTCAAGGCTTACACTTCAGAGAGACTAACTCAGCTGAATCAGTGCAATACCAGATTATGCGATCCCGGCATAAGTCATGTAATACAACGCTACTTTCATCCATATTTAAATTTAACTGATAAGAAAAATATTTATTTTTTTGTATAACATTTTTAACTTCTTTATCAAATCCCCAAATATCTTTGATCATACCACTCAATCCCGATAATAACTCCCTACTGGCCATATGAAAATGGAGATTTCCTCGCTTATTTAATCCACCATCTGTCAAAAATAAACCAAGAAAAAAATATTTCTTAACCTCATTATTTGATTTAAGTATTATCTTTGGGATCTTAACTATCGCAGCCTTTTTCCCAGAAGGAATTCCAACATCATCAACAAGATAATCAAAAATAGGTTTTGAGTAAATACGAAATTCATAAAGTACTTTCTTATTTGGCCTGTGTCGTGGATTTATCTTGCCCTCAGAATCAAATAAATCAGAATTAAGGTTTGAGAATAAATCCACATATTCCCTTCGAGTATTCCAAAAAGCAACTGAATAAGTAGGATACCCAAAACCATTTTTTCTGTTTGATATAGAACCGTCTCCAACTAACATACCTAAAAATAAAGCCAGTTTATTCAAATCCATCTAATAAAAAATTAGAAGTAGTTTATAAATTATTTCCCCGTGCATGGCAAGCTGACAACTTACATAACTCCAGTTATATGATAAACTAATCTAGTTGCAGATTTTATTGGATTCTCTCCTTCTTTAAATTCAACAACAACACAATACTCATTTTCTTTATAGATTTTATTTTCAGTTCCTTCCTTAAACCAAATTACGGTTGTAACTGCGTGAGCATCTTCACAGGTCATGACTTGTAAACCAAGTCCTTGAGACAAACTATTTTCTTCAATAGCTCCAAACGTAATAGGAATATTATAAATTGGAGGAGTTAACATATCTTGACCAACAACTCTATCTACATTCAATATAGCAACAGCTATATTATTCTGTGTCTTCTCATCTAAATAAACATCTCTAACCATATAAATTTCTGGCGAATCAATAATCAATTCTCTAACCTCTTCCGTATAAATCCCTTCCAACTCTTCTGGGCCATAATTAAAAGGAATCAAAAAAGTTTTTTCCCATAAACTATTTGGCATGTAAGGCAAAGCTAAAATATGCACATCATTTCCAGTATGTCTATCTAAAACAAAAGAAAAGTTTCCCGCCGGTCCTAAATAAGTATATTCTTTACTTGTTCTTGAATAAACAGAATAACTAATTCCAAAGGCTAGTGCTAATATAACTAAAATCAACACAACCACTATTATTTTTTCCTGTTTTTTCTCCAAATCAAATCACTCCCAACATTTCATAAAATAATTTATCAATGAGCATATCCTCTCGCCCTTCAAAATAGACACAACTACCTTCTTTATAAATTTTATTGTCATTCTCATACATAAATACTAATGTAGTAATTTCCGTATCACAATCTATTTCTTCCAAACTAACCCTTTCTACAACTACTCCCAACAAAGCAAACTTATTACTTATTTCATAAAAATATTGATTATCCAAAACAGAAACATAAACCAAATTTGATATTGTTCTCATATCTGATTCAAAATTCAGTTCACTAGGCAAATAATCAAAATACCAATAATTTCCACCGGAATAAAGCTGCCATCCTTTATCTGTTAAAGTAAATTTATTTCCATTTACTTTTTTTGAATCCTCAGAACTATATAAAAATCCAATAGTACTAGATACCATCAAAAATACAATAAATAATCCAATGTATAATTTGTTTCTGTTTTTTTTCATCTTAAAATACCAATAACTAATACAAATAAAAATGTTTCGTTAAAATAAAAAAAGAAAAAAGTTGTAGAGGTTTACTCTACGATAATGTCTGCACCTGTTAATCCGCCTGCAGCAACTGTGTCAGCAGCTCTCTTTGTGTCAGCAGCTTCCCATCCAGCTACAATCAATGCAGTTTTTCCACCAGATTCAACTAATTGAACAATCGCCTTGTTCTCTAGTATTCCAGAAACACCTTCACATGAAGGGAAATCTAGTCCTAAGTAATCTGCTGTTAACTCGTTTACACAAGGTCCACCTACAAGGATTAAGTTGTTATATCCTGCTGCACTTGCATCATTAACTAATGCAGGTTCAACAACTGCTCCACCAGTAACTTGTGCACCAGCACCAATAGATACTACTGCTTGGGCTCGATTATTTGGCACATGGATAACCACCTTATCTGCATCTAAATCATCTTCTACATCAGATCCGTCATCTCCAATAATCACACCATACATTGTTAATGCTTGGTAATCTCTTCCAGAAAGATCTATTATCCCAACTCCTTGAGGCCTAGTTGTCCAAGAATAGAAAACCTCTCTTTCACCTGAATCAAAGTCTTCTGTTGTTCCAAATTCTTGAATTCCACTTGACACATTCAAAAAGATACTTTCATCTCTAGAATCTGCGTTAGTGTCTTTCGAGATATTGACATAGTGGTGATTTGATGCAGTGTTATTAATAAAAGATACTGCCATAATTGTATCATCCCAATCTATGTTAAACGTAGTCTCAGTAGAGTTCTTCTTAATACCCTCGCTGTCTTCATACCACAAATCCCAAGCAACTGAAGTATCGTTTCGCTCCAAAGCATAAATAGCATTAGTATCTACGCCTCCAATTGCAAAACAATTAGTTTCATCTCCAACAAAATGAAGATAGTCTGTATTGTCTCCGTTTGCGCTAGATCCAGCAGAAGAGTTTATGTCTTTATCAGCCAATGCTTCAATAGTTATCTTACAATAACTTGTATCTGTTGTTTCATCGAAAGATATAGCTACATAATTATTTGGAAATACAAATGAACCTCCTACTCCAAATGGATCTGGATTAGAGTCTGTATCTCCAACATCTAAATCATCTGCTGCCAATCTCAAAGTTACACCAACCCAAGAAATCCAGTGTCCTGCAGCAGTGTTACCTGTTCTAATCTCCCATTCCCAAGGGGCATTGTTATCTGGATCATAGTCAGTAAATAATTCAAAGACTTCTCCATCACTTACAGTATCACTAATCTTAGTTCCAACATTCAAGATAGTTTTACTTAAATCTGGATTGTTCGAATTATATCCAATTGTGTCGACCTTAACAGTTAAGTCTCCAAAATCATGGCTACTTCCGGAACTAACAATTTTTGTAACACCATCTAAAGTCACTTCTACAGAAGATTCAAAGATACTTCCTACAGTAACAGAACTTCCCTCTATGGTTTGTACTTCGCCTTCTTTGAAAGTAAATTCATCAGCCATATTCAAAGAAATGGTATCTGCAGTAGTACTTACATCTGATATCTTTACATCCTTACCTAAAAAAGTAAATTCTAAAGGCGTAGTAGAACTCAAATTGTGACTACTGGAAGCATTTTCTTCAAAAAGTGTATCAAAGTAGTACAGATAGCTAACAGACCCTGATTCAAAAGTTACATATGGATCTCCGGCAAACTCCTTCACTCCTGTCGAATTAACACTAGTACTAATTTTAGCTCCGCCAGTAAAGTTGATTAGTTCTCTAACATCATAGGACTTGTCACCCCAGTCAATTTTACCATCATACAAAGTATCCACTTTTTCATCGTCTACTTCTGTTCCAAATTGAGTACTTCCATTGAATTCAGACTCATAGTAGAATTCCCTATTATAGGCATCAGTACTCAAGGATGTGTCTCCAGCAACAGCTGTTGCTTCTCCGTCGAAATATGTCTTTAATGCAGATCTTGCAGCATTATCATCGGTACCAGCTAAGGAACCAACAACCATTGCAACGTCAGCATATGCTTCGTTCACAACGAATGGTGCAGGTAAATCTGCTAGAGTCTCGTTAGCCGCTAGTGCTCCGCCAAATGTTCCTAATAACATAGCTGAACCCATACCGACTGCAGCAACTCTTCTAATAAATTTTTTCATAATATTAACACCTCCATGTTAATCTCTTTTTACATTCCCTCATTTTTGAGGTTGTTAGTCAACTCCTAAGTCATTGCTATAAACTACGACGCTGTAATCTTCTATTTTCATTAATAAAATTGCAATTTCTCCATTTATAAACATTTATCTGTTTTAGCATATATTTCGCCTCCAAACACCCAAATTTTAAGCCCTAAGACCTTTAAAAGCAAAAAAGCCTATTTTCTACACAAATTTACTCGAATTAGGTCCCCAGACTGCAGAATTATGGACTCTGAGGCAATTCCACTACTGCAGCTCCCTCGAGAACCAGAATAATCAGAATTAGCACATTCTATTTCAAAACTAACCGGCTCATCAACATAAGCAAAATTATCTTCAACAAAGTCTAACAAATCTTCACATCTACTTCCAGTGCAACACTCCAAAACCATTTCCTTAAAATTTAAATTCCCACGAGAATATTTAGATAACGCATTAGCAAAATTATTAGCTTTGTAGGAATAATATTCTTCTCTTTCATCAATTTGTCCTCGAGAAATAAAAAATAAAGAAAATAATCCAATCATAACTATAAGTATAACTATTATTACCAAACCAAACATATCTATTTGTCCTTTAGTTTTCATAATCATGCACCTCTAATTTTCCAATAGTATAACTTTTATCTCTAGGATTATACACACTAACTGGAGTTGAAATTATTCTCTCAGCAGAGTACTTAGAAGGTTCAAAATCATACAGTTCTATCTTTTCTCCATCGGCATTCAAAATAATTTTCCTGTTACCAAATATTTTTCTGTAATAATCATTATCGTAACTAGCAAACGCCCTTGCCTTAACCAAGTCAATACATTCTTCAACAATTCCTTTTTCAGAACAAACTACTTCTGGCATAGCAGGAACATAAGATATTAAATAATAAAAAGTAACATCTTCATTTTCTTTTCTCATTCGTTCAATACTTCTAAATTCCATTTGATAAAAAACAACCATGCCAATAACTAAAATAATAAAGAAAACAAACAATACAAATATACTTTCCTGTATTTGTAATTGTCCTCTTTTCAAAATACCACCTCGCAACCATAATTAATTAAATTATCATTTGAAGATTTTATTTCAGCAGCAGTTAATGAAAAAGTTAAAGCATTTCTAAGAGTATTATATAATGGAGTACACGAAGCACTTTGTGAAGAAGATAAATAAGAAATTTTAGAAATATACAGCTCAGATAAAATATCAAATCTTTCTTCTAAATCATCTTGCGTGCACTTAAAGATTTCAGAATTAGAAAAAGCTGCCCCATAGATAAAAAAATCATTATCATAAAGGAATCGCTCACCATCGTCGACAAATTCAATCATTCCATTATTAACAAATATTTCTTTTCTATCTCGCTCATCAACAACTTTTAAAGGATCAGAACTTACAACAACATCAGCATTAGAAGCACTAGAAACCAATCTAATATTTGGAGGGATATTACTCCTATACTCTTCATCAAAATAATACTTTTTGCTAGCATCAGAAATAAAAACAACTCTATCAACTAAAAATCCTTTATGATATTCTTCAACCCAAAATAAAATCTCACCAGAATCAATCTCTTCCATAAAAATAGAGTAAGGCATACTAAACCCTTGATCCCCATTAATAATTATATTTTCACAATCATAATTAATCTTAAATCTTGGTGCAGAAAAATTACTATATTGTTCAGTACTTTTCAACCCCAAAATGTGGTTCTTAAAATCCCAACCATATTGGGCATTTTGTTTAGAATCTTGGATATCCATATATTTAACTAAAAAACCCAAAAAAAACATTAGAACAAAAACTCCTGCAATTACAATAAAAATCCAATTAAACTGAACACCTTGTCCTTTTTTATTCATAAAGAAAAAATTGGATTTGTTATTTATATATGTTGTGCTCTAATAACTTGTCCTTCGTTAACTAATTTAATATCTAATTTTCCATCAGTTAGTTTATCACACAAAACAGAAGCATTTCCCTCCAGAACAAAATATCTCCCTATCTCAACAGATAAGTCCTTCTGATCAGCTTTAATAACAAAAACATTATCATCCACTTCAGCATCATAAGAAGCATCAATTAAATCATTTAGCCTAGTTAAAGTAACCTCGCTTAAATCTTTTTCCTGACCAATATCCATAAAACAAAGTTCAATAAAATTTGAAGGGACTTTCAAATCTATCAAACTTATTGAACTTCCATAACTATCCCTATAAACAGAATCAAATTTCTCTTCGAGGTCACTGAAAAAAATTTCTTCTTTAAGTAAATCACTTTTCTCATTTAGTTGTATGGCAATCCTAATACCAAAAACCAAAACTAAAATAGCTACAACGGCGTAAAAAACATACATAATCGGTTGTCCAAATAATTGTCCTTTTTTTTTCATTATACATACACAATAAACGCTAATTCATTATTCCAAACGTCTAAACAACTAATATGATAAATTAAAGTGTCTGGATCTAAACTTAATTGGTGTTTAAACGTATTTACTGAAGGGACCATAGGAGTTTCTTCTACATTACTTGTATGATAAGTACAAGTTGCCTCTTCGTCTAAAACAACAAATAGCTTACTATTCTTATCATAAATGCTTACTAATTTTGGAGCATTAACATCTTGAATCACATAAAATTCAACAGACTCACTAACTGTATTGAATGCATCATCAGTACAAGTAACTTCTAAAGTGTGTCTTGTTCCAGAAGGACTTCCACTTAATGCATCAGGATGCACGATGCTATAATCATAATAAAATCCAGGTTCATCTACACTAAAATTATACTCCTGACCATCCATTTTATAATCACAAAGTGTTAATGAATCTGTTTGCACTTCTATCAATGGATTTGATTCATATGATTCACTTCCATCTATTGGAGATAATATTGTTAATGCAAAAGTAGGTATCACAACAAAACCCATTTGAAGAGGCGGATTGTTGAAATTTCCTGCTCCATCCATACAACTCATATTGAAAACATAACTCCTCCCTGCTCCTTCAACACCAGTTAATTCTTCCATATCAAGATACTCTAAATCCACCAGATTTAAAGTCGTTCCATATTCGGTACAAGTATAATCTGTTCCTATACATGAAACATCTCCTATTAATGTAAAAGAAGATTCCATTTCTTCATAGGTTGATACTCCACTTTGTGTATATCTACATCCAGCAATTCCATTATTTTCTTTTACATTAATAATCCATTCTATTTGGGTAGTGCTCTCTGGCAATCTAACATTATTACCAGGAGAAACTATTCTAACTTCTGGTGGAAATTCATCTGGCCTTTCATTGAAATGCACTTCTAAGTAATTATAATCATCTGTTTTAGCGTGTTTGTTTCCATTAAGGTCCTCACATTTAATATACACTCTGACATCTTCCTCGGATTTATCCTCTTCGGTATAAGTAATATTAACATGATTAGATAAGGGATAATTTCCAACGTCAAAAGCATTCATACTTTCATATTCTGTTTCACTATTTTTACTATATTTACAATTCGCCCTTTCATTAGTTTCAATAGATAAAGTAATTTTTCCCAATTCTGGCCAATCAAAGTTTTCAGTTATCTCTAATTTATTAGAATCAACTGGGCCTTCTTGTCTAACGTAATCATCATTAGAATCAAATAGTGTTGCCTCAACCTTAACTATGTTAGGAAGAGCTGTATCATCAACGTCTAAAGGTTCACAAACCCCTTCATCTGGACTATCTCCGGGCAAAAATTTACAATGAATCGGATTATTAACAGAATCTCCTCCTCCCAAAATATCACATCTTATAGGAGTACATGCCCATTGTCCTTCTCCTCCACCACACTGGGCACATCTATCATTATTTATATATGCTTCTTCTGGCCTACAATTTCCAGTATTCAAACTTTGTGCAACAGTATAAACACTAACCAGTGCCCCTATAATTTGTAAAGCTGTAAGTAATTTACTTCCTGCCTGTTTTACCGTTTCTGTTGCGGCAGCTTCACTGCCTGCCAATGCTCCAACTTCTGAAGCAGTTTCTATACCGACCCCACCAACATATGCTTGGGCAGCATGTTCTGCTGCATATTCCATAGCACCCTCTCCTATCGCAAATGGCCCACTACTAAGTCCACTTTGTCCTTTTAGTGCATTAACAATACCTGCTTCTATAACAGAAGCTGGATCAGTAGCAGCAAAAGCAGCATCTCTTAAATAATTCCTTATTGTCCTCTCCAATCCCCAACTCAACATCTTCCTACCAATTGGGGCAGCCAATGCTCCAACTATAGAACTAAATGTCTCTGGGTTACTAATTCCACTTAAGACCGCCAATAAAAGTGCTCTACCCTCAGAAGTTCCTCTACTGCTCATCCCCGGATCTACCCAACCAATTTCTTCAATCTCTTTTGCAATTGAATTAGACAAAGCTAACCCCCATGCTAAATTAATACTATCATCTTCATTTCTAAAAGCAAAATCATAACGTGGATCTGGATTAGCCAATGTTGCTCCTTGGCCAACCACCAAACTAAATCCTACCCAATAAGCTGCACTCCACCAACCACCGGTAACTAAAATATTCATAATTGTTCCCCAATAAGGAGGTGCTGCACACAATCCTGGAATCCATGAACATACCGCCCATCCAATACTAACTATTGCAGTAGCTGTACCAACAGCTAATAAGCCAGCATTGTATAAACCATTCCAATCTAAATTATTATGCTCAAACTGACAATCTCCTAAAGCATTACACTCTTCAATCGTACAGGCATTCGTAAAACTATCTCCTCCGCCCCCGCACTTATTACATTGATCTTCAGTACTTATAGCAGGAGGATAAATTGGATTACAGGACCCAATTGGAGCATATAAATCGTGATCATATTCACACATTTCAACATCCCCAACCTTGCCTCTATCTTTACAATCTTCTCCTAATTTCCAATTTCCAGCAAAATCCCAATCTATAGGTTCTTGACAAGATGAACCTAAAGCAACAATTCCTGCACCCAAATATGGTAAAAATGCAAATGCATCTAAATCAAATCCACTTCCACAACTACTACACTGCCCCCAATTATTATCTATAACTTTTGAAGTTCTTCTAGTAAGTTCTCCAAAAGTTTGACTGCCTTCTATACACACCTCATTATCCCTATCTAAATCATGAGTAGATTCAACAACTCCAGCATTACAAGTTAAAACTCTTTCAATCAATCCTTTACTTCTTCCATCATTATAGAAATGTCCTTCGTGTAAAATTAAACAAATACTGTCACCGTTTAGAAATTCTTGAATATCACAGTCTGGACAATCTCCTTCCAAAACACAAGCAGTTGTTCTACATTCAGCATCAATTTCTCCTCCTTTTCCATCCGGATCATCACAAGTTTCATCAGGATATTCGCAATCCTTAACTAACTCCTCCCTATTCCCAGCAGAATCATAAAAATATATTTTATGTCTTGTTTCTCCTTGTAAATTATTGTCCCCACAAGCTTGGTAAGCATGTGAATCAACTCTTGCAGCACAAGAAGTTACCCCAGAACAAAGTTCTCCACCATAAAAATCTAAAACATTAGAGTTCCCAATATCACACTGTCCTAAAGTAGTATACGAACAATCTCCAACCATTTCACAACAACCAAGTTGACTTGGTGAACAAGATTGACTACATAATATTTGATTAGTTTGCCCCGCATTAAAATTACCCAAACATTCATTATTTTCAACAACAGTACAAACTCCGCCAGTATCACAACAGCCTAGCTGACATTCTGGAACCGATTCTTTTGGAGAGTTAAATGGGATTCCTCCTTCAGCTTCACATTTGATTTTAGGAACATTAGATAAACAAACTTGTCCTTCTGTAGGTTTACATGTAACTCTTTGACATTCAGAAACAGAATTCACATCTCCCAAACTAATTGAACCATCACATTTTCCCTCTAATTCTGCACTAGTCCCAGAAAAACAATAATCCCTCGTCCCAGTATCTGGATTAACTTTTCCTTGTATACAATAATAAGGAACCTCTGCACTAACCTCTTTAGGAGCAATAGCAATTATATTAAAGAATGAAAAAACTACTACTAAAATCAAAAATACTGCAATCCTTTCTTTATAACCAGTCAACATTCTTTTAGTAAGACATTAAATTCAGCCTCAAACTCCTCCACGTCAAATCTTATAAAATAACAATCAACACATTCAGTATTACAATTGTTCATATTTCCTATCATAATATCTGAATCTTTCAAAATATCTACACCATACCATCCAGCATTAAACGTAATCATGCTACCTTCAAATTCACAATAACTATTATAATTATCTGGGATACTCATGCCCATATAACATTCAGTTATATCTGCAGCCACATTCTGAACTCTTTTCAAAGGAGCATTTGCAGAAGCAACAACCTCATTAACTGTAGCAACATAATCATCTTTCTTAATTTCTAAGGGAGGATTAAAAGAAACTTTTTGATATACTTCTTCAGCACCAATTTCAGGAACTCCCAAAATAAACTCACGATTAGAAATACTCAATCCTTTATCTTCAAAATCATTAAGTCCATTATTGATACATCCTTTCAACCTATTAAGATTCTCTTCTTCCATCATATAATCTTGTAATTCGCTAGCAAACTTGTCTAACATAACTAATCTATTTTGTCCTTCAACATAACTGTGAGCAATCAAAAAAGTTTCTTCACATTCAAGATCTTCAGTGTATCCTTCACAATATTCCTCTCCGACAGGAGGGTCAAAATATCCTCCACTTCTAGAAACATAAATTATAGAATCAACTAATTGTTTTCGAGTACAATCATCAACTAGTCCTTTAATTGGTTCAACTTGAGAAGCAACAAAAACATCTGCTCTCTCATCGCCGGTTATAGTACCAAGAATATCTCCTTTAATAAAAAACAGCCAAGCTAGAACAGCCAAAACAACAATTCCTAGGATTATAAAGATAGTAACCTGTCCTCTTTTTTGCATAAATGGAAATACAAGAACTAAATATATAAAGGTTTCCCTTAATCGTTACTAACCCTCGGTGCTAAGATGGTTCTTAACTGTAATTTATCAGTCAAACTATAATTAATTTCTAAAGGATAATCACTTCCAAATTTTAAAGAAACTTTATCAACAAGTTTAGAACCCTTAATTATTTTTTTCAAATATTCTACTGAATATTTTGATTTAATACTATCTTCATCTCCAGCATTAAAATCAATTTTATTCCCATCACTGGGTTTAATATTTACTCTTGCATCAGAAACATGGCTTGCGGCCTCAATAATAAATTCATCTTTCAATGCAGACAAGATAATAGAATCAGCAATAATTGCCATATCTTCAACAACTTCATTAAATGATCCAGAATTCATTTCAATACTGACAGGGAATTTTAGTTCTGGAATTTTTTGTTCTCTTTCTCTTATATCTATAAGTCCCAAATTAAAATTTCTTTTACCTTCACCATCTAAAATTATTTTTAATCTATTTTTTTCATTATCTAGTTCCAAAGTAGTTTTATCATTTATTTTTGCCCGATTCAAGATTTGTTTTAAACTGTCCAAATTAATTGCAATGGTTTCTTCTCCTTGGACATCATATTCAACAAAAGAACTACTTAATAATTTAAAAACAATCATAGCAACATTAGCAGGGTCCATAGCAATAATTTCTAACTTATCGGAATCAAATTTTATTTGAACATCACTAACCAAATCAGAAATAATACTTACACTCTCTTTTAATAATCTTGGTTCAGCCAATACAACTTTCATCTTAAAAAGGAAAATGGAGGTTTGTTTTTAATGTTTTCTATACTTTAGTATACTCTCCATCTATGTCTACATTTAGTACACTCAAAAAACCTAGTTTCAGATTCATCGCCAGATCTTGTTTGTAAAGTCCAAAAATATGCCTTCTTATTTCCACATTTCTTACACTCTTCATCAACTTTTGGCAAAGTCTCAACTTTCTTATCTTGAATTTCTATCTCCTGCTCTTTAGTTAATCCAACTTTTTCTTTTAAAATCAAATTTTCAACTTTTCCCCTTGGGCTATGCCCACAAGAAGAACAAGTAGATTTTTTCTTTTCACTATCTAATATCATTAAAGACCCACATTTTTGACAAAACATTCCATTCATTTTACCAGCCCCCCAAAAAGATTTATTATTTCACTAAACTTAATTTTTACCCAACCTAATAAAGGTAATCTAAACACTGCTTTTCCTATCAGTTTATCTTCACTGATGTCAACCTCATTTCCAGAAGATCTTTCATTATTATCTCCTTTTGTTTGGAAATGATAACCTTCCTCATCATTCCATAGTTGAACAACTCTATGTATAATGGGATAGTTTAGCCCACCATCAAAAACCACCACATCTCCTACTTTTATATCTTTCGCTTCTCTACCAACTAGTATAATAACATCTCCTTTATTGAACCCATTTTTAAATTTGTACCCCTCAAATTCTTCCATCGAAATGTCATAATTCTCATACCATTCTCCGCAATTTTCCCAATAAGATTTTAAATGATGGAATCCTTCCATATCAACAGAAACACCACACAAAGTAGGATACTGACAATCCTCTTCTAAATGGCAAGAAGCCTTATGTTCCATGCTTTCAGAAACAACCGCAACAATAGGATAACCCGTTCCTAAAATTAAACCAATTAGTGGATATATAATAAACTTAACAAGAATAAACGCCAAAATGATAGACACAATCCAACTCCATATGGAATCTTCGTGCCATAAAAAGTTCCAAACCTTCTTAAAATTCATAGTCTAACTCTAAAATATTGCCCTTTAAAAGTCTTTTCAAAACGATTTAATTTTAATTAAGAACTCAGCATTTTTTTTCTTTATTCTTTCAACAGCCAATAATAATGCTTTTTTGGGATCTTCTTTTCCATCTGTTTCAACTACCAAGACAGGATTACCAACTAAAGGGTGATCTATGTTATATCCAGAAACTTTTATATGGGAATCACTCCATAATTCTCTTCTCAACACATTAGCTAAAGTATGGTCCTCTCCTTCTATAGACAACTTAAGAGAACTTTTAGATTCTTCTAATATTTTTAGTTCCATCTTACAAAATTAGTGAAAATTTACCTATTTTAAAGCTTTCGCTTTAACATCCAAATTCCTACGCTTGCATGATATTTTTCAGATTTATGAAATTTCATAGTTTTTTTCAAAATCATCTCTTTATGTTCAATTCCGACAACTTTGAAATCATTTTCTTTAGATAGTTTTTCAATAAACATTTTGCTTTCAATCTTATGAATAGAGTATATACTATCAGAAATCTCCATTGCTTTTTCTAAAAAATTCTTATCTGCATGTTCTTGCTGAACCCCAAAAGGAGGGTTCATAACAACAGTATCAACTTTCTCATCAAACTCTAATACGTCCATTTTTCTGAAATGAACATTTTCAAATTTACAATTTTTAATAGCTACATCTAATGCTTCACCATCCACCTCTAAAAAATAAACTAATTTTGCTCCAAGTAACAAAGCACCAATTCCAAAAATCCCATTTCCGCAACCCAAATCGGCAACAATTTTATTTTCAATATCTCCTTGCATAAATGCATTCCAAAGTATATGTGCAGCTAATTCAGAATCTGTTGGATACTGCTCTAATTCAGGTTTAACATTCTCAAATTTTTCTAATTTGGATAATTCAATAGCTAATTTTTTCTTATTCATTTTTTCTTCAACAAATCACCAATAGTAATAGTTTCATCCTTAAAATCTATGTCCTTACTTTCTTTTTTTACATCAATTCTAGAAACTTTTTCCATAAGCTCGATTTTCAAATAAAAGTTGAGTTTCTTAGCTAACTTAAAATCTGGTTTCATTTTTCCAGATTCAATTTGGTGGATTATTGATTCTCTCTCTCCAACATCTTTAGCCAATTCTTCTTGTTTTAATCCTTTCTTTTCCCTAGCAGTTTTTATCAGCTCTGAATAATCATCTACAATAACTTCAACATTTTCTTCTCTTTTTTCAAAAGTTTTTATTTCTCTAACAAAGCTTGGTTTAGAAAGAGTAACTACCTTACCATGTTTACTACACACGGGACAAACTTTCAACATAGTTCCTTCTACAACTGCATCAATCAATTCACCTTCTCTCCCGCACATTTCACATGTAGCCATCTAAAAAAACTCCATTAGTTCATCAACAGAATGAACTCCAGTTATTTTAATATTTTCCTTAATAATCACAGTAGGATATTCTTGAACATTATATTTTTCAACTAAAATATTAATAACTCCTATGTCCATGTCTGCAGCTAAAGGCATTAATATAATTTCGTCCCCCAGTTCATATTTCAAATCCATCAATACTCTGGATACCACTCTTTGCTTTTCTTTAGTCTCAAATTCTGGAGTATCTAGATAAAAATAAAAAACAAATTCATAATCGGCATCACATTTTTCTTTGATTGTTTTACTGCTAATAAAAAACTTGGTTTTAAGCAAATTATATTTCTTCTTTTCTAAATCCAATTCATCCAAAAATCTATTTGCAGATTCATATTCTTCTAATTTCAGCCCTCTTTGATAAATTTCATCACCAAATTTCAAATTTTGTTGAATAGCTAAATCACAAAAATCTTCATCTAATAGTTGGTAATAATTCAATTGTGCTTCGGCATCATCCCACTCAATAAGTAATTGCTGAAAATTATCATTTATTTTATTAACTCTGCTCTCTTCTAATAAATACCCAGCAAACACTCCTAAGACAAATACAATTATTGTATATACCAGTGCTTTCCAAAATACATCTTTTTGTGGTTTTACCATTCGAATTTTTTTGTTACTATGAACCTCCACATTGAATGAACTAATACAAAAGGGTAGAGGGTTAGGTAGATTAATAAATATAACGCAAACAAAGGAATATCTCTAACTCCTATTTTTTTACCCTCAACATATTTCTGAGAATAAATTAAATATAAAATTCCAAAAAATATCAATAATGTTGCAAACAAAGCAAAGACATTAGCATTCAAATTTAGAGCATCTGCTCGAAGAAATGAGCTTTCGGCAATATAAGAATATTTTGTCATAAAATAAGATTGAAATATTTTCTTAAATAAGATATAAAAAAACACACTTAACCCAAGCAAACTTAAAAAAAAGGTTGTAATAAAAAATGGAACTACAAATAATCCCATCATTCCATATTTGGGATTAAAAATCAATCTCCTGTATTTAATCATGGTTTGTAACCCCCCAAGATTCCACCTTAATCTTTGTTTCCACCATACTCTTAGGGTCTTTGGTGAGGAACAATAAACCTTGGAATTCAAATCAATTCTAACTTTATAGCCATATTTTAAAACCTTCCACGTCATCTCAATATCTTCGGTAAGATTCTTGGTATCGAACCCACCATCTAACAACATTGCTTCCTTCTTATACATACTAAGTGGACCAGGAGTAACATAAATTCCTTCAATAAACTGTAATAGTTTTCTAGTCCAAGCAATAATGGCATACTCGACGGCCTGTAATTTTTCTAATCTTTTTTCCCTATTTTTAACTAATATGGCAGAAGTTACTGCACCAACTCCTTCCTCTTCAAAATAAGCAACCATCTGCTTTATTGATTCTTTATTTGGATATGAATCTGCATCAACAACAGCAATAATATCACTAGTTGCTAATTTTATCGCTTTATTTAATGAACCTGCCTTCCCTAGATTTTCTTCATTATCAATAATTGTTACTTCATCTTTAAATTTCTTCATCTCTTCCAAAGTATTATCAGCACTTTTGTCATTTATTACAATAAGTTCCAACTTATCTCGGGGGTAATCCGAATCAAGAACAGCCCGTATAGTTTTAGAAATAGTCTTTTCCTCATTCCATGCAGGAATCAAAACACTAATTTTTGGAAAAACTGTAGCAACCCTAGACTCCATTAATTGTCCTTTGTTCTTATAATGTAAAATCAAAGTAAGGAACGTCAAATATAATGAAGTTATTATAAAAAACAGATACACAAAGGTCATAAATTCCATAAGTGGGCAAATAATAAAAAACTTATAAGTCTTTGGAATCTTTCTTTACTTCTTCAAATAGCTTCTTTGCATCTAAAGACGTTTTTAGGCTATCTTCAACAACATCAAAATAATCATAGAATTTCTGAGATACCTTTAAAATTCTTGTTCTTCCAAACTTCTCAGATGTTAAAAATCCCTCTTCTTTTAATTTCTTAATATGATCATAAGACTTATTTCCCCTAATATGGGTAACATCTGACTGGACAGCCGGCTGCCTATATGCAATAATTGCCAAAGTTTCTTGCGTGGGTTTATCTAATTCTGCATCCGATAACAAAGATTCTGTTAAATACAAAAATTCTTTCCTTATATTTAATCTCCAAGAATCTTTTTCATTGATAATTTGTAAGGCAGAATTCTTTTTCTCATAATCTTCTTTTAAATCTAATAAAACCTGTTTCAAATAACCAGTACTACCAATACTAGCTAATTTACCTAAATCTTCTAATTTCAAGAATCTTCCAGTTGTAAATAAAACAGCTTCTATCCTATTCTTTGCATCTTGCATACTTGCCTAAATAAGTTTAGAATTTATAAAATTATTGGGAAGGGCATTCATTTTCATAAAACTGATAAATCGGCTCTTCAATTACATTTCCTTCCTTATCAATAACATATTTCATATTTTGGTAAGTATCCCTCGTATTTCTACCAAAAATAAGTTTGGCATAAAAATCAACTTCATAATTATCCCCAACCTTACTAATAGTAAATGGGGCCTTGGCCTCAGAAAGCTCATTCTCATAAACATATTTTACACTACCCGGATTATCAGGATTATAGCTCCAGCAAGCAGGACAATTTGACATGTAAATTCTTTCATCAAGAGCATTACAATAATCTATTAATTTAGTATCCACTATGTTTTTAATTTCCTCTTCACTTAATCCACTATTAATTTCACAACTAGAAATGAGAACTATAAATAAGGAGATTACCAACAAAATATTTCTATTGTTCATTAAATCCATTAATACAAGTATAAAATTAAGAATTTATAAAAGTAATGAAAAAAGAAAAAAATTAAATTGTACAACAAGTACAAAACAATCTAAATTGTACAATAGATTGTACACTATCCGGCTCTATTGGTTGGAAATAGTGCGGTATGTAATCTATCTCCCCTTCATATCTAGATTTGGCTGCAGTAATACAAGTTGACGAATCTTTTAATACATTACAAACCTTATCACAAGTGTTACACATAAAAAAATCTGTAGTTTCTTCATAACAATCAACACTAGTTTTTATTTCACACTTATTAAGTATATCAAAAATTCCTCCAGGGGTCAAAACACACGCCCCATCGCTACAGCCATATGGACAAACATAATTTTCAACCTGTTGAACTCCATCTTCACAATACCATTCATTTAGAACCTCTACATTCGGAGAAGAACACACATCTTGGTTATGATATTCATCATCAACATAAATTGTACCTCTTAAATAATAATCTTTACCCTCATCAGTATCATAACACCCAGGACCATCATCTCCAATACTACCAGGCTTCAAAGTAGGATCAAAAGGAAGCCCATATGGATCATTTTCCTTCGGACTTTCTTTCACAGTTGTAGCACATCCGGTTAGTCCAATAACCATTATTATTAAAAAAACTCCAAAAAATATTCTTTTCATATCATATCACCTCAATATTTAATTAATAAATAAAAAGAACTTACATATATATACTTTTCTAATAAACAGGAAATCTCAAAATAGCTGCAAACCCGCCCATTTCTTTCAACTGATTACCTTCTCTTGTTTCCGTAGAAATAATTTTAACTTCACTTCTTGAGTCTTCAGCTAACTTTTCAAATTCGTCCATCTCTTTGTCTTCTTTATCTTCAGATAACAAAAGAGTCTTAACCGCACCCAACTCCAGGGCTTTCCTAACTTCTTCCTTTCCATAAGAAACCTTATCAGATTCTGTAGCTAACTTTTGAAAAAACTCTTGCATTATCTTTTTTTCCTCAACAATGATTTCATTAGCTAAAATATCTTGGCTCTTATCAACAAGTTCATTTAAACCAAATGAACCAGTATATCCTAAATCTTTGACACCAACAACTTTATTTTTCAAAGCCGCATACATATAATCTCCTCTAAGAAAATCTTCTTTAGTCGGACCAGGGCCACCAACTAAAATACCTTTTAATTCTTTCATTTCAAAAAATTCCTTATTTGCTGCTGCACCAACTTTCTTAAAAAACTCTTTAGCTGCAATATCTCTTAATCTAGCATATCTCTGTTGCGATTGACCTCCTTTTGTTGTCTTCCCAGGAACATTTGAAGTAAATCCAGCAAGTTCAACTATAGTAGTTCCTTTTAATATTCCGATAGTTCCCTCTCTCCTGTCCACAACAACCAATCCATAAGCTTCATCAAAATCCAAAAACTTTTTCAAAGGTTCAGTAACAAAGGTTTGATCACATCTGTACATTCTAATATTCAAAACTTCTGGAGGTTCAAGACTAAACACTTCAAGCTTAGGATGTCCTTCTTTTTCAGAAGTATTTCCAGCAAAAACTGCAAGACCATTTGTGGGTGTTCTTCCAACAACTCTTAAATGCCTAATCGCTTTTTCTAAAGAATTAATAACATTATCTCTAGTCTGTTTATCTTTAATATTACTTGCAGTACCTTGCTCTTGTGATAAATGAGAAATAATTTTAGTTAACTCATAACCAGCAGGAACATACACGCTAACTAATTCAGTATGTCTCCCCCTAATCCGATCTAAATTCGAAATAAATCTTTTTAATTTTTGCTTAGCTTTCGTATCCATTTTAAACTAAAGATTAATACTAAATTTACCAACTAAAATATCTTTCGCATTGCACACTGCTTTCAAATCGTCTAAAACCATGTCTAATAATAATTTTTCATCATCTCCAATAGTCAAAACAATCTCTTCCTTAAGTGATTTATTATGTTTTGCCTTTGTCTCTCTAACCTTACCTAAAACCTCAATAAATTTGTCCCAGGATTTCTCAGCAACTTCATTTTTTAATTTTTTATCATATTCTGGCCAAGAAGAAATATGAATACTTTTATCTTTTTCAAAATTATACAAATGATAAATTTCTTCAGTAATAAAGGGCATTACTGGGGCAAATAATTTCAAAGTATTCAAAATTAAATATTTTAAAGTATATTGAGCACTTCTTCTTTCTCCAACGCCTCTTCTATCCGGATTATACAATCTATCTTTAACAACTTCTAAATAATTATCACAAATCTGGCCCCAAAAGAAACTATTTATTTCCTGGTTTGCTTTACTGTATTCAAACTTCTCGAATTTTCCGGTACAACTTTTTACTAATTCATTAAATTTGGAAATTATTCCTTGGTCAATTAAGTTCAATTTTACTTTCTTATTATCAAAATCTTCTAAATGCATAATTGAAAACTTAGAGGCATTCCATAACTTAGTAATAGTTTTTTCCCCCAAAGTTAAATCTTGTTCCTTAAAAGAAAGGTCACTTCCAAAAGAAGCAGTTCCTACCCAATGTCTTAGAGCATCAACGGAGTATTTTTCAAGAATTTCATCCGCCCAAACTACATTTCCTTTACTTTTACTCATACCCCTGCCTTTATCATCCAAAACAAAAGTTCCAATAGCAATTTCTTTCCAGGGGATTTCTTTAAAATGTAAATAAGATTTTAGGATGGTATAGAATGACCAAGTTCGAATTATATCATGACTTTGTGCTCTCAAACTATTTGGAAATTTCTTGTCAAACTCTTTTGGCTTCTCTAACCATCTAGAAGCTATTTGCGGAGTCATACTTGATGTCATCCACGTATCAAAAACATCTTTCTCAGCAACAAAATCATCACTTCCACAACTACATTTTTTATGGGGTTTATCTTTAGTGGGATCAATAGGCAATTCTTTTTCACTTGGAAAGCTTTCTTTACCACACTTACTACAATACCAAACAGGGATGGGTACACCATAATATCTTTGTCTTGAAATACACCAATTCCAATTTAAATTTTTTACCCAATTCTCATATCTTTTAAAGAAATATTCCGGATACCACTTAACTTTTTTCCCTTGATTAATTAGTTGTTTTTTATATTTCAGAGTATTGATAAACCACTGTTTTGTGACTATATACTCAACAGGAGTAGAACACCTCCAACAAGTACCAACGGTTTGATGTAATTTTTCCTGTTTAATTAGTTTCTTTTCTTTATCTAAATCATCTAATATTGCTTCTCTAGCTTCTTTCAAATTCATGCCTTCGTATTTTCCAGCATTATCATTCAAAGTTCCATCCTCTGTAATTGAAACTTTCAAAGGCAACTTATATTTTTTCCACCATTCAATATCTGTACTGTCTCCAAAAGTACAAATCATAACAATCCCTGAACCAAATTCCTTATCTACTTTTTCATCTTTCATAATTGGAACTTCATAATTAAATAAAGGAACTTTTGCTTTTTTTCCAATTAATTTTTTATATCTTTTATCATCCGGGTGAACAAAAAGACCAACACAACTAGATAATAATTCTGGCCTTGTAGTTGCAATTTCTAACTTGCCCCCCTCAGAATCAAAAGTAATATAATTTAATTTTGTATCCCTTTCCAAATCTTCAACCTCTGCTTGAGCCAAAGCAGTTTGATGTTTACTACACCAGATAGTTGGTTCTTCACTCCTATGACAATCCCCTTGTTTAACTAACTTTAAAAAAGAAGTCTGAGAAACTTTTTGAGATTCAGGATTAATAGTCGTGTATAATAAGTCCCAATCATAACTATGGCCCAATCTTCTAAAAACTTGATTAGAATAAAGCTTTTCTACCTTGGCTGATTCTTTCATGCATAATTTAATAAATTCGGATCTTTTTACACTAGCCTTATCAATTTTAAATTTCTCTTCAACATATTTTTCAGTAGGTAACCCATTATTATCAAAACAGGGCGCAAAATAAACATTGAATCCTTGCATTCTTTTTAATCTTGCAGTAATTTCGAATTGGGTATAATGCAAAGCATGTCCCACATGTAAATGTCCAGCAGAAGCATAGGGGGGAGGAACATCTATAGTATAAACTGGTTTCTTACTTTTAGGATCAAACTTGTAAATTTTTTCCTTTTCCCAGTACTTATTCCATTTATTCTCAGATTCCTTAAAATCATACTTTTTAGGCAATTCCATAACAAAATAAACGCTCAAACTTTTTATTTAAAACTTTCTAATACAAATGTAAATTCTTATGCTTCAAAGAAACAGCATAGGTATTTGGATTAATAGTCATTCCGTCTCTTGCAGCAATCGTTTGAATATTAGTAATTCTCTGTATTTCTCTAGCTTGATAGATTGGATTTTGTTCTAGCATTTTTTGACCAAAGTGTGTCAATATAACTAGATTTGGTTTTACTGCCTGAATAATTTTAACAGCATCATCCGAACACAAATTACTTTCATCTTTGTGTCCCATAGGTTTAAGAACATTCAAAATTAAAATATCGCTTCCTTTTAGCTCATCAATCAAACCCTCAAAATAAGTAGTATCTCCAGAGTACCCAATAACAAATTTATCGCAAAATATTTTAAATCCAATGCCAGTTTCATCCTCGTGTCTAGTTTTTAGTGTTCTAACTTCTATATTATTTCCAAACTTTACAACATTACTTGCTTCTAAAGCTAAAATTTTATCCAATCTTCCTTTGTGTTTTCTAGTAATATATGACTTCTCACCATCTTTTCCCTGAACAAGTGACTTACTTCCAATCAAAATACCTCTCTTATCTATTCCAGAATGAGTCATTGCATCAATAACAACATTAATATCATTACAATGGCCAAGGTGTGAATGGCTACACAACAAAATATTGTTACCTCGTAAAGAAACATTATAGTCATTGGCCTTAATCAATGCACCTGGACCGGGGTCTATATGAAACTGTATACCTCTAATTCTTACAACAATTCCTCCGGAGGCTCTCAACTGCTTATTTACAGCAAATTTGCCTCCAGCAGTTCCCAAAAAAATTATTTCATATGGTTCTATTTTAGCTCAATAAAGAGAACTTATAGTTATTTTTAAAGATTTGTGAGCCCAGAAAATACCTGTCGAAAGATTTATATAACAATTCTTGATATTCAAAATCAGGCGGGACGGTAGCTCAGACTGGGAGAGCACATGACTGAAGATCATGGGGTCGAGGGTTCAAATCCCTCTCGTCCCACCATTTTTCAAAATGTTTATAATTTTGATTCAACTACCCTTTCTAAATTGAGGTGTTTGAAAAGAGTAAGAGAGAGTTTAGTTGGTATTATAGCTACTTCACTAATTTTGGGATCCTGCTCAAAACAAACTCCAACTTCCATAGAGAACCCACCAACAGAAAGTCCAATAGAAATATTAACTTCCAATCAAAATGGAAACATAACATTACAAAATGGAAAAGTTGTACATCTAAAAAAAGAAAACACCCAAATACCAATTTCAGAACAAGAAGCAATTTGTTTTACTGGAGAAAATTATCAAACAATAATTACAAAAAAAGGAGAATATCATCAAACAATCCTTTCTTCAAACAATTCAGAAACAGACACTCTAGAATTAAAAGATACACAAACTCATGAATTTGACATAAGAATAATCGAAGACAGCCAAAATTTATTCTTTAACTTTTCAAAAGATATTTTAGAAGAAAGATTCGACTTAGATAGAACTTCTGGATGTGAGATATACAAAGGTACAACATCGGGAGAAGAAGCACTACTAGCATACTCGGTAGCTGAAGGAATTTTAATGTATGTTGGAGTAGATTGGATAGCTACAATAGTTGGAGAAGTATATGAATTAGCAGGAGCTACAGGCGATTTAGAATTTAAAGAATTTCTTCTAGAAAATAACTGGGACTCTTACTTTAAAGAAACCATAGTATCAGAACAACCATTTATATCAACAAAAACCCACTTTAGATATCCAAGTAATCAACCAGAATTAACATTAGAAAATTTAGTAGAAGAAAGCACTACCTTATTGTATTTTACAGGATTAGATAAAACTATTTATGAAAATCCACTTCACGATACAGTAGAAGATAAAACAATCACTTGCAGAGGCCCAACAGAAAATCTTGATTTTAATTACGTCTGGGAATTATATGATTCACAAGACAACTTAATAGATTCAGGTTCAAACCAAGCACAAGAACTAACTCTAACTTTCAGCTTACCTTCAGGAAACTACAAACTAAAAACAACATTACATGACGATACTTTCTGGAAAAATATTTATGATGACTCTGGAACAAATAGTAGCCAACTTGAAACTTTTTTTACAGTGGGAGAAAACTTAGAGACTATAATAATGCAACCTGGACCAGAAAACGGGAAAGACACTTTCATTAGGATAGAAGAGGTGTGTGATTTAGATTGGAACTGTGATGAATACCACAAAAATGATAATTACGGCCAAGAGGAAACACTAAGATCATCAATGAGAATTCATAATATAAGACACTATGATAACACAATAACGCTAATCCAATTTAATATCTCACAAATTCAAGAAAATTCCCAAATAGAAAATGCAACACTAGAGCTATACGGAACAATAACTAAAACAAATTATGAAAACGATTGCGGAGAGGCAAGAATTAGTTGTTATAACATGGAAAGCTCTTGGTCAGAAAGTACTGCAAATTTTAATAATTCATTTTATTCGATAGACACATCTTACAAAATAGATGAAATAATAATTCCATACAATTCAGACCAACAACCACAATGGATTTCTCTAAATGTTACAAGTCAAGTACAAAATTGGATAAGTTCTATTGATCCAAATTATGGACTAGCTATTGGAGGGAGAGGAATTGGTTGTAGCGTAAGTGGCTTAGAAAATATCCCTTCTTCAGAATATTATGGTGATTCTACATTAAGACCAAAACTAACTATTCAATATTTGGAATAAAAACCTTTATAAAATTCCCTCTCTCTAAATTTATCAACAGAGGTGATGTTCATGAATAATAAAAAAGGTGCAATCGAGATGTCAATGACTACAATTATAGTAGTTGTCATTGGAATTACTCTTCTTAGTTTAGGTTTAGTATGGGTAAAAACAATATTTGACAATTTACAAGGTACAACCGTAGATGCATTTGATCAAGTAGATGCAGCAATAGGAGAGCTAGGAACAATAAATAGCCCATTAACAATCACGCCAGATAAAATAAGAGTTGAACAAAATGG
>JABIBT010000005.1 GCA_018652625.1 Candidatus Woesearchaeota archaeon | reverse complement strand
TTAGTAGACGCACAAAGAGTAGTTTTAGAAGAAGCTCCAGAATCTCTAGATGGGGGAGAACAGCCAAAAAGATTATCTATTTTCTTAAAAGAAGATTTGGTGGATCCACTATTAGAGAAAAAAACAACTCCAGGGTCAAAAGTTAGAGTAATGGGGGCAGTAAAAGAAATTCCAGTTTTGCTAAAAACTGGGGCACAATCAAGAATGTATGACTTAGCATTAGAAGCAAATTTCATAGAGCCCATGCAGGAAACTTTTGAAGAACTAGATGTTTCAAAAGAAGAAGAGAAAAAAATAATAGACCTTGCAAAAGATCCAAATGTTCTTTCAAAATTAGTGGAGACAATAGCTCCATCGATCTATGGATATAAAGAAATTAAAACTTCTTTACTTCTTCAACTAATGGGGGGAACAAGAAAGGTAATGGGGGATGGCGTAATAAGAAGGGGAGATATTCATATTTTATTGGTTGGTGATCCTGGTTCTGGAAAGTCTCAATTATTACAATTTATTTCAAAAATAGCTCCTAAGGGAAGATTTGTATCTGGAAAAGGATCTTCTGGAGCAGGACTAACAGCTTCGGTAGTAAAAGATGAATTCCTAAAAGGGTGGGCACTAGAAGCAGGAGCAATGGTTCTAGCAAATGGGGGGATATGTGCAATAGATGAGTTAGATAAAATGAGTCATGAAGATAGATCTGCTCTACACGAAGCACTAGAGCAACAAACAGTAACAATTAGTAAAGCAAATATACAAGCTACACTAAGAGCTGAAACAACAGTAGTAGCTGCAGCTAATCCAAAATTAGGAAGATTTGACCCATTTACACCTATAGCAGCACAAATAGATCTACCCCCCGCATTAATCAATAGATTTGATTTAATATTTCCAATTAGAGATATGCCGAGTAAAGAGGTTGATACAAAAATAGCAGAACATGTGTTAACTGCTTATGATAATCCAGAGGTAATAAAAACCGAAATAGAACCAGAGTTATTTAGAAAATATATTTCTTATGCAAAACAGAGAGTTAAACCAAAATTAACAAAAGAAGCAATGGAAGAAATAAAAAATTATTATGTAGATTTAAGAAACAAGGGGGCAACTACAGAAGATGAAATAAAACCAATTCCAATTTCAGCTAGACAATTAGAAGCACTTATAAGGGTGGCAGAAGCCTCTGCAAAAATAAGATTATCAAAAAAAGTTTTGAAGAAAGATGCAAAGCTTGCTATCTCATTAATTCATTTCTGCCTAATGCAGGTTGGATTTGATAAAGAAACCGGACAAATTGATATTGACAGAATTTCAACAGGAATCACGGCATCCCAAAGAAACAAATTTATAGTTATAAAAGAGATAATAACAAAATTAGAAGTGAAAACAGGATCAAAAACAATTCCTTTGGAGGATATTTCAGTAGAAGCCTCAGAAAAAGGAATAACTGAAGATCAACTAGAAGAGACAATAGAAAAGTTAAAAAGGTCGGGGGATATCTTCGAACCAAAGAAAGGATTTATACAAAAAATATAAAATGGCAGATCAACAATTAAGACAAACGGCATACAAGGTGTGGATTTCAGACTTGATGAATAAAGAAATGAAGAAAGAAGAGGGAGAATGGTCTCCAAATTATATTATGATAGATAATAAACAGGTATCTAGAGTAAATATAATTGCTATGGTAGTTATGAAATATATTTCAGAAGATAAAGCCTACGCAACACTAACAATAGATGATTCATCTGGAGATATACAAATAAAAGCATGGAAAGAAGACGTTTCAATGATTGAAAATGTTGAAATAGGAGATCCAATACTTTTCGTGGGGAAAGTAAAGGAGTACAATTCTCAAGTTTATTTAATTCCAGAAATAGCTAAAACATTAGACAAACCAGAATGGATTGATTTAAGAAAAAAAGAATTGGCTTCATTATATGGAAAAAGAGAAACTAAACAACCAGAAATGAACTCACAAAATGAAGTAATGCCAAAAAAAGAAATGGAAAAACCAAAAGTAGAAGAGGAAATTGTAGTAACAGAAGAAGTAGTTTCTAACAATAGCCCAACTGGCAATACAAGACAAAAACTTCTTGATCAAATAGAATCTCTTGATAAGGGGGAAGGAGCAGATATAGTGGAAGTAGTAGATTCTTCAAAAATGGGAGAAGAAGAAGCCAATTTATTAATACAGGAACTTTTAAAAGAGGGCGAAATCTTTGAAATAAAAGCAGGAAAACTAAAAATTATAGAATGATGGATTACGAAGAATTATTAAAAAGAGCAGAATCAAAAATCCCAAAAAAGATTTTGCAGAAAGAACGGTTTGAAATTCCGCAAGTAAAGGGCCACATAGAAGGAACTAAAACAATAATTACAAATTATTCCCAAATAGCGTCTGCTTTACATAGAGACCCCCAACATTTATTAAAATATTTATTAAGAGAGCTAGCTGCTCCCGGAAACATAGATGGTCCAAGATTAATCTTTGGGAAAAAGATTGGTTCTAGTTTGATTAATGAAAAAATAGAAAAATATGCAAACGAATTTGTAATATGCAAAGACTGTAAAAAACCAGACACTATTTTATTAAAGGAAGGAAGGGTTTTGATATTAAAATGTACTGCATGCGGGGCAAAACATCCTATAATGTCAAAAATATAAAATGTATGTTAAAGTTCATGAATCAGAAGCAAGAATTGTTGTAGCTATTTGTGATGAAGAATTAATAGGAAAAAAATTCTCAGAAGACGATAAACAACTAGAGATTACTGAAAGATTCTACAAGGGAGAAAAGAAAGAAAAAGAAGAAGTAATAGAGATAATGAAAGAAGCCACAAACTTGAATTTGGTTGGTAAGGAAACAATAGATTTAGCATTAGAAAATGAAATAATAGAAAAAGAGTCAATCATAACAATTAAAAATATCCCGCACTCTCAAATATTTGCAATATGAAAAAATATTCCCCAGAAGGATTTTATGAAGCAAAAATACAAGTAAGACCGAATAATCCAGAACTTCTTGCTTTTGTCAAAAAAGAAATAGAAAAGAACGAAGTAGATTTAATTGATGAAAATATTCTAAAAGAAGGAATTGATCTGTATATAAACTCCGCAAATTTTGCAGTAAGGTTAGGAAAACTATTTAGAAACAAATATAAAATAAAGCCGAAGGTTTCAAAAATGTTAACTGGCGAGAATAAACAGATAGGTAAAAGGATATACAAATTAACAGTTCTATTAAAAATAAATTAACCCAAAACCTTTATAAAACAACTTTTTTCTCTCTATTCTATGAAAAAACCCTATAAAAAACCAGCAAAAAAGAACAAAAAAGGCCAACAAATGCCAAATCCGGAGTTCATTAGAGTTAGAACTCCAAAAAATAAAGAAGTTTTGGGAACAGTAATGCAAAGACTTGGCGGTTCTCGATTAAGTGTTGCAGGTCTAGATGGCAAAACAAGAGTTTGTAGGATCCCCGGAAGATTAAAAAAATCATTATGGGTTAGAGAAGGAAACATAGTATTGGTAGAACCTTGGGAATTTGAAGGAGATAAAAAAGGAGACGTAGTATATAGATATAATCCAACCCAAGTAGACTGGTTAAAAAGAAAAGGATACTTAAAACAAATATCAGAGTTTGATGAATTCTAAAATGTCAGAAGAATTAAAAATCCCAAAGGATAGAGTCGCAGTTTTAATAGGTGAAAAAGGTTCAACAAAAAGAAAAATACAAAAACTAACAAATACAAAAATCACTGTTTCATCAAAAGAAGGAGATGTTTTAATTGAAGGAGAAGATAATTATAGAATTTTTGTAACTGGAAATATAGTTAGAGCAATTGGGCGAGGATTTAATCCAAATATTGCTTTGAAATTGTTAAAAGAAGATTATGCTCTGGATATGATAGGTATAAATGAATTCTCAGGAAAATCAAAAAAACAAGAAGAAAGAATAAAATCTAGGGCAATTGGAACAGATGGAAAAGCAAGAAGAACTCTAGAAAAGATGACAAACACAAATATTTGTATTTATGGAAAAACTATAGGTATTATAGGGCCCATGGAAGATGTTTATTTAGCAAAGAGATCATTAACTAAATTATTACAAGGTTCACCCCACACTACTGTATATAAATTTATAGATAGAGAGAAAGAAAAACAAGAAACTTTATAAATCTAAATCAATTTAGTAAAATATTAATTAAAAGGGTGTGATAATTATATGGAAAAAAATAAGGTGGTTTTAATTGTTGTGTTAGCAATAGTAGCTTTGATGTTTCTTTTATCTTTCTTTATGGGAAATGGGGCCAGATATTCGGATGATGAGCCAAGACCTTGTACAGAAGATTCTACATGGAGCGATGTAAAAAAGTTATATAGCCCGGAGCCAAGACCTTGTACAGAAGAATCTACATGGAGCGATATAAAAAGACTATGGGGATAAAATGAAAAAATTATTTTTATTTTTTTTGATTTTAATAGTTATTTCTAGTTGTACTTATACTAAAGATACTCAAAGTTCTCCAAAAACTCCGAAAGATATAGTGGTTGATATTTCCGATTATAGGGCAGAATCTTATAAGGGAGAAGGGAAATGGGATGGTGACCCCGATCCTCCCTATGGATATCCAAAAAATATGCCAGATTATTTAAATTGGGGAGATCAAATTTCAGGAATGGATCAATTCCACTCAAAATCATTTGTTTCTCCTAAACAATTACAAGGAAGTTTTGGAACCTGTTGGGGGTTTGCAGCAGTAGCGTTAGTAGAATCCCATTATCTTTTAACACATGATATTGGAACTTCTCCAATAGACATAGCAGAACTTGGAGTTTTATTTGGGTGTTCAGGTACTGAATGCTATTGGAATAGTGATCATCCTTGTGATGGGGGAGCAACTAGATACCTTGTTAATTGGATGAACAATAATCCGGTTCCATTAGAGGATTCAGATTGTTTTCCTTATTCTCATTTAGATGGCAATTCTGTTGCTTGTTCATGTTCCGAATGTGATTTACAGTACGACGAGGACGAAACAAATGATCCGTACGATTGTGAATATATAAATCTTAATTTCGATTTTAGTACCTCTGATCAAGAGAACACCCCGACCTATGAAGAGATAAAAGAATATTTATGGAGATATGGCCCTATTGCAGGATCTTTCAAAACGGGCTATGGTGGGCCCGGAGATAGTCATGTTATGCTTATCTATGGTTATGATGAACGTAATGGTAATTCACTTATAGTAAAAGACACGTCAAGTCATAACTACCAATATGAACTTTTCACCCAAGATACCGATCCACAATACATAATTTACCTAAGACCCGCAATCCCCGATCCAACATGTGTAAGTGAAGATGGAGATAATTATAAGTGGTGGGGGATTGGGTCAACTGCATTTGGCAACGATAAACCATTCTCTTGTAGCGGGGGCTTTCCAGAACCGGATTGTTTTGATGAAATAAGCGACATTTCACAGTGTAGATTTTCTTGTAATGATAATGGGCAAGCATGGGAAGGTCCTCCGGACGTATGGCACGATATTTGTGATTGGCCAAACTGTGACGGTAGGGGTACCCTCTGTGATCCGTGGGAATCATGCGATACTTGTTTTGATGATTGCTACATAGACGTGGGTAAGGGGTCAGATAATCCCTGTCCCGGGGATACAAGGTGCGAGGAGGGAGAAGATTGTATAAATTCACCTTATGATTGTGGACCATGTCCAGAATGTTCAGACAGAATAGATAACGATGGAGATGGTTTAATAGATTACCAAGGTTACACATTAAATGGGGAAGGAAGAGACCCTGGCTGCGGAAGTTACGGAGATAATTCGGAATATGGAGAACCAATTGACTGTTATACCTACTGTTATCCGGAAGTTTGTGAAGGAGAACCTTGCGGAGATAATGAAATTTGCTGTTTTGGAGACCGTGTGAATTGGATGTCAGATGTAGATAATTGTGGAGGATGTGGTATTCTTTGTGGAACTAACCAACCATGTATAGATGGTCAATGTGGAAATATTTGTTCCGATGAAACAAGATTTGGAGAATGTAAGGAAGGATCACAACCGCTTTTTTGTACAGGAAACGAAGAATTAGTTCAGAATGGCGTTTTTTGGAGATGGGCCGGTGAGTATCCTGATGAATATCCTTTATACTGGCAAAAATACTCAGACCACATAGATATTGTCGGAGAAGAAGAAGAAATAGTCCTAATTACAGCATATCCAGAATATAATCAAGAATATTTGTACCAAGATGTGGAAGGATTATTTCTAGGGCAAACATATGCTCTAACCGGAAAAGCACATACATGGTATGATGAAACGGGAGAATACCCGCAATACGATTATCCTTGGAATGTAAGCCTATATGACTTAGAAGGAAATTTAATAGATGAAGCTTCTGGAAAATATGATTTTAGTTGGGTTGACTTCTCAATTACATTTACAGCAGAAACAGAATCAGTACAAATAAGACTTTATCCAGATGGAATTACAATGGACGGAGGACTCCCATCAGACCTTTATAATTTCTATGACAATATTTCAATAATAAAAGAAGGTTCAGAATTCGTAAACAACTGCCAAGAATGTGGTTGTCCAACAGGAAAAACATGCACAGCTGCAGGAAATTGTATAAAAACATATGGTGGCGGAGGTCCAAAAATGGAATGGCAAAATCCTCCCCCGGGTGGCGGAGAAGATGGCCCATTAAATTCACCAGAAGATTCATTCTGGGATTGGTTCAAATGCTTGTTTGGGGATTGTCCAGATGATGATTGGGAACCTTCAGAAGGCTAATTTTACAATAAACTTTATAAACTAGTCCTTAAATTCTTCACTCATGCAAATAAAACTTTCACAAGACACAGAAGAATTAAATCATGCTTTAGAACAAGCAAAGAAACAAAGAGAAATCTCTATCTCAGAATTCTTCACAAAAAATAGACACCTATTAGGTTTTGATAACCCTCTAAAATCTTTATCAACAACAATAAAAGAAGGAGTAGATAACGCTTTAGATGCATGCGAAGAAGCAAATATTCTTCCAAATGTAAAAGTTGAAATTAAACAAACAACACAAGATAGATTTATAGTTATAATTGAAGATAATGGTCCGGGAATTGTAAAACAACAAATTCCAAAAATATTTGGAAAATTATTATATGGATCTAAATTCCATAAGCTTTCACAAAGTAGGGGACAGCAAGGAATAGGTATCTCTGCAGCAGCATTATATTCACAACTAACAACTGGAAAACCAATTAAAATTAAGTCTAAAATTGGCAAAAACAAACCAGCATATTATTATGAATTACATCTAGATACAGCAAAGAACGAACCAGAAATAACCAAAGAAGTAGAAATCTCCTGGGAAAAAGAGCATGGAATAAGAGTAGAGATGGAGATGGAAGCAAAATACCAAAGGGGAAAAAGATCCGTCTCAGAATATATAAAATACACTGCAATTGCAAATCCTCATGCAACATTGTCGTTAGTAGAACCAGATGGAACAAAACAAGAATATCCTAGAGCTACAACTCAACTTCCAGTTAAACCAAAAGAAATCAAGCCACATCCAGACGGAATAGAGCTTGGAATTTTAATTAATATGTTAAAGTCAACAGATGCAAGAACTTTGCAATCCTTTCTAACAAACGAATTTTCTAGGGTTGGAAGTGGAACCTCAAAGAAGATTTGTGAAGGGGCAAATTTATATCCAAACTCGAGACCATCCAGAATAGCAAAACAGGAAGCAGACAATCTACTAAATGCAATGAGAAAACAAAAATTTATTGCTCCACCAACAGATTGCTTATCGCCCATTAGCGAAGAATTATTAAAAAAATCCTTAAAGAAAGAATTTGATGCAGAATTTTATACAGCAGTTACAAGGCCAGCTTCAGTATACCGGGGAAACCCATTTAGAATTGAAGCTGCAATAGCGTACGGAGGGGCATTAGAAAAAGATAAACCTGCAGAAATAATCAGATTTGCAAATAGGGTTCCATTACAATATCAACAAGCCGCATGCTCTATAACAAAATCAGTAATAAGAACAAAATGGAAACAATATGGGTTACATCAAAGTAATGGAAACATACCCGTTGGACCAATGGTAATTACAGTTCACATAGCATCAGCATGGGTGCCATTTACATCAGAATCTAAAGAAGCAATTGCCCATTATCCAGAAATAATAAAAGAAATAAAGTTAGCGGTGCAAGAGTGCGGAAGGCATCTTGGAAAGTATCTAAGAAGACAACATAAAGAAAAAGATGCAGCACAAAAACAATCTTATTTAGAAAAATATGTTCCAATAATAGGAGAAGCATTAAAAGAAATACTCCCAGATACAAAACCAACAATAGTAAGTAAAAATCTAAAAGAAGTATTGGAAAAATCAAGAAAATGAATGAAGTAACAAAAAAAATTAAGGAAACTGCATTTAAAGTTAGAGAAAAGATAAATAAAAAGAAAAAACCAGAAATCTCTATACCTATCAGGGCCCTAAGTAATGTAAATTATGATCCAAAAAAAGGTTTCTTTGAACTTAAAGGTGGAAAAAAAGTAAGAGCATTAACAGTTAATACAATAAAATCTTTCGCTCAAACACTAAAAATGATGTCATTATCGAAAAGCATAGTTGAGTCTGACGATATGGCAACAAAAAGAGAGGCATATTACGTTTCTAAAAATTGGGGAGAGGCAGGATTCAAAGAACAACCAGAATCTGATGCAGTAATGGATGATATCGAAGCAATGTTTATGGTTAATAGAGAACAACTAGGTTTTCTTCCTGAAGAAAAAGGAGGAGACATAGCAGGGCAATTAATTGTAATAGATAAAGATCCAACAACAGGAAAAGAAATAAAAATTGATTGTACAAAATTTGGTTCCGGGGCATATTCTATTCCATCTTCAGTAGAAGAATTAAAATTTGAAACAAATGCAAAATTCATTTTAGCAATAGAAACTGCAGGTATGTTCCAAAGATTAGTTAAACACAATTATTGGAAAAAGACAAATTCCATTTTAATAAGTATGGGTGGAGTTCCAACAAGGGCATGTAGAAGATTCATAAGAAGACTAGCCGATGATAAAAAGATTCCAGTTTACGTATTCACTGATGGCGATCCTTACGGGTATATGAGCATATACAGAACATTAAAAGTAGGTTCTGGAAATGCAGCACACATAAATAAATTCTTTTGTGTTCCACAAGCAAGATTTTTAGGAGTAACTCCGCAAGATATTGCAGATTATAAATTACCAACCCATCCATTAAAGGACGTAGACAAGAAAAAAATTAAAGATGTAATTAAAAACGACCCGTTCGTGAAACAACATAAAGAATGGGAGAAAGCACTACAGCAAATGCAGAAAATAGGACAGAGAGTAGAACAACAAGCATTGGCCGCCCACGGATTAAATCATGTTATAGAAAAGTATCTTCCAGATAAACTAAAAGACACAAAAAAATTCTTACCATAACCTTTTTAAACAAATTTAATTCTCACTTTAGTACGCCTCAGTAGCTTAGCCTGGTGGAGCGCATGGCTGTTAACCATGAGGTCGGAGGTTCAAATCCTCCCTGGGGCGCTCTATAATCGTTAATTTTATAAAAGAAAATTAGCCTTCATTTCTTTAAGGCCCGGTAGCTTAGCCTGGTGGAGCACTCGACTGATAATCGAGAGGTCGTCGGTTCAAATCCGATCCGGGCCATCAACTAATTTTAGCGCCAGAATTAATATCTCTATCTGGAGTTAATAAAACAACTTCATCCACCTCAGAAGCGGCTAATAACATTCCTTCACTTTTTACTCCTCTTAATACAATTGGTTTTAGATTAGTAAAAACAATTATTTTCTTTCCTATCAATTCTTCCTTAGAATAATGCTGCTTAACTCCTGCAACAATCGTTTTTTCTTCATCACCAATTTTTACCCTAAGAACATATAATTTATCTGCATCGGGATGATCTTCAACATCTAAAACCTCTGCGACTCTTAAATCTAAATTTTGCCAATCCTTGTATTCAATTTCCATTTTCTAATTTTTTAAACAAAACTCCCTCTTTTTTAACTTTATATTCTTTAACAATTCCAAATTTAATTTCTTTTAAATTACCAGATTTAACACCCAATTGCTTACAAATCTTTTCACTTGACTCAGGAATAAAAGGCTCAATTAGTATTGAGATGACTCTCAAACCCTCTAACAAATTATACAAAACAACATCTCTATCTTTTTCATTTTTCCAAGGTTCTTTATCATTAACATACTTATTAGTAGAATTTATGAATTTCCAAACCTCTGCCAACGCATTATGTAATTCATATTTTTCAAAATATTTTTCTATTTTCTTTAAATCTAATTTTTTTATCAAATCATTATCTTTGGTTTTTTTAACTTTTCCATCAAAATATTTTTCACATAGAGTCAAAACCCTACTAACCAAATTTCCCAAATCATTTGCCAATTCATTATTGTTTCTTTCAATTAAAAAATCTTCAGAGAAATCAGAATCATCAAAAACACTGCACCTGAACAAAGCATATCTTACAACATCCGAGTCATACTTTTCTAATAACTCAAGAGGATCTACAACATTACCCAAACTCTTACCAATTTTTTTCCCACCAGAGATTAAATATCCATGAACAAGCAAAGTGTCTGGAAGTTTATAACCTGCAGACATTAAAATAGCAGGCCAAATAACAGAATGAAACCAATTAATCCCTTTTCCAATAACATGTACATCTGCAGGCCACTTATCTTCTGCTCCACTTACATAATTTATCAAAGCATCCACCCAGACCCATATTTTATAATTTTTATCATCTGGAAAATCTATACCCCAATCTGAACCTTTTCTACTAATACAAACATCTCTTAGATCTCCATCTAAACGTGAAAGAATTTCATTTTTCTTAGATTCAGGAATTATATATTCTTTTACAAATTTTATTAAATCCTTTTTGTATTTACTTAACTTAAAGAAATAAGCATCTTCTTTCATATATTTTGGTTTTTCATTGTGTTCTGGACATTTTCCATCAACTAGGTCCTTTTCAGTAATGTATGCTTCACAACCGCCACAATAATAACCTTCATAACTTCCTTTGTAGATATCTCCCTTTTTTAAGATTTTCTTTAAAATTTTGTGAACTACTTTTGCATGTTCTTTAGCAGAGGTTCTAACAAATTTATCATAATCGATATTTAACTTTTCACAAAGTTCTAAAAATAGATTAGTGTTTTTATCAATAAATTCTTTCACAGAAACCCCTTCTTTTTCTGCAGCCTGTACATTTTTCTGGGCATTTTCATCAACACCAGTCATAAAAAATACATCTTTTCCTTTCTGCTTTTCATACCTAGAAATCGCATCTGCTATAACTTTCTCGAATGCATGACCTATGTGAGGCCTACCATTCACGTAATCTATTGCAGTTGTAATGTAAAATTTATTTGCCATTAGAATGATTAAAGTCAGTAATTTAAAAAATTAACTAAAAAGAAAAAAAGAAAAAATTATTCAGATTTTGCTGTTAATGTTCCTGTCTTTGTGTGTTCTAATCCAGAGCTACCAGTATACGTAATAGTTATATCTACTTTTACTCTTTCTCCAGAATTT
>JABIBT010000020.1 GCA_018652625.1 Candidatus Woesearchaeota archaeon | reverse complement strand
TTGTAATACTGAACTTTGTGAAGCTGCTGATTGTGATGCAAATGGTTTTGGAGATTATACTGATTGTGAATCTTATTTAGGAAGTGATTATTCTGGAGAATTAAGTTGTAATTTAGATACTTGTGGTATTGATACTACTGGTTGTGTTTATAACCCCGGAGGATCTGAAATATGTGATAATGGTGTTGATGATGATGGAGATGATTTGATTGATTGTCAAGAAGATCCAGATTGTGGTGATGAATGGTTTGAGTGTGGTTGGGATTGCTTTAACGTTATGATTGATGAAGATAATTGTGGGGGGTGTAATGTTCCTTGTAGTGTTGAAAATGAATGCATAAATGGATATTGTGAGTGTGGTGAAAATGATGATTGTCCATATGGACAAATTTGTAATGTAGAGGAAGGAATGTGTGAGGAAGATGAGTCTCCGGAATGTGAGACTGCAGAAGATTGTGATTCTGGAGAGAGCTGTGTAGATGGAAGTTGTATTGAAGATGTTCCTCCTGGAGTTTGCGGAGATGGAAATTGTGATTCCGATGAAAGCTGTTGGGATTGTAAAGCTGATTGTGGCATAGATACTGATGATTATTACCCCTATGACCCGGATGGGTGTGGGATTGCAGGTTGGAGATATAATAGTTATGGGTCTTATGGAAGTGCTTGTGAACATCCAACATGTTTTATTCCTTCTTCAGATGGAAATAGAAATGGTGTGAAGAAATTAGTAGATTTGGGAATTGACAAATATAAAAGAACGACAAAGGTTCCTTATTATTATGGATGGAGTCCGTATCCACTTAATTACTTTTGGAACCAATATCTTTTATCTGGTCATATAAACCACTTTGATGATGGGCTCTGTCCAGATACTTCGGATTTGGATGATTGTGTATCCACTGGAGATAGACAATTCCATAATTTTATTGCTTGGATTTATGTTGATGAGGAATATACAAAGGTCTTTGACTATGCAGTTGATGATAGTTTTTCTATAAATGTTTGGAATGGATGTGGTGAAGAAGTTGGAGACTTTTATGGAGCAAGATGTTCATTGGAAACTTATAAATCAAAAACGGGTTCTGGTTCTGGAATATGGAATATTCAGTTGACAAAGGGCTGGAATGTTATTGAGATAATGGGATTTAATGATGAAGGTCCTGCCACCTACCGTTATTCTACCACTCCACTGAAGGATGACCTCCATGTTATTGCTATGAGTTCAAGTTTACCTCTGCCTTATCGGTGTGATGGTGGAACCCCCTATGGTCAATGTTCATATGAACATAAACCTTGGTATTGTACTCTTGAGGGAGAAGGGGTTGAGGCTTGTTATGGTAGGGATGAAATAGTTGGGAATGAGGATGATTGTGGGTGCTCAGATGGCGGCCATTGTACTGAGCAAGGAGATTGTACTTAATCTTTTTTAATTATTAAGAAAGAAAAAGTTTATAAAGAATTTTTCCGAATTTAATCAAAGAGGTGGTACTTTGAAAAGATTAATTTTAGCGTTAATTTTGGTTGTTCTTAGTGCTAGTGTTTTTGCTTCTTTAAATTTGGACAAACAAGTTTATGGTCCAGAAAATCTTTTTGAAGGAGTTTTATTGATTAATGATACTGCCTATTTAGATAATATTATTGTTGCTACTGTAAAAAATTGTGGTGAGGAGTACAGTTCTCAAGTTGTTTTACATGACTTATTGAATAGGTCTGGAATTTATTCTGATTCTATATATGAATATGAAAAAACTGGAAGTGGAGTTTCTGTTCTTCAAAAAACATTTAGTGCAGGAGAAGATGCAACTTATGCTTTTTATATAAATAATCAATTGAGTGATTTTTCTTTCGATTTATCTGGAAGTGCAACCGGAGTTAAATTTGATATTGGTGCCGATGGAGAATATGATTGGCAATATTTTGGAGACTTTACTGGTTGGGGAACAATAGTTTATTCTGAAGGCTATGACGGGAACTCTAATTATAATACTGGATATACTGAGAATCCGCATTCTGGAAATGTGTGTTCAGATTCTGAAATTAATTTTGAAAGATTGCAAGATACTTTAAAAATCAAAGTAAATGCTGTTGCTAAAAAAACCTCCGATTCTAATGGGTATATGCAAGCTAAAGTTATGGGCACAAATAAATATTGTACTTTTGAAGGAATTTCTACAGATATCTGGACTGAAGTGAGTTGTGAAATTAGTTTAGATTTAAATAATGAAGAACCTCCAATGGAAAAAGAAATCTGTTTGACCAGCCCAACTAATCTTTTTTTAGTTCCGTATGATGTAAATAATGATCACTTCTTTATGAGTTTTAATCCTGCAACATATGATGAGACTTTAAACGCAGATGATTTGAGTGTTCCTTCACTTAAGTTGGATGTTAATAATTATTATGGGGGTGAATGTGATAGTGGATTTTGTGTAGTGCCTTTAAAAATATATTCCAAAACTGCAGGAAGTATTAGTTTTGCTCCTAGCTTAACTTATTCGGGTGGCGGTGGGACTACCACTATTTTTGATATTATTGAAACCGTAAAGGAATATAATTTAACTGGTAAGATATTAGATTTGAGTTTCTTTAGTAGTTTGAAAACTCCTTCATCTGAGAACGAAAATTGTACTTTACAGATTGATTTTTTGAGTGATACCCATAGTGCTTTGTTTAATGTAAGTGATGCTCCCGTTGCCAAGTTTGAAATTAGTGCCGAGTATAGTGCAAAAAATTTACCTATCTCCTTTGATGGTTCTATTTCAGAAGGGAATGTTTCTTCATGGAAATGGGATTTTGGAGATAATACGTCTACTGCTACTGGTGAGAATGTGAGCCATACTTATTTGGAGGAAGGAAACTTTACTGTTAAATTAACTGTTTCTAATTTGGAAGGAGTTGAGAATAGCGTTGAAAAAGAAATACATATTGTTACATTAGAAAAAGTTTTAGAAGAAGAAGTGCCTAAAAAAATTGAGGAACTTAATGATTCAATTACTTCTTTTAATAACTTGGAAGTAGGATTGGATAAATTTTATGTAAATATGGGGCTCCATACGCTAGTTGCTTCATCTTATTCTTCACTTATTAATATAGAAAAGAACTTTACTAGTTTACGTGATGGTAATTCTAGTGATGTTGATTTAGAATATAAGAAATTATTTGATAGCTTTAATGAAATTATAGAAAAAACACCAAAAAAAATAATAAAGAAAAATTATTCTTTGTATAAAAATTATAAACCAAACCAATTAAGTGATATACCTAGCTTCAGTAAAACTTTGTTGCTTAATTCTGATGGTTTGAATAAATTTAGAAATAGAGTTTACGAATATAATCAAGGAGTTAACTCTAATTATAATTATTACTTGATTGATGTTAAATATCTTGGTAGAAGTGAAAGGTATGCTTTTGTTTCTAAAGATTTCTCTTTTGGTAGTGGGGAGTTAGTTGAGAAGCTAAATATTGTTAATTCCAATATAATTATATTTAGTACTGGTTGTGTTTTGGAAGAATTAAACAAGGTAATTTATTGTTCTAGTTTAGGAAGCAAATTTGAGTATGCTTATTTGTCCGATAGTTTAGATTTCACATCAAGTTTAATTATTCCTTCTAGTGCTTATTTGGACTTAGAAGATGAAGTTATTTATGACTTTGATTGTGATTCTGGAAATTGTGATTATTCTTATTGTGGAGATAATATGTGCTTTAGTGATTCTTTGATTGGTGTTGATGAAGGAGATTCTACAAATGAGTATTATTGTCCAAAAGATTGTGGTAAGAACGTTCCATGGGTTTGGTATATTTCTTTAGGAACGATTTTGTTGTTGGGGATACTTTGGATTAATTTTTATAGGGGTCCTGGAAACTTTTTTGATTTAGGTAATAAAATTAGTTTCAAATTTTTTCATAAAAAATTATTTTTAGTTGAAAAAGATAGAGTTATTTTAAGAACTTATACTGTTAGAGCTTTG
This sequence comes from Candidatus Woesearchaeota archaeon, assembly GCA_018652625.1. GTDB lineage: Archaea > Nanobdellota > Nanobdellia > SCGC-AAA011-G17 > PNOQ01 > JABIBT01. The sequence goes on along the minus strand of JABIBT010000020.1, from coordinate 2,678 downwards.
AAAGAAGGATTTAATGAAGGCGAGATAAGAAAGGCATTATTGAGAAAAGGGTGGAGTCAAAAACAGTTAGACCACATATTTAATCAAAGGAGAAAATAAGAAGTTATATAAATAATGTTAAACAATTATTTTAATATGAAAAAAGGAGTGATGCTTTTTGTAGTTGTGGTATTCTTTGCTAGTTTTGTTAATGCAGGACTGGAAGGGGATTGTGCAATTCTTCCGTTGTTCTCTGGATGTTCAGCTGGAGAGTTTGTAGATAACTTTTATTTTTCTCATATTGATAATGCACATGTTTGTTTTAATGATGCTTTGAGTTGTTATAATTATGGACTTTGTTGCCCCGGTAGTGAGATGAGTATTTTGGCAAATATCCCCCTTTCAACTTTTGCATCTATTTCTTCTTATGATAATGCACATATTGCGGATGAAGGCGAATATGACATTCCATTAAGATTTGTTGGGGCAGATGATCAATGTTTTATAGAATCTGGAGGTTGTACTGGTGAGGACGTTTGTTTGTTTTCGATGTATAGTTTAACTAATTCCCATGCAGGTCCTTGTGGCTCATATAATTATGAAGTTTGTTGTGCTCCTTCTACCCCGGATTGTCCCAATGGTCAATTAGAAATAGTTGTTTTGGACCCCGATCCTGTTGGAGATGTTTCGGAGGGAGAAACTAAATTATATGTAGTTACGGTCCATGTTAACGGAAATCCTGTTTATGGAATAACTGTTGCTGCATATGACTTGTTTGATGGAACTCCGTTTGATAGTGGTGATACGAATGCTGAAGGGAGAGCAACTCTTTCCAATGTTATGTATGGTGTTGGGAGTCACACAATTTACTTTTCTGCTGCTGGAGAAGATTATTGCCAAGATAGTATACAAGATACTTTTTTTGTAAGTGGAGAATCCCCTGATTGTCAGCTTGGTGAACAACAAAACTGTCAAGAACAAGATGGAGTATGTGCCGGATCTTATGAAACTTGTAATGCCCAAGGAGAATGGCCAGGATGTACTTCTTCTGATTATGGGGATGATTATGAGATAGTCGAAGTTACTTGTGATGATAGTTTGGATAACGATTGTGATACTCTTGTTGATGGAGACGATCCTACTAACTGTGAGGTTTCTTCTGATTGTGTATTAAGTGGTGCTCATTGGGAAGAAAACGGGGATGATGATATTGTTTCAGAAGGAAAAGAAGTTACGCTAACTGTTAGTGGGAATGAGTTTTGTTCTGGAGAGGTTGTTTTTGATATTGCTGAAACTGATTGTGCAGTTGGGTTTGATTGTGATTATGATGACATAGATCAAGAAGATACTGATGAATTAAATGTTAAACAAATCAGTGCTACTTTTTCTGGATGGAGTGCTGTCGCTTCTTGGACTTCTGAGTGGGTGCATGATGATAATAATGGATTTGGAGACGATGACCCAGAATATTATTTCAAGGCAACACTATCGGATGCTCGTGCTGATTCTGATCAATTGAAGGTGGAAATTGCAATTTGTGGTGATGGAATAGTTAATCAAGATTGGGAAGAATGTGATGAGTTAGATTTAGGAGAAGAAGAAGATTGTGAATCCTATAAGGGAGATGATTGGGAAGGTCCATTAGGATGTTATGATGAAGAAGATGAAGAGAGTGGAGATGGAATTGCTTGCTATTATGATGATATTCTTTGCGGTGATGATAGCGGTCCTTCTGATGATCCGGATAATACCTTTAGGCAATGGGGAGAATGTGTAGATGATGGCGACGGAGACAACATAGGAACTAGAGAAGTTTATTTATATAATTCTGAAACGGGGATACAAATTTGTACTTGGGGTGTTCCACCTACTTCTTGTGTTTATGCAATTGAAGAGTGTTTCTTGGGAGAAGAAGAGATTCCTTTCTTTAGTTATTTGGCATTTATGATATTTTTATTTATAGTTAGTATTTTCTATGGTAGCGAAATGTTTAAAAAGAAAAGCGTCATTAATAAAAACAATAAAGAGGTGGAATCATGCAAGTCATAATTAATATTGGGAAAAAACATTTAGTTTTTTTAGTTTTGTTTGTAGCTATAATAGGATTAACTGGCTATACTATTGCTTATGGAGGGAATGAACCTAGAACTATGGGGCATACTTTTGGAGAGGTAGATCCAGCTACGTATTCTTTTAATACATCTGATTCTGAAGGATTTATAATTGAGAGACTGCAGGGTGTAGGTGTTGGTCCTAGTTTGATGTATATAAATGATCAATCTTGGGCAATTAATCATGTCGGTATGGATGATGGGGGCATGGCAGAATTTTCTTTTGAGGTTAAAGGAAATAGTTTTTTTAATGGACCTTTAAAGCTTGCTTATGGAACAATTACAGTTTCTGAGCCAAAGTTAGATTTGTGTCATGATTCTGCAGAAGGGAATGATCTTGATCCAGATTGTAGTGATGCTGTTCCAACTATTTATGTTAATGCTATTCCGTTGTGTATGAATGGTGTAAATGGAGAGGTTGGATTATGCCCATGAACAAATATTTAATATTTTCAATTTTATTTGTATCTTTATTTCTAATTAGTTCTTGTGATGAATATCCTAAAGATCCACTATTGTCTGGAGGCTGCGGGGAGTGTACTCCTTGGGAAGATGGCACATGTGGTGCTGGAGAATGTGAAGAGTGGG
>JABIBT010000019.1 GCA_018652625.1 Candidatus Woesearchaeota archaeon | reverse complement strand
TCCACTTGAGTCAGATACCATCGAAGATAATTCTTTAGAAATAATCTGAGTTATCTTGGGGTTTAATACGTCTGCATATTTTTCTTTTAGAGCGTCGATTTCTGCACCAGAGGGAGTTGCAAGACCATGAGTTGCAAATCCGGTCAAATTATTTTTTTGTAGCACAACCAACGTTATTGAAACTGCTAAAAGAATTACAAATAAGAAGTAAATTATTTTTTTCATTATTGATTAACCTCGCTATTTAGATCATCTAGATCTACTCTTGAGCAACTTAAGAGCTGATCTGGTTTCCAGAAAACCCAAAATCCTCCGATGTTATAAGTTTCATTGCCAAGAGTTTTTGTGTATTCGTTTTCCAAACCCCAGTGCTGAAACCCATTTGATTTAGGATAAGTGTTTTGGAAGTCATCTGTGTATGGCACGAAGTTCCAGTTTTTTTCCATTTCTATTTGGGTATCTACTGGTTCGAAATCTTCTCCTAGGGGGATTGTGCAATTATTTAAAGAATATATCCAATAAGCTCTTCCCGCTGTTAGATTTTTTGTCATTCCGTATTTTAGAGTTTTTGCATTGTAGGCATAGAAGTTTTCTGTCACGATGCATCTTTGGGACGGATCTGTGAATCTGTCTCTGAAATAGGTTGCGTTGATTGTTCCATTTATTGGAGCATAGACAACATTCCAGCCTTCTTCAAGAGTTATGTTTAAGTCTGATTCGTTTGCTTTGATACTTACTGTATTACTTTCTGAAACAAAAGAATCATCGCAAGTCATATTCGGATTCACATAGAAGTCATTGTCTTGGTCACAGTTTTCATCGACATAACCATCTTTATTATTATCTATACCGTTACATGTTTCATTAACATATGGTTCTGCAACACACTTATTCTCAACACAATCATATTGACAATTAGGAATTCCCACAGTACATGGCCCATAACAATCAGAAGATTTTAAACATTGAAGATTATTTTCATACATCGTATTAGTAGTTTCATAAAAATCTTCAGGTGCAAATCCACTATCGTACAAATCTCTTATTGAAGAAACTTCATCCCCAGTAGGAATAGTGGTAGAAGGATTTTCTTCATAGAAATAACTACAATTAATTTTTAATTTATTAATTTTTAATCCTACCTGTTCACCAGAAGAGATTTCATCCACTGGAAGATCTAATTTAAAATCATGGAATATAACTTCTGTAGAAGTCTCATCTAAATAAAACTCTTCTGAATCTATAATCTCATAAGAACACATCATATCATTATCTGAAAGCATAGCTAAAACTTCTTCATCATCATCATCAGAAGCAATTTCAATATAAGAAGAAAGCTCCCCTTCAAAAACATCTGTCTGATAGACATATTCAGGCATTCCAGGATAATCATAATACTCTTTAGTCAGATAAAATATTGTTCCTAATTTTATTGGTTTAATTTGATGCGCCTTTCCCTTTTTATTTAGGTGAAGAACTTTCTGAATTCTGCCCTTTCTAATATATTTATTAAAATTTAATTCGTAAGGTTTTAATTCATCTTTAGATTTATAATTCCATTCGACAATCTCTGGAGAAACTCCAGATAAAGTATCCCTAGCACCATAAACTTCCACATAATTTCCTTTAAAACTTCCCTGACTCAAAAATTTCTGCAAACTGTATAAAAAATGTTTACCTTCTATCGTCTTTGCAGTCGCGCATCCACCTAAATACATACTTTTTAAACAAGAAAAATCATATTTAGAAGAATCCATCTTTTCCAGACTAATCGAATTTAAATCTTCATAAATATTATAACCATATGCTCCAAAACCCTGTTCCCCCACATTTCCATGATTCTGAAGTGCCACTTCCAAATATCTCTTCCCTTGATTTATTGACTCAGTCCTTTTACAGGTGTCAGAAACTTTACTTAAAACTTCATCAATTGAAACAAAACTATAAAAAGTATTTTCAGACTTAAACTTAGCATATTCAGCATACATGGGAATTCCATCATAAAAATATGTATGAAAATCCGAACTTTGAGTGACAAACATTAAAGAAGCGGGGTTTTCCTCACACTTAGCATAAATGTCACTAGAATAAATATCCCTATGTTCAACGCAGATTTTATTACCACAAGACTCACTTGGTTTAATAACTCGTTTACACACATCCCCTTCTTTAATCAGATGCACTATATTATTATTTTCATCACAATAACTACAATCACCTTCACAAGTAATTTGAAAAGATGTAACTTTTGTACCATCCTTTTTTTTCAAATCTTTCAAATAACATTGACTACATTTAATGGGAAAGGAAGAAACTACAACCCCAACATATCCACGGTTTACTTCTCTAATATCTTGTATAACATCTTCTTTCTCACAACAGAGAGACAGAGCTTTTTGATCCTCTTTCTCGTAATATGCAGTACCAAAAACTAATTTTTTCTCATCAGGACAAATTTCACAATCAACCTCTGGAAAACTAAATACCGAATCAGTATCAACAACTGGAGATGGAGAGATAGGACAACCCAAAAAGTACATTAATCTAGAATCGTTCACGTCTGCTGAACAACAATTCCTACGTCTATTTTTTTGAAAAATACAACCTCTTCCAAAAAAAGTAGTATCTTTCTTAATAGTATTAAACTTGGAATTATCATAACAATCATTAGTTCCACAAATCTTTTTATCATATTCACTTCCGTCTACCATTGAACCATTATAACCATCCTCATCCTCATCAGCACAGTTAAGGCAACCTTCTTCAGATCCTAGGTGAAGATTAGAACTACTATCATTACAATCTTGCATATCTCCAGCTTGTGGACAAACAACATAACCATCCTCATCCTCATCAGCGCAGCTATCCTCATTAATCAGAAGGCAACAAGTTGTATAGTCCCCACCATACCCATTTTCAATACACCAATCATCTGAATTACCACTATACTCACATGTCTGATCTATATGTTCTCCTTGTAAATCAAAATGGGGTAAATCAGAAGTCCAATAATAATTATGCCAAATCCTATCCTCCCCATCCGGAGTCAAGATTCTCCAGCTGGTAGATGTGCCAGGGCTCATCAGATTACCTCTTGTATCAAATCCATTATAAATTGGACTATCACATCCATCCTTATCATAAATAACACTCCCCCACCTAACCGTCGTATAATTATTATTAGCTCCACACTCACCCAACCCATAAACACTTCCTAAAAGAAAAATACCCAATAATAAAATAAAAATAAATTTATTTTTATTTTTCATTCTTCAAATTCCCCTTCAGCATTTAATGGTAAATCTGGAAGTAACAGAGAAGAAGAAACTTCTTCAGAATCAGAAGTTTCCGCATCCACCGACGGAAGAACTGGATTTTCTAATTCATTCCTATCTTCAGGCGACAAAGAATCAATATGCTCTTGCTCTGTGGCTCCAAGAGGAGGCAAATCATTTGAAGAAAATTTCATAAGTAAAAAAATAACCGCAACAATCAACAAAACAACTACAATCAAAATTATAAAAACTGCAAAATAAATTCTCTTTTTAGAAACTCCCTCTTCCTGAACTAAAATCTCTTCACCCATATTCAAGTTAATTATAAATTACTTATAAAGATTTCGCATTAAGAAGTCGCCACTGAAGAATCCAATAGATAATCGCTAAAAGAACAATTATCCCTCCTCCTATCAATGCATAAATTCCAGTCTTTGACAGATTAAGATTCAAATCAACTACTTTAATTTTATCTTCCGCAGATATTAAATTATTAGTCGAAACTAATAAAAGAAAAACTAAATAAAATTTCTTAAACATTCTATCTCAAAAAATAAAATCCTACTCCACCAAGCAAAAGAACAATTACTAACCAAACCCATCCTTTCTTGTACCATGGTTTAGACATAATCTGCGTTAATTCTTCTTCAGGATTCATTCCAGTTCTTGAAGAAAGCAATTCAACTTTCGATTGTTCTTGCACTCCTTGAGCAACAGTTTGTTGTGCCATATTATTACCTCTTTTATTTAATAAACAAAAAGTCTTTATATTACTTTCTT
>JABIBT010000018.1 GCA_018652625.1 Candidatus Woesearchaeota archaeon | reverse complement strand
TTCTAATTCTGCTTCAACATCTACTTCATTTTTCAAAGCTGAATTAACAACATATCCCGATTCATGAATGTAATTATTTGATAGGCTTTCGAAGCTTTCAAACAAAATTGCTTCTTGAATTATATTTGGATTAGATGTTACACTAAAGACAGCTATAGCTAAAATTACTGAAATTATGATATAAAACTGTCCTCTTTTATTAAAAAGCATAATTAAAAATTACCTTTAAGGTTTAAATATTTTTTTATTTTGAAGAATCAACAATTAACTTCAATTCTTCTTGTGCTTTTTCCAATTTGCCTTGCTCGTTATGTATAATTATTACTTTTGCCCCGGATTTCATAGAATATTTTGAAGCGAATTCTCTGTTTATTTTTTGATGTTCTTTTAAGTCTAATTCTGATTCTTCATCTCTTGTTCTGGTTTTATCTGTATTTCTTCTTTCTATTACTCCTTTTGGATCTGTTTCTATAATTACCATTAAGGTTGGTTTAAATTTTTCTAGAGCTAAATCTGGTAATCCCTCTGTGTAACCGTATGGATGTTTTATTGATAGGTGCGTATTGATTATTACGTCTTTGTTTTGAATACGTTCTGCTATTTTGTTTATTGTTTCTTCTTGTATTTTTGAGTACTCTTCTTCTGGAATATCTTTTCTTAAATCGTCTCTAGTTTCAACAGCCCCCATTTCTTTTGCAACTTCAAACATAACATCCCCGAAGGTTATTTCTTCAAAATCTTTTAGAACTGATGCTACTGTTGTCTTTCCAGATCCGGGTATTCCTGCTAGTATTATTATCATTTTTTATCCAAAGTAATGGTTTTTTGTTAATTCTGATCTCTTTTGATGCCATGATTTATCTAATTTTTGAATTATAAAACTTGATTTTTTAGTTAATTCTGGCCATTTTTTGAAAGTAGTTTTTATGTACTCTGCTTCTTTTATATCTGTTGAAGATATGTTTAGTGAAAGGGCTTTTCTATCTATTTCTAATAACTCTTCATATGTTTTAAGTAAATCTTCTTTTTCTTTTTCTGTGAAAAACTTTGATTCGTACATTTCTATCATTATAGCTTGGTTTGGAAATATTATTTTTTCAAATACTTTTGCGAAGAAAACTATTTTTTCATGAATTCTTCTTCTTATACTTCTTAATAAGAAAAAAGGATCTTCTATATAATCTAATTCGAATTCATTATTCAACTTTTTGTAAGTTGGTAGATTATACTTCTTTTGAAATTTTTTATATTCTTCCATTTAGATTTTTGGATTTTAAATAGTTTATAAAGGTTTGGTAAGCCTCCGCCGGGAATCGAACCCGGGACCTCCACATTACCAATGTGGTGCTACTACCTACTAAGCTACGGAGGCAATAAGAATTAACGTTTTTAATTTGTATTTAAATTTTTGTTTTTTATTAATTCAGAAGAACTTTGTACTTTTCCACCTCTTCCCATATTGAAGAGCATCTTAATTCCTAATTCTTCACACACTTCGTGTTCTGATCCTGGAAGCGGAACATCTCCTGTTTTCCTGTCTCCCCCATTAGCAAAAATATCTGGTTTCAGTTCTCTAAGATCTTTACTTACAGAAATATCTTCTGTTCCTTCTTTATGATGTGAAAGAAGTACTTTACTTACATCTTCAAATGCTTCCAATATTTCTATCCTTTCTTTTTCTGGCATAAATGGTTTTTCTCTCTTAAACTTCTTAATCCAATTATCGTTATTTAAAATTATAATTACTTTTCCATGTTGTGAGGCTTCTTTAAACATTCTAACATGTCCGATATGTACCGGATCAAACCCCCCAGAAACAACAATTGTCTTTTCCATAATTTTGATTTGATTATTCAGTTTTTAAAGTTAATTAAAGAAAAATCTTAGAATGGGGGAGAAGGGATTTGAACCCTCGCAGGCACTAAGCCACTGGATCTTAAGTCCAGCCCATTTGACCAGACTCTGGCACTCCCCCAGAGTAGAATTAAGTGCAGGTATTTAATTTATAAAAGTTTTTATTAAGCCTCAGAAGGGATTTGAACCCCCGACCTTCTGATTACGAATCAGATGCACTACCGCTATGCTACTGAGGCATTACTCTTTCTTTTCTTTTTTCTGGCATTCTTGACAAACTGGTTGTTTATCTATGAAAGTACCTTTTATCTTTCCAAGAAAAGTTTCCTCTATTTTGTTTCCGCATTTAGAACATTTCATAAATATTTAGAAAAAAAGTTGATTAATATAACTTTTCTTTTTATGAACTTAGTTACCATTGTAAAGTAATAATTATAGTAACTTTTATAAACTCTTTAATTATCCCAATTTGGTTTGAATCTTATAGTTAAATTAAGATTTTGGAGGACAAAAACAAAAATGGCACAAGCAATTATGACACAAGGACAAACTGAAGGTTTAATCAGTGGTGCAATAAGAGGATATGAAGGTTTTGTAAATCTTACTGGAGAAGAAAAATATTCAGAACAAGCTGGAAATGATTTATTTGAAGGTATGTCAGAGATTCAAAGAGGAGTTAGAAACACTGGTGATTTGAAAAGTCTTTTGGAAACTATGGCAGGAATTACTTTAAAAAGTGAATTTAAAAGAAAAATACACGCTGCTAGTGGTTTTACTACAGACGTAAATAATGTAGCTGGTAGTGTTTTAGGAAGATATGAAGACAAAGTTAGATTTTTTCAAGAAGAAATAGAAGCAGAAGTTGCTCAGAAAAGACAAATAGTTAAAAATTTCGAAGAAGCATTGGGAAAATTAAGAATATCTTATGAAACAGGTAATGTTTTAGAAGTTGCTGAAGCTTTAGAAGCTATTTCTGGAACTGCAAACTGGGGATCAAAAGTTCCTGTAGGGATGATTTACGGTGCAGTTGGAGAGATGGAAAAACTTGCTAGATTTGATTTCTCTGAAAACATTGAAGGTGCAGGAGATTTGAGAATTGATCTTGCTGATGTTTTAGAAGGAGCAAAAGTAAGAAATGTTTGGATAGGTACTCCAGAAGAACCAGTATTGAGAGGACCATTTAGACACGAACCAGCTGTAGACATGATTTATAGAGGAAAAATAGATCACGAGCTTATGGCAAGAGAAATATTAAGAACTTTTTAAAAAGTTCTTCTTTTTTTATTTTTTATTTTTTTTATATTTTGATATTGCGCCTCTTAAGGTTTCTCTAGAAATAATTGCACAATGAAGTTTATGTCTTGGTATATTTCCTACATCTTTTATTATATCTTTTTCTGTTAATTTTTTTGCTTCTTCGAGTGTTTTTCCTTTTATGATTGATGTTAATGCAGATGCAAATGCAAATGCCCCAGAACATCCTGTTGAAACAAATTTAGCATTTGTTATTATATTATTTTTTATTCTTAAAAAGAAAGTTATTGTATCTCCACAATGCCCTGCATAAGTAAAAGTTACATCTGGTTTTTTCATTTCTCCCACATTTACTTTTTTTAGATAATAATAAATTGCTTTGTCCGAGTATCCTGCTTTTTTTAATATCTCTTTCATTTTTTGTTTAGTTTTTTTACAAAATCAGCTATTTCTTTGTCTGTTTTTCCATGTACTTTTAATCCTTGTTCTAATGTTTCAAATTGTGCTCCTGGGCAACCTACGCAAAACATTCCCATATTTGTTAGCTCTTCAGCTAGTTTTGGGTTCTTTGAGATTATTTCCCCGATTAACATATCTTTAGTTATCATTTTGAAAAACATAATCTGCAACTTTTTGGTACTTCATCGTGTAGTCTATGTATATCGCATATTGTTGATGTATGTCTTATTATGTTTGAGATTCTATATATCTCTTTTTGTGCTGTTGATTTGTTTTTAGTTATTTTATTGATTGATTGATTGATTTCTTTTTGAATGTTATCTTTAAATCTGGTTGTTCCTCTTTTCTCTTTCATATATTGTGATACTGCCGCCGGAGTTATGTTTAGTAGTTTTGCTATTTCTTTTTGTTTTATCTCTTTTTTGGCTAGAGCTAATGTAAATTGTTTTCTTAAAGCTGGAAGTACATATCTTACTTCTATCTCTTGTGGCATTAATTTCATTTAAAAATTAACAATAGTTAATATTTATAAAGGTTTTGGAAGTCAAACTTGTTTTCCTTCTTCGTCATATATTTTTATTACTTTAACTGGACATGACTTTGCTGATTCTTTTAACTCTTCTAACTCTTTTTCATCTACTTCTAACTCAAATAATTCCTCGTCTGTTTCTTTTGCTCCTTTTAAATCTGCTTTTCCATCTTTTGCTGTTGTAAATCTTTTTGAGAAAACTGTACATGAAGCTGCACCGATGCATCCTTCTCTATCATATTTTATTATATATTTTGGCATTTTAGTAAGTTGGAAATTATTTAAATAAAAAGGTTTCGGAAAGATTTAAAAAGAAAAATTTTTAATAATTGATTATAAAGGGGGGTGTACAATGGTTTACAATACTATATTGGGCTTAGTCGGATTGGTGTGTGCAATCTGGGTTATTTATGATTTGTTTGCTAAACAGAAAGCAATGACAACTGGAAAAAAAGTTGTTTGGTTGATATTTGCACTATTATTCAGCATAATTACAGCAATAGTATATTATTTTGTTGTAAAGAAAAAATAAACTTTTTCTTTTTTTTATTTATTTTCTAAGAATCTTTTACTAACTTTTTCCCAATTTACAACGTTCCAAAACGCTTTGATGTAATCTGGGCGTCTATTTTTATATTTCAAATAATAACTGTGTTCCCAGACATCTATATTTAGCAATGGAATTTTTCCTTCAGTTAATGGAGAATCTTGGTTTGATGTTTTTACAATCTCTAAATTTCCATTATTTAAAACAAGCCATGCCCATCCAGAACCAAATTGTGTTAGTGCTGCTTCTGAGAATTTCTCTTTGAATTCATCTATTGAACCGAAAGTTTCTTCTAATAATTTTTTTAACTCTTCTGGGATCTCTTGTTGTTCCGGAGACAAAGATTCCCAGAAAAAATTGTGGTTGATGAATCCTCCTCCATTGTTTTTAACTGCCGTTCTTATTTCTTCAGGTATTTCATTTATATTTGTTATAATTTCTTCTGCAGTTTTTTGAAATAATAGTGGATGGTCCTTCAGTGCCGCATTGAACTTATCAGTATAAGCTTGATGATGTTTTTGATGATGCGTTCTCATGGTTTCTTCATCAAAATGTGGCTCTAATTCTGCATAGTCATATGGTAATTTTGGTAATTGAAATTCTTCCATGATTTTTTAAATTATTAATAAGATAAAAAGGTTTCGATAGTTTAAAATAGTTGGATAACTTTAATTAATTATGTTAGAAAGAGACTTGGTTTTGGAAGCCTGTTTGGAATTTTGGAATGAGTATCATACTCAAATAGAAGATTTGGGTTATAAGTTGAGTAAAGATGGAATGATGCACACCGAGGATGGAATTTTTATTATGGCTGTAATAAGACCTGCTTATTCTGATGAGGATGGAAAGATAATTAGGGACCTCTTGCCTATGGAGTATTTGTATAAAGATAAAAATATAAAAGTAGGTATGTCTCCCTCAATGGAAAGTCTTTTTGATAATTCTCCTAAAATTTTCTATTAAATCTTTTCTATTTTTCCAATTGTTTTTTCTAATAAAGAAATTAAGAGCTTCACTTTGATAAAAAAATTTAATACCAACTCTAAAACAACTGTTAGAAAAGCTTTTAACTTTTGTTAATGTTGCCAAAATTATGGAATTTAACCATACGGACCATAAAAAATATGGGGGCCTCCCGGTAAATAAGTCTAAAATCGATGGAGAAGTTTGCCTTTTATCTGAGGAAGTTGGCGAAGATAGATACTCTGAGCTTGACAAAAAAGAACTTTATTCTAAGATAAAAAAATATCAAAAAACTGGAGATGAAAACTTACATAGAATCATTTTAGAGAGCCATATGAAATTGGTCTTAAGTAGGGCAAATCGATATAAAAACCCTGGTGCTAGTCTTTCTGAACTGGTTGATGAAGGAACTATTGGTTTGGATAAGGCTGTTGATAATTTTGATGAATCTAAGGGAGATTTTACTCTTTATGCTAGTATTTGTATATCTAGGAGAATGCAAGATTTTTTTAAAAATTCAAGTTTAGTTAGGCTTTCTGGATTCATTAATATGGAATTATCTAGGGCTAGAAAATTTATAGATACATACTACACTTATCATGGAGAATTTCCAACTTCTGAAGAGATAATTAATCGTTGCAAGGTTTCTAAAATAGTTATAGATGTCTTGGATAGAGATTATGGTGGGGTTATAAGCCTTGATACTCCCATTGGTGGAGAATCACTACATGAGCTTGTCCAAGTAGATGATCCTTCTAGGGCAGAGAATAGGCTCTTTGAAGAAATGGAACAGAAAAATTCAATAGAAGAAATAAATAGGATTGTTTTAAATCTAAGAAAAGCTGGAACCATAAGTGAAAGAGACTTTGATACTTTCTTTAGATATTATAATTCTGAAGGCGGGAAAGAAACTTACTGTGGCATGGGGCGCGAATATGGAATTACTGGTGAAGCCGTTAGACTTGGTCTTGAAAAAGTAAAAAAAGCTGTTAGACTTGAACTTCAAATTTAGCTAATATTTGTTATTCGAAAGGTTTTTAATGCGTTATAATTTCTCATCAAAATGACAAAATTGTTTGTTTGGGACTTTCATGGAGTTTTAGAAACCGGTAATGAAAAAGCCGTTCTTGAGACATCTAATCTAATTTTGGAAAGAGAAGGATATTTAGAGAGATTTAGTGAAGCCGAGATAGATTCTTTGTATGGTAGAAAATGGAGAGATTATTTTAGATATCTTCTCCCCGGTGGAAGTGAAGAAGTTTATATTGATTTAGAAAAAGCTTGTGGTCAATATAGTTCTACCAATCGAGAACGGGTTCTTAAACATATTTCTCCAACCGAGCATTCAAAGGGAGTTTTAGAAAAAATCGTGAAAAATGGCCATACTCAAATATTAATTTCTAATGTTAGTGATGAGGGATTAAGATGGTTTATTGAATCTGTGGATATTGGTGGCTTTTTTCCAGAAGAGAGAGCTTTTTCTTCAAATGGTGAAAGTGGAAAAAATAAAAAACAAATTTTAGAGGAGTTTATAAGAAATTCTGATATGGAGTACGAAAAAATAGTAAGTATTGGTGATTCTCCTACAGATATAGAACTTGTGGAAGATTACCCTAACGGGGCGTCTTTTTTATATTCTCATGTTGGAAAAGGTTTTAGAGATTGTAAACCTACGTATAAAATTAAAGATTTAAGATGTGTTTTGAGAGAAGTTATTTCTTCTGATTAGAACTAACAAAAGGAATATCTTTCCAATCTTGTTTTTTTCTTACTTTTAGATTTTTTTCCCAAACTGCTTCTAATAAAGATGGTTCTAATCCTAATTTTTTTCCTAATCCTATAAGGGCAACTAAATCTTTTGGGAAACATTTTCCTCCAAATCCTCCCTCTTTTGTTATTTCTAAATGTGAATCACTAATCCTTCTATCTGCAGTTACCATTCCTTTTACTTCATTATAGTCTACCTCTAAAGCATCACAAAATTCGGACATTTCATTCGCAAAAGTTACTTTGGTTGCTAAAAATAAATTTGAAAAATATTTTACTAATTCTGCGGTTGTTGGATCTGTCATAAACATTGGGACATGTGGCATCTTTTTTCTGTATAGCTGTGCTACTCTCGCTAATACTTCCTCTTTGTCTGCCCCTATTACTGTTCTATCTGGATTGACAAAATCTTCTAAATGGTGTGCTTCCCTTAGGAATTCTGGGTTAAAACAAAAGTTGACATCAGGATATTGATTTGAATAATTTCTTGTCGTTCCAGGAACTACTGTTGATTTTATTATAACTATTTTATCTGTATTTTTTGCATATTTTGATATCCCTTCTATGTTTTCATCCATTATAGAAAGATCTATATTCATATTCTCATCTTTGTAAGGCGTAGGTAGGCAAACAAAAATTAATTCTGAGGATTTTACTACTCCCTCTAATGTATCAAACTCTTCTTTGTATTTGTCATATATTCTTATATTGTGATCATCTTTAAATCCATACTCGACTGCGGTTCCTACAAATCCATAACCTACAATTCCAATATTTGCCATTAGATTTGGGAAATTTTGTTTAGTATTTAAATCTTTAGGAAGAAAATTCTTTAAGTTTCTTTATTTTTCCAAATTTGTAAACTTTATCTTCTACTATATATACTTCGAAGTTTTTTAGATCTTTTTTTAGGAAGGGTGAAAGGGTTTTTTGCTTTGTTACATCTGTTCCTTGTTGTATTAAATTAAATGAAGGCATTACAATTAGATTTTTTCTTTTGTATTTTCCTTTTAGAAAACATTTATATTTTTGGTCTTTTCTCCCTTCAAATGAAATTGCTGGATGCTCGTGGCCTATGATTATTGTTTTGTTTAGTTTTTTTGGAATTTTGTGTCCATGTGTTATTAGGAGGTTATTTATTTCATAATTTTCTACTAATTTTACATTTTTCTTTTTTGCTATTGGTCCTAATATATTATCATGATTTCCTTTTATTAGAAGGATTTTTTTGTTTTTGAAAAAATCTATTAAGTCAATTACTTGTTTCCATTCAGTTCTTGATATTGTTCCAAATTCGTGTTTTAAATCTCCGTTTATAATTATTAATTCTGGATTTACTTTTTTTAAGATCTCTTTTAATCGTTTTATTATATCTTCAAATTGAAAGCGTGGCATTAGAATTCCTTGTTTGTTTAATGCTTCTTCGTATCCTAAATGTAAATCTGAAATAATTAGTATTTTTTCTTTTTTTAAGTATAAAGCTAAATCTATTATTTCGATGTTTTTTTGTATTTCCATTTATTTTATCTCTTCTAAAATCAAAGCATGCATTTTTCTTAAAAATTCAACACGGTCTTCCATCCTTAACATATCCATTCTACCTTGCATTAGTATATTAAAAGCAAAAGGAGAAGGAATTCTCGTATTTATTTCTTTGACTTTTATTTCTCCATCTTCAATCTTTTTTAGAATTTTTATTGCATTATCTATGTCCATCAAATCTTCAAGAACCTCTCTACGTGCCTCTTTTAGAATAACAAATTCATTAGAAATTCTTCTTACGGCAGCCATTAATATCATGGAGGAAACTTGTTGCCTACCAACATTTTTTGTTTTTCCTTTATAATTTCTTAATATCATCAAAGATCTAGCCGCACAATGTCTAAATCTTCTTTTTAATATCTCTGAACTTTCTATTGCATTCCTAGCTACTGCGTCAAGTTCTTTTGATTTTAATAATTTGAAAGCTCTTAGGACTTGAATTTTCTTTCCCTCTTTTCCAGTTAAATAAAAACCGTTATCATTGATACTTATTTCTACGTCTCTATTTTGGACTTTTGAAATTACGTACGCCATTGCTCTTGAAAGAACGTCATTAATTCTCCGACCATATAAAGAGTGAAAAACAATTTGTCCGTTAAAGTGCTCTATTAGTAATTGGTTTTCATTTGGTATTTGTTTTGTAAATTTATATTGGTGGTTAAAATATTCATATAATGCTATTTTTCCTCTTTCGTCAACATATAGGTATTTATCAATGAATTCTAAAATTTCCTCTTTTGAAGATTTGTTTTCAAAGTGTTCTTTCATTAATCTTCTAAATTTTTGGATTTCTGAAGCTAGGTCAAAAGAAAGAGGTAAAGTTTCTGAGTACCAAGATGGAACCGTTGGGGACATTCCTGCGGCTGGTTGAACTGATGCAGCCATTCCTCTAGCATATTTGAACATATACCTATCTCCACCAAGAACGAAAACATCTCCTTTTTTTAGTTTTTCAAGGAAAGCTTCATCTATCGTTCCTACTACTTGCTCCCCCACCTTAACTTTTACAGCAGATTCGTCTGGAATTGTTCCTATATTTGTCATATAGATTATTCTAGCCATCATTCCTCTTTTTCCAACCATCCCGGTTTCTTCATCATGCCATATTTTTGCATAAACGTGCCTGTCTTCTAAAGAAATATGCTCTCCAGATAAATAATCCATAACTTCTTTGAAGTTAGTATACGTTAAATTTCTGTATGGATATGCTTTTTTTACTAATTCAAAAAGTTCTTTTATTGGAGTTATGTCAGATATTGCAATTCCATAGATTTGTTGGGCCAAAACATCTAGTGCGTTTTCTGGAATATGAATCCTATCAATCTTTCTTTCTATGATATTTTTTAACATTACTGAACATTCCACTAAATCATCTCTACCCAGAACAATTATTCTTCCTTTTACTGTTTCGTGGAGTTTATGTCCTGACCTTCCAAACCTTTGTAGCGTTCTTGCTATGGATTTTGGAGAACCTAAGCAAATTACTAAATCAATATAACCAATGTCAATTCCTAGTTCTAATGAAGTAGATGAAACTACTGCTTTTAATTCTCCTTTTCTTAGTCTATCTTCTATATCATGTCTATGTGTTTTTGAAAGTGAGCCATGATGTGCTCCGATATTATCATTATATTTTTCTGGATATCTTTCTTTTAGATTATGAACAAGTCTTTCTGTTGCTGCCCTAGTATTTGTAAAAATTAAAGTGGTTTTATGGTTTTGTATTGAGTCATTTAACATATCATATAAATTGTTATTCATCTCTTCATGGGTTGTATTTATTAAATCTGGAACTGGTGAGAGTACTTTGAGATCCATTTTTTTATTAAATTGTACATCTGAAATAATGCAATCTCTATCTGTTCCTACTAAGAATTTTGCTATTTTATCTAAAGGGGCTATACTTGCTGAAAGACCAATTCTTGTTGGAGATTCGTTGGATAGTTTTTCTAGTCTTTCTAAAGAAAGTGATAAATGAGTCCCCCTTTTGTTTTCTGCTAGGGCGTGAATTTCATCGATTACCACATATCTAACATCTTTTAGTTTTTCTCTAAATTTTTTAGTAGTTAATAACAACGATAAGGATTCTGGCGTTGTTATTAGAATGTGTGGGGTCTCTTTGAGCATCTTTTGTTTTTGATAGGTGGTTGTGTCCCCAGTTCTTGATGCTATTTTTATTTTTAATTCTTTATTTTGTTTTTCTGCTATTTTTTGTATCTCTTGTATTGGTTTGTTTAGATTTACTTCTATGTCTCTTGACAAGGACTTTAGTGGATTTATGTAAATGCAATATACTTTGTTTTCTAATAGGTTATTCTCTGCTAAAGTTGTTAGTTCGTTAATTATGGTTAGAGTTGAAGTTAGTGTTTTTCCTGAGCCCGTTGGGGCAGATATTAATGTGTTTTTATTGTTGTGTATGTCTAGGACTCCAAATCTTTGTGGTTCAGAGAATTCTTTGAATTTCTCTTTAAACCATTCTTTGACTAATGGATTGAATACTTTGAATATCTCTTCATCCTTGTTTGGTTTGTCTTTAAATTTAATCATGAAGTTCTAATGATGGAAAGTTTATTAAGAGTTTTTATTGTGCTTGACAACATATTTTATGAATAATAAAACTTATATATATTCCATGATTAAGTTATATATGTCTCCTAAAGAAAAACATACAATTGAGGATGTTAGAACTTTAGCTGGCGATTCTTTGACAGATAGACTTTTAGATGTAATAAAAGAGAAGGCCGTGGTTGATTGGTTTTATCTTCCAAATAAAGAATTTGATGGTAAATCTCCTTATGAATTGTGTCAATCGAAAGATATTGAGCCAATAGAGCGTATGTGTTATATGTTTGAAAGTGGACAACCTGGTTAATTTTATGATTTAAATAATCACAAAATTCTTAAATGATTTTATTGTATCTTCTTTATGAAACTTTCTGAGAAAATCAAACCAGTTCCTGATTTAGGACATGAAAAAACTTTGGAAGTGGCTAGACTTTATTTAGGTAGATTTGATGGGGTTTATTTGAGAAAGGAAATGGCAGAAGTTGGTAGAAGTGGTTTTAATGATGATATCATTGTTAAGAGGCATGGAATTAACTATCAGATTGAGAGAAGTAGATATTTGTCTATTTTGGAAGAGTTAATTGGACATAGTAACAAAAAACAGGATAGTATCCCTAATTTATTATATCTTTGAAGATTATTATAATAAAGTTTAAATATTTGGGTGAGTTCCCATTTTTTGAAATGACTAGTATTTTTGGTATAAAGACTAATTTTGGAGATGAAGCCATTGTATTGGCGGCAGATACTCAGATGACGTCTGATGATGACAATGTTTCTTTTTTAAATTCTCCTGGTGAATCAAAGATTTATGTGGGAGATTGTTTTACTCTAGCAATTTCAGGAGTAGGGAATGATTGCGTTAGTAGTTTTGTTAGTTATTTGAATGGGGAAATTGATTATGTTAGTTTTAGAAATTTTATAAAAAAGGGGAATGAAATAGGGAAAGGCATATCTTCTCTAGAACAAAAAGTTTTAAGAAATAGAGAGGAACATCCTTTAGAAAGAGCAGTTAGAACTGGAGATTTCAGAGAATTTTTGATTTTGAATAAGTATTTATTAGAAGAAGAAAGGGGGGACCATGATTGTATTTGTGAAATGGTTTTAGCTACTCAAAATAATATGGGGTTATATTTTGTAGATGTTTTAGGAACAGTTTATCCCGCTTCCGACTATCCGGGGCTTGAATATTGGTCCGGTGGAAGTGGGAGAGAATCTATAAACGAATATCTGGAAGAGATGGATATGGATGGTCATATTGCCGATCCAACTTTATCTAGAAGATTAGATCTAAATAAAATGGATAAGGAAAGTGCTATCCTTCTATCTAGAAGGTGTATCCAAGAAGGGATAAGAAAGGATAAGGCCTCTGGTGGGAAGGAAGATTATGTTATTATGACTCCGGAAGAAATAGTTCATTGGGGAGATATTCTAAAAAAGTCTGAGAAAAGAGGTTATGATAGAATATTTAAAAGTATGATATCTTAGAAAGTTTCACGAGAATTATTTGAAATTATTCCACTATTAAGAATTGACAAAAACTATAGGATAAGAGTTAGAAGCAGAGAGTTGGATCGAAGTAAACTTAGAGAAAAAGAGCTAAGAGAAATTGTGAAAAAATTATTTGATTATGAATTTAAAAAAACAGGAAATTTATTATATTTTAAATCAAAACGAATTCATACATATCTAAACGAATGTTTTATATATGATTTGCCTTGGAAATCACTAAGTGGAGAAGAATTGATAAAATTAAAGAATAGTTGGAATGAGGTATTTGGGTAAAAATGTCAAATAGGATAGCAATAGTTGATGAATCTAAGTGTAACCCCGAAGCTTGTGGAAATTATTTATGTTTTAGGTTTTGTCCAGTTAATAGAACTGGAAAAGAATGTATCCTTAAAGGAAAAAAAGCAATTATCGATGAAGAACTTTGTACCGGATGTAATATTTGTATTTCTAAGTGTCCTTTTGGAGCTATTCAAATTGTTAATTTACCTGAAGAATTGAAAGAAGATCCCATTCATAGATTTGGTCAAAATGCTTTTAGATTGTTTCATTTACCAATTCCAAAAAAAGGAGAGGTTGTGGGAATTTTAGGTAGGAATGGTATTGGTAAGAGTACTGCTTTGGAAATTTTATCTGGAAAGATAATTCCTAATCTTGGTGATTTTGAAAACGAAGGAAGTTATGATAAAGTAATTGAAAGATATTCAAAAGTTGCATTAGGTGATTATTTTAGAAAATTAAAAAATGAAGAAATTAAGGTTGCGTATAAACCTCAAAGAATTGAATTAATTCCAAAAGTTTTCTCTGGGAAGGTTGGAGAGCTGATAAATAGGATTGATGAAAGGGATGTTGGTGAAAAACTAATAAAAGAGTTAGGAATTGAACATTTGAGAGAAAGAAAACTTGATGAACTAAGTGGAGGGGAGTTACAAAAAGTTGCTATCATTGCTACTGCTGTTAAAGATGCAGATTTCTACTTTTTTGACGAACCAGCAAGTTTTGCTGATGTTACTTCTAGAGTAAAGATTGCTAAACTGATTAGAGGCCTGAAAGAAATTGGTGCAGTACTTGTTGTTGAGCACGATCTAGCTACATTAGATTATATTTCTGATGAAATTCAAATTTTGTATGGTGTAGAAGGAGCATTTGGTATTGTTTCTCAAAGTAAAGGAGTTAGGAGAGGAATTAATGAATATCTAGATGGTTATTTGCCCGACGATAATGTTAGATTTAGAGATTATTCTATTACGTTTGAAGATAAAAACTCTGATAATGCAGTTAGTAATGAAGTTCTGATAAAATTTCCTGAATTAGAGAAGAATTTTGAAAATTTTAGTTTGAAAACCAATTCTGGAGAGGTTCATAGGGGGGAAGTATTAACTATTATGGGAGCAAATGGACTTGGTAAAAGTACTTTTTTAAATTTGCTTTCTGGAAAGATAAAAGCAGATAATGGGGAAGTTGAGAAGTATAAAATTTCATATAAAGAACAAAATTTAAATTCTAATTTTGAGGAAAGCGTAAGACAAGTTCTTATGAGAGAAGCTAAGTCTGATTTTAATTCTGGATGGTATAAACAAAATATTCTTGAGAAATTAAACTTGAATAATGTAATTGATAATAAAATAAAAGATTTAAGTGGTGGAGAATTGCAAAAGTTCAATGTTGCTTTATGTTTGAGTAGAGATGCGGATATTTATGCTTTGGATGAACCATCTGCTTTTGTTGATGTAGAGGATAGATTGAAAGTTGCAGAAGTTATCAAAGAATTTATTGTTAAGAAAGAAAAGTGTGCCATTGTTATTGATCATGATGTTCAACTTGTAGATTATTTGGGAGATAGAATGTTGGTTTTTTTGGGTGAACCTGCTAAGAAAGGTTTTGTTGAAGGTCCTTTTTCAAAAAGAGATGGAATGAATAAAGTCTTGGAGATGTTAGATATTACTTATAGGAGAGATAATAATTCACATAGGCCTAGAATAAATAAACCTGGAAGCAATTTAGATAGTGAACAAAGGAATAAAAAAGAATTTTATTATAGTTAAATCCCGGTATGTCCGAAAGCTCCATCCCCACGTTCTGTTTCGTCTAGATCATTTACTTCTTCTAATTTTGCTTCTATAACTTGTTGAATTAATAATTGAGCTATTCTCATTCCTTTTGTTACTTGAAAATCTTCGTGTCCTAAATTTTTTATAATTACTCCATATTCTCCACGATAGTCTGCATCAATAACTCCGCCCATTATGTGTATAGAATGTTTTGATGCCAATCCACTTTTTGGCCATATTAGTGACACATATCCTCTTGGAAGTTGTATTGCTAATCCTGTTTTTGTGAGTCTTGTCTCATTTGGTTTTAGAGTAAATTCTTCAATGGAGTGTAAATCTAATCCTGCATCTCCTTCTTTTGCATACTTCGGTGAAATTGCATCTTCATGTAGTTTTTTGAATTTTACTTTCATTTTAGTTTCCTTAAGTAATTCTATCTAACATTAACTTTCTCAAAATAAGGTTCTAACATTTTAGAAAATTCGACTATTTCTTCATTTGAATATCCCTTTGTTTTTTCATACTCCGGATCTACTAATTTAACATCGCTTATGAATTGTTGTAAAACATATAGTTTTGAACCTTTTAGCCATTCTCCCATTTCTATTAAATCTTGTTTTGAAATCAAACCGGGTACTAATGTTGTTCTAAATTCATAGTTTGGAAAGTTTTTTATTAATTCTACGCTTTTCTTAATCTTTTCTTTGTCAACCTTAACATTGACAACTTTTTCATAATTGTCTATAGAGGTTTTTATGTCCATTGCTATATAATCAATTAAATTTTCATCTATCAATTCTTTTAGTACTTCTGGGTTTGTTCCATTTGTATCTAACTTTACTAAAAATCCTTTATTCTTTATTTCTATAATGAACTCTTTTAAATCAGAATGTATTGTTGGTTCTCCACCAGTAATACAAACTCCATCAAGTAACCCTTTTCTTGTATCTAAAAAATCAAAAAATTCTTTATTTGGTATTTTTTCTTTTTGTTCTTCATTAACTAGTTCAGGATTATGGCAGAAAGAGCACCTGAAATTACACCCCTGTAAAAATACAGTGGAGCAAACTTTTCCAGGATAATCAATAAGAGAAAGTTTTGCAATTCCTGCTAACATTTTTCTTTCTCCTTTTGATTTGCTAAAGACTCTTCTGTACTAAACTCTTTTCTATCAAAAAACTCTGATTGTTTCCCCTTATTCCAATTCTGAACTGGATTATGGTAACCAACAACCCTACTATAAACTTCACATTTTTTTCCACATTTTGCCACTTTACATTTCACCCCCGTCTTTATCTGTTTGATTTGATATAATATTCACACCACTCTCTTCTTCATTGTTATCTGGCTCCTCATACGGACAAGTTTCATGTTTTCCAGAAAAATACCCGTGTTCAGGACAAATACTAAATGTTGGTGTAATTGTAAAATATGGGAGATGGTAGTTTTCTGCAATTTTTCTTACTAATTGTTTGCATGTTTCTGTGTCAGTTATCTCTTCTCCTATAAACCCATGTAACACCGTTCCCCCAGTGTATTTAGTTTGTAAAGAATCTTGCAAGTCTAATGCCTCAAATAAATCTGTAGTAAAATCAACAGGTAATTGTGAGGAATTTGTATAATATGGGTCCTTTTTTCCTTGAGTTATTATATCTGGATGTTTTTGTTTGTCCACCTTTGCTAGTCTATAGGAAACTCCTTCTGCCGGGGTTGCTTCTAAGTTATACATCTGTCCTGTTTCTTCTTGATAATCAGAAAGTCTATTTTTCATAAATTCAAGAATTTCTTCTGCAAACTCCTTCCCTTCGGGAGTTCCAATATTGTATTCTGGTCCCAAAAAATTAAGACATGCTTCATTCATCCCATTTAGACCTATTGTTGAAAAGTGGTTTTCTAAAGTTTTTAGATAACGTCTTGAATATGGCATTAACCCATTCTCCATATGTCTATCAACAAATTTACGTTTAATTTCTAAAGCATTTTTTGCTAAATCCATTAATTTTAGGATTCTCTGTTTAAATTCTTCTTTTGTTTGAGAAAGGTAACCAATCCGCGGCATATTTAGAGTTATGACTCCAATGCTCCCAGTTAGTTCTGCTGCTCCAAAAAGTCCCCCCCCTTTACTTTTTAATTCTCTTAAATCCATTTGTAATCTACAACACATGCTTCTTACATCACTTGGTTTTAAACTAGAATTAATGAAATTTTGAAAGTAAGGTAAACCATATTTTCCAGTCATTTTGAAAAGCGTATTACTCACTTGGCTATCCCAATCAAAGTCTTTTGTAATATTATAAGTTGGAATTGGAAATGTGAACACTCTTCCCCTTGCATCTCCTTCTGTCATTACTTCCATAAATGCCCTATTGATTACTCCCATTTCTTCTTGACAGTCCCCATAAGTAAAATCCATTTCTTTGCCACCAACTATTGCTTTTTGGTCTTTCATATCTTCAGGGACTGTTAAATCAAATGTAAGATTTGAAAATGGCGTTTGTCCCCCCCATCTAGAAGGAGTATTCATATTGAAAATAAATCCCTGAACGGCCTGTTTGACTTCTTCATAACTTAAATTATCTACCTTAACAAAAGGAGCTAAGTAAGTATCAAAAGATGAAAATGCTTGAGCACCGGCCCATTCGTTTTGTAAAGTACCAATGAAATTAATCATTTGCCACAATACTGATCCAAGATGTTTTGGTGGGAAAGAATGAACTTTTCCAGGAACTCCATTAAATCCTTCATTAAGTAATTGTCTTAAAGACCATCCGGCACAATAACCAACAATCCCCATAGAAAGGTCGTGTATGTGAAAATCTCCATCTACGTGTGATTTTGCTATTTCTGGTGGGTACATATTATCTAATGTGTAATTTGCAATTACCGATCCAGCCAAATGCATCATAAGTCCAGACATAGAGTAAGCTACATTACTATTTTCATTTACTCTCCAATCTGCTTGTTGTAAATAGGTATTCATTAATTTATTTATATCTAAGAATAACTTCTCTGATTCACGTAAAGAAGCATGTTGTTTTCTATATAGAATAAAAGCCTTTGCTGTTTTTGTATGGCCATTTTCAACAAGGACTCTTTCTATTAAGTCTTGAATATTTTCAACGCTTGGAATTGATTCATCTTTAAAAAATATGTTTAGAATAGAAACAACTTTATTCGAAAGGTTTTCTGCAATTTTCTCGTCTGTTCCTCCTACGGCTTGTGCAGCCTTAAATATTGCATTAGTAATTTTCTTCTCATCAAAAGGTACAATAGTTCCATCTCTTTTTTTCACTCTTTTTTTTATTTCATTAGTCATTTTAACCCCTTTTTTTTATATTTTTAATCATATCTTCAAAAGATTCTATGTCTGTAAAGTCTTTGTATACAGATGCAAATCTAACATACGCAACCTTGTCTAATTTCATTAGTTTTTCCATTACAAGTTCTCCTATAACTTGCGAATGTATCTCTTGAGTGTCATTGCTTCTTAGCTCTGCTTCAATTTCAATAAGTAAATTATCTATTTCTTCTGGATTGACTGGACGTTTTTCGCAAGCTCTTAACACCCCTTTTAAGATCTTGTCTTTGTTGAAGTGTTCTTTTTCTCCTGACTTTTTTACAATCTTCAAAGGCATAGTTTCAATCCTTTCATGGGTTGTGAATCTTTTGCCACATTTGAGACATTCACGCCTTCTTCTGATAATTCCATCTGTGTTTATACGTTTATCCAGAACCCTTATGCTTGAATTTGTACAGTACGGACACCTCATTTTCACCATATATTGTGTGTTTTATCTTTACTAATACACAACATATTGTGTTTTTGATAAATGTAGTATATAAAGATTTAGTGTGTTTGATGTGTATAATAAAAAAATAAAGAAAAAAATTAAGCTTTTTTCCAGCTTAAATCTAATAGGTTCTCCATTGCATTAGCAAAATATGGAGTGTTTACCCAAATTCCTATGTCATAACTTGGATGTACTTTATCATCATGCATCATCATAAACATGATTTCATTTCCATCTACTACACAAAACCTTGCATCAATTCCTTTTTGATCTTTAATCTCTGCAATTTTTGTAACCTCTTTCATTGCTTGTTTATTCTCATCAGTTGTTGGAGCAACAATTCTTATCTTAACTCCTTTTTTAGAAAGCTTAGATAAGGATGGAGAAAGTGTATCTAATTTTCTCAAAACTCCTTTTGATGTAGTTACTAAGGTTATAGATTTATTGGCTCTTTTGATCATAGTTTCTAGGTGTGAGTAAATATTATGTCTTCCTCTTATTGCACCAGATAAATCTGCTGGTTCAACGAATTCAACACCGTTTTTGTATAAAGAACTTAATTCCCCAAGAACATCTGAATGGTTTAAGTCTTTTAACTTTGAAACGTTCTTTTCAGCATCGTCTTTAATTGATCTCTTAACTCTTTCAATAACTTCTTTTGGTTCAACAGCCAGATACTTAATTGGTTTTCCAACCTTCATCATTGCAAAACCTTTTTTTTCTAAGGATTCTAGAACATCATAAGCTCTGGATCTTGGAACATCTCCAATGTCCGATAATTCTCCTGCTGTTGACACGCCCCTAGAAAGCAAAGCGGTCCATATTCTCACTTCATATAAGTTTAATCCAAAAAATTGTCTTAATTTATTTAGGAAATCTTCCTTAACTATCATAATTATTACCCCCTAATCCTCTTTTTTTATTTACTACTTGAAAAAAAGATAATCTTTCTTCACTAAGCAGCAAAAATGGACTATTAGTTAATAGTAATATGCCCCTTATATAAAGATTATTGTTTTTTATCGTCTATTTATTCTGCTGTTTGTAAAATTTTTCTACTCTTTCTAAAGTATCTATGTCATTAAATCCTAAATCTGACCGTAGCTTAATAACTCTTGGAAATCTTAAAGCAAATTTACTTGTATACGTGGGGGATTTTTGTATTTCATCGTAAGAAATTTCTAAAATTATTTTTGGTTTTAGTATTACTTGTTTTCCTTTTTTCTCTTTAATTGATGGTTTTAATTCTTTAGTTAATTTTTCAAAAGTTAGCTCGGAATCTTTTTCCGCTATTCCTGTTCCAACTTTTCCAATAGTTAATAGTTTATTCTTATCTCTACACGCTATTGTAAATGAAGATAACCATTTTGCTCTTTTTCCTTCCCCCCAATCTGCTGCAACGATTATTAGATCTAGCGTTTCTTTTACTGGTTTTAATTTTAGCCACCCCCCAACTCTTCTTCCAGGAATATATTTTGCTTTTAGATTTTTTATCATAATTCCTTCGTTTCCTTTTTTTAGTGATTCTTTGTAAAATTTATTTAATTCTTTTTCTGAAGAAGTTACTAACTTTTTTGTTAGTATAATTTTTGTTTTTTCTTGTTTAATTATTTTTTCTAATATCTTTCTTCTTTCTTCTTGTGTTTTATCTATTAAAGTTTCATTGTCTTTTTGAATTATATCAAAAACATTTATCTCTACAGGAAGTTCTTTTGATTTTTTACCTATATCATATTTTCTTTTTATTCTTTTTGAAATATTTTGGAAAGGGAGGTAATGTTTTGTTTTTGGATCAAATCCAACTAATTCTGAGTCTAAAATACAGCTTTTTACTTTCACATGTGATCTTATTGTTGGCATTATTTCTTCAAATTGTTTTGTTACATTTTCTAATCTTCTTGTGAATAGTTTTATTTCGTCTCCATTTTTATGAATCTGTAATCTGAACCCATCTAATTTATATTCTAATAAAGCTGGCTTTCCTAGATGTTTGAACGCATCTTCAGGAGATTCTGCTTTTATTGCTAGCATTGGGTTTATTGGTTTACCGACTTGCATAAATAATTTGTTTAGTTTGTGTTTCTTTGCAGCTAAAGCAACTTCTGCATAATCATTTGTTAAATTATATGCATGTTCTACTTTTGATGATAATTCATTGTATGTTTTTCTTGGGTCTTCTGTTTCTATTAACTTAAATTTTAAATCTGAATTTTTTAGTTTTGTTATTTTTTTTGGTTTTGTTTTTGTACCTTCTTCATTGATTCCCTTTACTCTTGGAAGAAATGCCCAAACAATTGCATCTCTGATTACTCCTTCTTTTACCCCTATTCTTAAATCTTCAATTACTGTTC
The DNA here is from genome assembly GCA_018652625.1 of Candidatus Woesearchaeota archaeon. Lineage (GTDB taxonomy): Archaea > Nanobdellota > Nanobdellia > SCGC-AAA011-G17 > PNOQ01 > JABIBT01. The sequence continues at coordinate 67,728 of JABIBT010000018.1, read as the reverse complement.
TTGCTATGAATCTTGCCTCTTCCGGAGTAGATGAAGTAAATAGTTCTGTTATTAGCTGAATCTTTTTAGAAATTGTTCCTTGTCCTTCTAATTCTGATAGCTTTCTTATGTTCTCGAAAACTTTTGTTATTGTTAATTTCTTTGAGAATAATGTTGTTTGCTTTTTTGTTTTGATTAATTCCTCAACTACTTCTCCAAGATCTCCTTTTTTTACCCATTCTTTTTCAATTTTTTCATTGGGTACTCCTGTAGATGAATTTATGGCTTTAATTAATAATCTTGAAGAAATTCCTGTCTTCCTTTCATCCCATTTTGGAAAAATTCTCCCTTCTAATAAAAAAATAATTTTTTCTAAGTGTTCATCTGGAGTTTTTTTTAGAAGTTCTGCTATAATTTTTGTTTTTTCTAATCTTTTCGTGGTCTTTTCAAGTTCTTGATAATATTTTACTAGCTTAGAATAATCCATATTGGTAAATTAATCAGAGAAAATTATAAAGGTTTTGGTATTACTTGTCTCTTATTTGTCCTTTCTTTCCTTTTCCAAATTTAAATCTTATTGTTTGGGCTTGTTTTGGCAAGAATATCTCTTTTTCTAAACTCTTTTTGTCAAATCTTACAACTCCTTTAACAGGTCCATAATCTGGATGCATTGCTCTTACCTCATATGAACATGGCACTATTGATTTTCCATATACTACCCCTCTAGAATTTGTAGAATCTCTTTCTCTAATGAAGTGAACTCCTTCTATATGATCTAAAGGAACTAAGAATCTGCTATGTTCTCTTGGGTTTTTTAGATATTTACTTAAAAATTCATATTGTAAATCTGAAAATCCTTTTACCGATGGTTCAACTGGTTTAAATTCTAATAGTGCTCCACTTAATGGATATTCTGTTTCTAAGTCTCTAACTTCAACAGCTATTCTCTCCATTTTAAAAGTAGCTTGTACATAATTTTCTAATCTGGCCCTTATTGCTTTATCTGCCCTGCTTGTAATTGGACTATAACTACGAGGTTTATGGTCCATAAAATTAATGGTCTTTGTTGCTAGAACCTCTCCCTCTTCATTTGTTGCTTCAATATTAAATTCTCCTTCTGTTGAACCAAATATCAATTCTAGATCTGAAAAAAATTCAGCAGTAGTTCCTAAAACATAATCTTTTCTTAAAACATCAAAAGTAGCTTTCTTTGCTTTTTCTCTTGATATTTCATTTTCAGTAGTATAAAAGAAACTAACTTTTCCATTTTCATCTGTTCTTTTTATTCTTTGTCTTTCTCTATTCCCAAACCATATTGATGGATCACTTACCTTTTTGCCTTTTTCTTGGTAAACTCTAATTTCTATTCCATCTACTGGAATTCTTCCACTTAATATTCCCCTATCAGAATCTACTAGCTCCCTATTAACCAATTCTCTTCTTAGGACTTCTCCAGATGGGCTGGTTGTTACCCTAGTAGTTACCTTATATTGATTCTTTGTTGTTCTGTCAAATTTAAATAAAGTGATGTCAATGTTTCCTTCATGAGCTGAAGGATTATTAAAAAAATAATGTGGATCTTCTTTTAATTCTGTTTCTAATCTTGATTCAAGCCTTGTTGAATTTCTACTTGGTTTTTGGGTATTAAAACTTGTTTTTGGTTTTTGAGTTGAAGCTAGAGCACTTGGTGCGCAAGCTGTTAACAAAGTAGTTGCTAAGATGGGTAAGGCCACTCTTCTTATAACTTTATTTTGTAATAGTTTTTCTAACATTTTACGTAAAAATCTGAATAGAAATTGGTTTATAAGGTTTTCTATATTTATTATTTAGCAGTAGTTACAAACTTAGATAACTGTTTCTTAGCTTTTTCTCTTTTCTTTTGGTGCTCTTTTAAGAATTTCTGAGCTTTTTTTATTGTGTAGGCTTTTAATTCTGAAGTCAGCATCTTGCCAGATTTGTAATCTTTATGAATTTTTTCAAGTTTTTTATCATTTTCTTCTAATAATAAGTTAAGATACTGGAAACATACGTCCACATCCGGATTTCCTCCATGCTTTCTATGCTCTTCTATAGTTTCTTTTCCTCCAGAAAATGCTCTTTTTAACTTCTTTTCAATATCTTTCTGTGAATCTGTTGTGAAAATTGCAGATAATTCATTAGAAGAGGACATCTTTGCTGTTCCTAAGAGTCCTGGCATGAATTTTGACATTACTGAACTTGGTTTTTCAAGTTTTAATTTGTGTGCAATGTCTCTTGATAATTTTATGAATACATCTTGATCTATTCCAACTACAACCAAAGAAGGAAGTTTGTATTTGTAAGTTGGGTAAAGTATATGTGCTGCTTGTATGGCTGTGTAAAAAGATTGACCTATATTTTTATCGTTTGTTAGACCTAATGCTGCTTTTACTGTACCATAAGTTGTTGCCTTTGCACATTTTATAGTTAAGTTGTAAAAATCTTGATTAATATTTGTAAAATCGAACATGAATTCTGTTTTTTTAGGATTAAACCCTAGAGCTATTATATCTAAAGCATTATCATAAGCTAATTTTTGTGTTTCTTCCATAGTTAGTTTACTATTTACTAAGAATTTTTCATCGTCTGAAAAGGGTATGAAAACAAAACAGTCAAATTTATCCTGCATTTCTTTTACGAATTTGAAATTTAATAAATGGGCCAGGTGCATTTTATTGCTTGGTCCACGGCCAGAAACAATTGCAAACTTTTTACTTGTTATTTTATCTAAATCTCTATGTGCGAAGAAGTACTCTTTTTCTATTAATTTTATATTTTTGAATTTTTTCTTTAGAGAACTATCTATTTTGGAGGCGCCAAACTCTTTGATTACTTTGTTGTAATCTACTTCTCCTTCCACTTTGTACGGTGTAATTTTCATAAGGTTAATTTTAGAATTAGCTTATTTAAAGGTTACTCTTCTTGCCAGCTTGCCATGCACGGACAGATTATTTATATACTTATTTTGATTGATGTTGTTGTATGAATCGTAGATGGGATAAGAAAAATGGATTGGTTTTACCAGAAGATAGATCAAAAGAATTAGCAGAACTTGTTGGTGCTATTTTTGGAGATGGTTCTATGAATAACTCGGTAAGCAAAGGTTTTCATCTTAGGTTATATGGAAATTTGAAAAAAGATAAAGTCTATTTTGAATATCTTGGTGAATTATTGAAAAAACTATTTGGATTGAGAAATGTGAAAATATCTGGCCATCTTGCTGATAATACTATTAGGGTGCGGGTTTGTTCTAGAACTCTCTGCGAATTTCTTAATAACGAATTAGAGGTGCCTTACTCACCAAAACTAGATCTTAAAATCCCAGATTGGATATTAAATCAAAATGAATTATTTGTATGTTTTATTCGCGGGTTATTTGATACAGATGGCTGCGTTGTTTTTCAGAAACAAGATAAATATCAGTATACTTTGATTAAAATAGCTTGTTTAAAAAAATTAGCAGTTGAGTTGAAAAATAAATTGGAAGAAATTGAAATAAGATCATATATTTGTAAAAAAGGTCCTAATCCTCGAAACTGTGATTTGGTAATTAGAAGATCAGACTCTTTGAACAATTGGATTGAGATTATAGGCTCAAATAATGAAAGAAACATGACTAGACTTAAGATTGAGAAAAATGAGGTCGCCCGGATTTGAACCGGGATCTAGAGGGTTGGAGCCTCTCATACTAACCAGCTTATACTACGACCCCTTGTGTAAAAGTAAGAAGATTATGTATTTATTAAGTTTACTATGAAAACATTTAAAAGTTCTTAGTAGAATCTATTATCATGGATATTGATAACATTATCAAAGAAAGAAGAAGTATTCGACATTTTAAAAAGAAAGATATTCCTTGGAAAAAAATAAATGAAATTCTTGAAAGTTTTACTTATGCCCCTTGTGCGGGAGATATTCAAAACTTTAGATTGATTGTTTTTAAGAATGATGGAAAATTGAATAAGGCTTGTCATAGTCAAAGCTCTGTTGTAGAAAGTAATTTTTTGGTTGCTGTTTGTAGTGATGATTCTGATTTAGTTATATCCTACAAAGAAAAAGGCAAGTTTTTTGGAATTCAAAATACTGCTGCAGGAATTCAAAACATGATGTTAAAAGCTTATTCTATGAAAGTAGGTAGCTGTTGGATTCGTACTTATGATGAAGATAAAATTAGAGCTATTTTAAAAATACCTGAAAAAATAAGTTTGCACGCCATAGTTGCTTTTGGTTACTTTAAAGATAAACCAGAGATGCCCTTAAGATTAGATACTCAAAAAGTTATTAGTTTTAATGAATTTGGAAAATATCGGAGAGATCCTTTGCCTTTAATTAAGAAATAAAGCTTTATAAGTGGTGTAATTTTGCTTTTTTTATGGAAAATTTATATTTCAAAGCTCTGGATTTAGAATTACCTAATCCTTCTAGAGAGGGATTTGTTGTAGAATATTCTGATGATGGTTATGTTGATGATTTTAGATCCCATTATAGGAAATTGGCATTAGACTTTGGAGTGGAAGAATCCGCAATAAATGAAAGATTGGATGCTGATTTGCCAGAATATGCTTCTTTTTTTACTCACGGGGTGACCTTCTCCCTTAAATCAATCGGTCAAACAAGAGAAGATGTAGAACAATTTACTCATATTGCCTATCACAAGAATGATTTTGAAGATTTTGAACTATTTACTAGAATGCATGAAGAGGCACATGCCATTGAATACATTGGAGGAAGTCCAAAAGAAATCCTATATTCCTTTGTTGAGTGTGGTTGGGGGATGAAACCATCCAAATTACCAGAAGAATTGAGACAAAATGTTATTGCCCTTTGTTTTTTAGATAAAAAAGGAGTAAATTTGGAAAAGTTTCTTTTATGGAATATAGTTAATGAATTTTCTAGTTTAAATGGGAATAGTTCTGTAGTAAACGCCACAGATTATTTTGTTCGCAATAGAAATTAATTTTAAAAAAAACAAAAGAGGAAAAAGAAAGTATCACCTCTTTTTCCCCTCAAAAAGCAATGTAAAGTGATTGATCAAATGTGTTGGGGGTTAAAGAATGTTTGATCAAATCACTTGACTATGTCTATGCCGAAATCTGATTTCATTTGTTCGGCTTTTTCTGCTTGTTCTTGAAGCCTATCTACTTTTCCAAGCACATAAGGAGATTTTACTCCAGTTACAATAGTCATAACTCTTAACCTGCCTTCCATTCCTGGCTCGATTCTTGCTCCCCAGATTACATTTGCATCCGGGTCAAGATGTTCTGTTATGGCCTGACCAATTGCATCTATTTCTTCCAAAAGTAAGTCTTCTCCTCCTGCTACATGTATTAGCGCTCCAGTTGCTCCCCTATAATCCACATCTAATAATGGATTTGTTAGAGCTCTTTTTACAGATTCTTCTACTCTTCTCTCAGATGTTGACTCTCCAATACCCATTACTGAAACTCCTCCGTCCGTCATAATTGCTCTAACATCTGCATAATCTAAGTTTACCAAAGATGGAATTGCAATTATTTCTACTATTCCTTTAATCATTGTAGAAAGTAGTTCATTTGCAACTGCAAATGCTTGTTTTAGAGGTAAATTTCCAGCAATTTGAACCAACCTATTATTATCTATTACAATTACTGTATCAGATACTTGTCTTAATTGTTGTAATCCAAATTCTGCTTTGTCTACTCTTGCTTTTTCTATTTCAAAAGGCATTGTTACTGTTCCAATAACTATTGCTCCCATTTCTTTAGCAATTTGAGCTATTATTGGTGCACTTCCAGTTCCAGTTCCTCCACCCATTCCTGAGCAAACAAATACCATATCTGAACCTTTTAGTGTTTCTTTTAACTCTTGAATAGATTCTTTAGCGGATTCTCTTCCCATATCTATAAATCCACCACATCCAAGACCTCTTGTAAGATCTCTTCCAATTAGCAGTTTTCTATCTGCAGAAGAAATATCTAGATGTTGTTTGTCTGTATTTACAGCTACAACTTCTGCTCCAGAAATACCCTTCTTATAGAGCCACGAAACAATATTATTTCCGGCTCCACCTGCACCTATAACTTTAATGTTAGCCTGTCCCACTTCAATGTTGTTTACTTCTTGATTGTCTGCGTTTTTTAATGCGTCTTGTATAATAAATTCCATTTTTTTTCTTTTTCCCCCATAGAGTTTTATTGTTTTTTACTACAATAATCTTTATATATACGGAAGTGTAAATCTTCCATAGAGAAAGCTTATATTTCGCCAAAATAAACTGCTTTTTCGAGATAACCTAAACTAGTACATAAGAAAATACACGCGATAGATTCAGTTCGCCAACACGAATCTAAGTAATAACCTAATAGTATTTTCACTGTTTTAGTATATAAGTATTTTTAGAGTGTAATATATAGTTTTTAGTTTATAATTTCTTTTTATATCGACGATGATTCTTACTTTTTATGGATAAACCAAAGATTTTGATAAAGTATAAAGATGTTATTGATATCTGTTGTTATGACTTTGATTTAAAGTTTGGAAAGCCAAAAAATAAAAAAAACTTAGGAGAAGTTGATTGGGATACTTTAGAGATTATTATTGATCCAACTCAACCAGAAAATGAGTTGGGTGCTACATTGATCCATGAAATTTTACATGCCCATTATGATAAAAAAATTGGTGATGGAACTGATGAAGTATTTATAGAAAAGGAGACTCAATATTATGTTAGCCAAAGGCCAGATATTGTTAAGTTGGCTCTTAGTTTTATTTCTTAACAGTAGTTACAAATAGTAAGGTTTATATATGGTTATTTTTTTAGTTATTATAAGAAAATGAAACCTTTAGAAGAAATAAGATTATCAGAAATGTATGGAGATCCTTTTGATTATGGGAAAAAAATTCTTGATATTAGAATAGGGGATGTTGCTAAAAATATTTCCTTCGAGAATGACCCAATTTTAGTTAGAGAGATGTATTTTGCCCTCACTCAACTTTATTATGACTCTTTAATTGAGAGAGGTAGCGTAACTCCCGACCAAGAAAAGGTATGGAAAGATGTATGTCTTGCTGGAAAGGCTATTACGGGTTCTTTTTATAGAAATCAAGGAGTAAATTATGATGCAGTAAATACTTTCTTAGTACCAAATTTAGGAGATATAATTGAATCCATAGAAGGAACGGGCAATTTAGAGAGTACCTTTAGACATTGTATTTATAGGTATAGAAGTGTATACCACTTTGGGAGAAATTTGCCAAACTTTATAGAAGAAATAGGACATCCTGATACCTTAGTTGCAGTGGCCACCGGGGCTTTTGAACCTGCTTTTTTAGCCATGGATATCTTAGAAATAGATGATGTTCTACCAATACGACATTCAAGGGTATCCAGAAATGATAAATATCCTAGATTTTTGGATAATGGAGATTCTTCATACCCTGAAAAGTTATTGAATGAGAAAAAAGTTCTTATCATAGATGATATGGTTGACACTGGAAAAACCATGGTAAGAATTGAGAGTTTAGTTAATCAGTTTGATCCAAAAAAATTAGATATGTGTACTGTTAAAAAGTTTACCCAAGTTGAAGATCCCTTAGAAAGGGTTAGAGAACTTGGTAGAAATCATTAGTTTTTTATACTAGTTTTATTATTTTTGTTTCATGGCAGTTTGTGATAAAGTTAAAGTAAAAACTTCTAAAGAAGAATTTGTTGGAGTTTTAATGCCCGATTCTATAAATAACAAGTTAGTTTTGAAGTTAGAGTCTGGTTATAATGTTGGAATTGAGAAGAAAAAGGTTAAAAGCATCAAAGTTTTAGAAAAGTCTAGAGTGAAAAAGGAAATTTCTAAAAGAGTTAAGAAAAATTCTAAGTTGCCAACTATATCTATTTTACATACTGGTGGAACTATTGCTTCAAAAATTGATTATGAAACTGGAGGTGTTAGTGCACAGTTTACTCCTTCAGAAATACTGAAAAATGTTCCAGAGCTGGGAAAAATAGCTAATCTGGAGTGCAAGTTAATCTCAAACATATTTTCTGAGGATTTGACATTTAAAGATTATAATAAATTAGCTAAAGAAATTGAAAAAGAAGTTAAAAGGGGTGTTAAAGGAGTCATTATTACTCACGGGACGGATACCTTGCATTATTCCTCTGCTGCTTTGTCTTTTATGTTTGAGAATTTACCTATCCCAGTTGTTTTTGTTGGTGCTCAAAGAAGTTCTGATAGGGGAAGTTCTGATGCTTCTTTAAATCTAATTTGTGCTGCTCAATTTATAGTTAATACTAATTATTCTGGTGTTTGTGTGTGTATGCATAAATCTATGGATGATAATTCTTGTTTAATAATTTCTGGAGTAAAGGCAAGGAAGTTACACAGTTCTCGTAGGGATGCTTTCAAAGCTGTAAATGATATTCCAATTTCTGAGATTGATATAAAAGGTAAGATTCTATCTGGAAAAAGTAAATTTAGTAAGGTTGAAGGTAAGTTAAAAGTACATTTACTTAAGGAAAATCTGAAAGTTGGAATTCTTAGGGGCCATCCTCACATGAATGTTAAGGAAGTTAGTTGCTTTTCCGGGTTTGATGGTTTAATTCTAGAAGGAACTGGTTTAGGTCATTTTCCAATTCATGAAAGCAATAAAGGAATTTTTAAGGAATTGAAGAAATTAAGTAAAGAAATGCCGTTGGTTATGACATCTCAGACAGTTTTTGGTAGAGTTAATATGGATGTTTATTCAACTGGAAGAGAATTACAAGAGTTTGTTATTTCTGGAGAAGACATGTTAACTGAAGTTGCATTTATTAAATTGGCTTTTTTGTTAAGTAATTTTAAGAAAGAGGTTAATAGTTTAATTAGAGAAGATCTGAAAGGAGAAATAAACAAAAGAATTTCGGATGAGTTTTTATAATGAAAAAAAGTTTAGTCGGGTTAGTTTTGTTGTCTTTAGTTGGGTGTGGTTCTACAGAAGAATTTGTTTCTGTTGAAAAACCTGTTGTTGTTGATAGTTTGGTTATTTCTAATGGGGAATTTGATGGTTTTGTTCCTAATGCCATTGGTTTTAATAGATTTTTAAAAGTTGTTGATGATAGTCTAGGTTTTTATTCTTATGATATAAATAAAAAGTACTATGATTATTTAGACTATGTTTTGGAAACTACTGGCGAAGATGGGAATAAATATGTTATCACTTTAGGTTTTGATCATAAGAAAATTTTAGTTAGCGAGATGGAATAAAAAGTTCTTCAAATATCCTATCTAGAAATCTTGTGTATTGAGTTTGTTCCCATTGTTTTTTGAAATCTGATAGCATTTTATCTGCTTCTTCTATGAACTCAATTGGCATATCATCAGTATCAAAGATTGTAAAACTGAAAGGAATCCCATCTATGCCATATTCTTTTGAGTGTATCCCTCTTCTTTTTCCTCCTTCGAAATCTATTTCTATAGAAAGATCAAAATTGCCTGGATTATGTTTAAACTCTGCTCCAATTTTGTCATCTAATGTTAATTTTATCATTGCATCGTTTCTGTATGGAACGTGTGGAAAATCAAAATGGTCTTTAAGAAAGGTTTGGGTGTATCTGCTGTTTATATCCCCATATTGGGGATGACTTCTTACTCCATTAATCATTAAATACGCTGCAATTACATGTGAAAGCCCATATTTTGATTCTGTCATGTTTTTGTGGAGTTATTTGTAGCTTATAATTTTTATGAATTAAATAATAATGTTTATATATTGTGATATCCTTCTTATTTATTATGGATAATTTGAAAAAACTTGGTTTAGTTGGTGCATTTATTGGTGCTACTGCTCTAGCAGGATGTAGTTCTCATAATAAAAGTTTAGAGAATAGTTGTGATATTCACCAAAGACTTGAGATTAAGGAAATCGAAATGTCTTATCTCACAAAAAAGAGATTATCAACTTATAGAGAATATCATAGTGGTGCCTTAAGTGGAGTAGATTATGTAGCAATTGCTTTTGATTTAGTCTGGAGAGATACGGGCAGGCTTAAAGTAGATGGAAATTGTGTTGTTGCATCTCTTGAAAATACTTCTGTTGATATTGTTGAAGAAGGAGATTCTTATTATATTTGTGTTGCTTTAGATAATTTAGGAATAGATTATGAGGTAAGATTAGAAAAAGATCTAGAATTTGGCTATATAGAGCAGAAATAGTTAGAATTTATAACCTATGATTTTATATATTAATTTTGAAACTATATAGTCTGAGTTTGTGGTCTTATTTGGACAAAGTTCTACTATGTCAACTCCAACTACATTTTTTTCTTTGAATAGTTGTTTTAATAGACTTAATAATTGATACCATCTTACTCCCCCCGGTTCGGGTGTTCCCACATCGGGCATTATACTTGGATCTAGTGCATCTAAATCTATGGTTAAATAGACGTTTTCTTTTAGTGTTTGTAGTATTTCTTGAATATAATTTTTATTGTAGATTAAATCCTTCATAAAAAAAGTATTTATTTTGTTATGTTTTATGAATTCATGTTCTTTTTTTTCTAAAGATCTTATTCCCACTTGAGTTATATTTTTATTTATTTCAAAAACTCTTCTCATTACACAAGCGTGAGACATTTTGTTGTTTTCAAAGGAATCTTTTAAGTCTGCATGAGCATCTATTTGTAAAATTGAAAGATTTTCTTGAGAATGTCTTTTTATTAAAGGAAGAGAGATTATATGTTCTCCCCCAATTGCTATTATGAATTTGTCTGTTTCTAATTTTTCTAATTCTTCTAGAGTTTTTATTTCGTCTAGAGTTGTAATTCCCACTTGATAGGGTTCTTTTTGGAGCTCTTCATCATAAAGTTCTAATTCATTTGAAGCTTTTAGTATTGCTTTTGGAGCATTTTTTGTTCCTTTTTTGTAAGAAGTTGTTTTTTCATAAGGAACTGGGAGTATAGCTACCTTGGCTTCTTCGAAATTTGGGAGGTTCATGAAAGTTTCCATTAAATTTTGAATACATCGTTTTTTTATAAAAGTTTCTAGAATTCATTTGTTATTACTGATTAGGAATATTTATATAGTCTTTTACAACCCTATAAATTTATGGTTAATAATTATTTAAAAAATATTGGTAAGGCAGTACTGCCTTTAGTTTTAGCCGCTTCTTTGGGCGGAGCTGTTTCTTCAAAAGCAGAAATTCCTGGATATTGGTTTAAAGAAAAAGGCACTAAAATTGAAGCTAGAGGTAAAATGAATGATCAAGGAACAAGGTTAATTTATGATAAAACTGGAGAAGGAGAATTTTACCCTTTAGATGCCGATTCTACACAAGTTGGTTTTGGTGGAGGTTTTGGAAATTTAGAGGATATATATCTTAATAATGTTAAGTTTGAAAATGGAAGTGCTATTTTTCAACTTCCTTACAATTTGAAAGGCATTGATTTTAGGTGTTCTGGGTCTTCTTTGACTAGTTCTCCAAAAGAATCTTATACATGGCAAAAAGATTTACACTTACTTAGAGAACAAAATCATGATTATAGTTTTTCTGATTTGGGGGAAGTTGTAGAATTTCTTGGGAATACTTCACAGGCCCCTTATGTAACTAATATGATAGAATATGATATTCAAGATTATTTGGGTGGGTTGGAGTGTACTGAAGAATTAAAAGAGTCTTTATCTGATCCTACTTATAATCAAGATTTATTTGATCTTATTCATTTTTATACTTATGGAGGTAATGAAGAATGAAAAAAGGAATTATTATTTTTGGAGCAGTATTAGCGGTTTTGCTTGCTGGATTTATTTTTTGGAATGCTTCTTTTGTTCAAGCATTTGGTTCTGGAGGGACTTGTAATTGTAGCATAGACCCTGAAACTGGGCAAGAAATTTGTTGCAGCTGTTCTTCAGATGGTTCTGCATGTTCTGGACAAGGAACTGCATGTGGGGGCGGAGGAATTTATTATTCAATTTCCCTTAGTGAATTAAAAACAATATATGGATAACTGAACTATGAAATCACTTAACTTTTTTTCATTTTTGGTGTTTGCGTTAGTTTTCATTAGTTTATTTAGTGTAGGTTCTCTTGCTAAAACAAAAGATAGAGATTTTTTTGATAGTATAGTTTGGGATAATATACATGGAAAATCATGGATTCCTGAACACTCAACAAATCAATATGGTATTGGAACATGTTGGGCTTTTGGTACTATTGCTGCTCTTGAATCCCAATATTTGCTAACAAGAGTAAATGTTGATAGTATTGATTTAGCTGAGCTTTACCTTATTGAAAACTGTGAAGAATGTTGGGAAGGCCCAATAGGATGTGTGTATAATGGTGGAAGTTCTGTTTACGCTGCTGAGTTTTTAATTAGTTCAATTTCTTTTCAGGAAGAAAGTGATTGTTATCCTTACTCTAATTTAATTGGTACTGATGTTAATTGTTGGACTGTTGGTGGAAACTATAGCTGTGGTTCAAGTGCTCCAAGTATAGATGATTATGATTATTTTTCTTTATTTAATATGGATTATAATGAAGGAATGAAACTTATAAGGAAAGTTTTATGGATTTATGGCCCTGTTGAAGCTACTTATGCTGCTGGAGATGTATTTCATTCTGTTTTAATTTATGGATATGATGAGGACAATTCTGACGGAAGGCTTTTTGTGAAAGATAGCGCTAGATTAGAATATGGTCAAAATTTTTATGAAACTGATGCTATGCCGGTCGGTTTAATTGGTCTGAAATATCAATATTCTGGAGATTGCCAAAATAATGATGGAGATGCTTATTGTTTTTGGGGAATTGCAGCATTCCATTCTGGACTGGAAAAACCAGATAGTTGTGATGGTTTAGGTTGTTCAAGAGAAATTCCTGATTGTGATGATGGGAATTATGATATCCATGGATGCGAATTTAGTTGTGGTGATGGAGTTTGTGATAATTGGGAAGCTTGCTATGTTGGAGAACCAAATGGTGATTGTTTCCAAGATTGTTATCGTCCTGGCGGAAGAGATTATGCCTGTTGTGGAGATGGAATCTTTGATGAAGGAGAAGATTGTTCTTGGTGCCCACAAGATGTCCCTGAAGGATGCCCAGAGTGTTCTGATAGAATAGATAATGATGGAGATGGGTTGATTGATTATGGGGGATATTTATTCTTTGGCAAAGATTTTGGTTGTAGCGGATTTGATGATAATAGAGAAAAGAGTAAACCTGAAGAAAGAGTAAATTTTATGTCGGTTTATTTTGGAGATGAATTTAATTAAAATTATTTTTCTATTTTAGAAGGAGTTTTATCTTTTACACCAGCAGCACTATGATATCTTGGTTTTATACATTTGTCTAAACTTTCTATTAATGCCTCTTCGTTTTCTATGCCTTTTGTTAGATCTTTCCCCCAACCTAAAGGAAATTCAAATCCTCCTTCGTTTGTTGCGTCTTTTGTTCCAAAACTGCTCCCGGGTATACTTCCTATCATTTCTTTTAGAAATTTATCTAAACTTATGCTATCATCTGTCGTTCTTATGGAACCTCTTACTTTTTCCCCACGGACCCCCCAGACCAAAACAGTTTTTGCACTAAGTTTTTGTATTAAATAATCTGCTGAAATCGAGATTGCTCCCCTGTCTCCAGTTCCTAAAATTCCCACATTGGAGATTAAATAATTATCTTTTGTATCTCTATTTCTTATTGATAGCGCTAGTGCATCTATCTCTGCCGAGGACAAAGGTTGAGATAAAATCTGAGAAAGAACAGAGGTATTTGCAATTGTATCCAAATAAGCTAACGCTAAGTAGTCTCTAGAATTAGCAGTTAATGCTTTTTCTGTTTTTAATCCAGTATCACTTAAAATTCCGTGCATTAGGGCAATTGATACATTTACTTCGTCTTCTCCGGCTTTTTTTAGTAAATTTGCCTTTTCTAAATATCCAGCATAGATTGTAGCAGCTGCTCCAGTCTTTTGATCTATATCAGAAAACTTGGATTCTAGACCTCCTTCTGTTTTTTTATCATGGTGATCTACTATTGAGATTACTTCTAATCCTTTAACTCTTTTTGAAAAAATATCATCATAACCTTGGGAATCAACTAAGCATATTCCTCCATATTGTGAAAAATCTGTATCATCAGAAAGTTTTATTAAATCAATTCCTAATATTTTTACTAATGCATTGTTTTCATTACGGTCTATTTCTTCATCATATATTATATCTATCTCTACCCCATATTGTTTACCTATAAATTGTGTGGCAAAGGCTGAAGAAATCCAATCTGGGTCCGGTGAGCCTTGAGAAATAACTGCTAATTGTTTTCCTTTATACCCTTTTAATGTATCTATAAATGAGGCGGTTTTTTTCTCTTGAACCATGGTTTGCGGTCAAGTTTTTGAGTATTTAAAGCTTTCTGGACTAGGAAAGCTTTAAAAGATTATTGGAAAAAGATTCCGAGATAATGTTATTTTTCTATAGTGGTTACAAATAGAAAAGTTTATAAGGATAAATTAAAGACAAAAAAATATGATTGGCGTGGCCAAAAGAATCGTTATAGTTTCGGATTGTTCCGATGTAGCATATAACGAGATGAGAGCTACTATTCTGAGTGAATTAGGGGATACTAGCCAAAACATTTCTGTTGAACCCTTAGTAAAGGCAAAAGAATTTTCCATTGAGAATGGTTCTTTTCTTGTTAGACTTATGGGAGAAGTTTATGATCCTTCGAATACAATTTTCTTAGTTGTTTTAAATTCTTTAAGGACAAATAGAAAAGATAGAGCAAGAATTATTGGAGAAACTAAAAATGGTTTTAAATTTGTTGGGGCCAACACTGGAACATTAAATTGGCTCATAAAAGATTTTGGATTGAAAAACTTATATGAATTAAATGCGTCTGGATTAATGGGAAAAGATTTTATTTCATTTGGTGGAAAACATGTGCATTCCCCCGCCGTAGCTAAAGTTGCTAAAGGTGTTAATTTTTCAGGACTTGGGGAAGAAAGAAGTGAAGAATTTTTATGCGATTATAGAGTCGAAGATGGATGTGTTGTCCATATTGATAATTTTGGTGTTTTAAAAATAAATGGAAGTTTGGAAAATTTAGAAGAGGGAGATAAATTAGATATATTTGTTAATGGAGAAAGAAAAATTGTTGCTGTTTTTTCTTATTCTATGAAGGATCTAGAAGACAGCACCTGGGCAATTTATCCGGGAAGTTCACTAAATAACCTTCCAGAAATTGGGAAAGTTAGAGAATTAAGTTCAGCAAAAAAACTTGGTGCAAAAATAGGAGATATCATTACATGGAAGAAAATCTAACCACTTCAGATATCAAAGTTAGTATGCCTCTATATGAAATAAGAATATCTGTTACCGGGGCATGTAATCATGATTGTTTTTATTGTGGGCCATTTTCTGATGGTAAGCATGATAATGGATATGCAAATTTTGGTTTAGATCAAGTTGAAGGTATTAGCGGGTTGGCTAAAGAAAATAACCTTCATGTTCGGCTTACTGGTGGAGAACCTTCTATGAGAACCGACTTATTAGATATTGTCAAACTTTTAAGCCATAATGGTATTGATGACATTGGCCTAACTACAAATTGTTCAAATGTGGATGGTAGAGATATCTCTAATTTAGCTGATGCTGGCCTTGGGGCCTTGCATATACATGTTCCTTCTCTTAATAGATCGGTTTTTGAAGATACAATAAGAAAAAAAGTTAGAAGAGAACTTATCAACATAATCGAGACTTCTGAATATTGTAAGAGAAACAATGTAAGGGTCGAATTTAATACTCCTGTCACAAGAGTAAATTTAGATAGCCTTCCAGAATTAATGAGTTTTTGTTATGATAGAAAAATTAACTTAAAATTAATAGAAGAAGTAAATATGAAAAAAGATCAGATTAATGAAACAGAGATAACTGAACTTATGGAAAACTGGCTTTCTGAGAGGGGATCTATGCCAATGAGTGAAAAAATTGAAAAAGTATATGGGAGTGTATATAATTTTGATGATTTCTTTTTTAGAATAGCTCCTGCCACTCCTGATTTGGTGGACCATTTACAAGGAAAAGAAAGAAAAATATTATTAGATGGAAGATATTGGATTGGTGGGAGAAATGGTAATTATTTATTTACTCCTTCCTATTTTTTGAAACCTATGGAGGGAGATATTGGTGATTTAAAGAGAGATTTTAATCATTCCTTGGGGCTATATAATGAGAAAAAATAAATTAAGATATGGAAAGATAGTTGCTGATTCATACTATCCATCTGAAAAAAATAATGGTGCAGTTATTATATTTTGTGCTGGAATTCCTGGAAAGTCCAACTACTTAGAATTAGCAAAAAGGTATGTTGATGAAGGATTTACATTCATCCACCCAAAGTATATTGGTTCGTGGGAAAGTTATGGAAATTTTAGTATTACCAAATGTAAAGAAACTATTATTTCTTTTGTTGGTGGGTTGAAAGCAGGAAAAATTAAAACTGTTTTTAATAATTCTTTTGATGTTTCTCCTAAAAAAATATTTTTAGTGGGTCATAGCTTTGGCGGGAGTATTGCTTTATCTACTGGTGCTGAATTAGATATTGATGGAATTGTAGCTCTAGCTCCCGTTGTGGACTATTCCGTGCATGCTAAAGATCCAAATATAAGAGAAGAAAATTTATCTGGATTATTTGATTTTATGAAATTTGGTTTTGAGAATACTTATAGGAAAATGAATAAAATGGAATGGGATAATTTTTGTGAAACTGGAATTGATGTAAATCCTGTAGATTATGTTGATAACTTAAGGAACAAAAGAATTCTATTAATCCATGGAAAAAATGACAATTCTGTGAGTTGTAATAGAACAAAAGAATTTTATGAAAAATTGAATTCTGAAAAAAGTGTGTATAAAGAAACTGAAGATAATCACAGCCGTATAAAGGAGAATTCTATCCCGGCAGTTATATCTTGGATATGGAAAATGGAAAATGAAGGTAATAGCTAATCCGCCTGCAGGAATCTACAATGGAGATCTTCCATTAGGTTATGCTTACTACCATACTTTATTGGATATTCATGCAAGGTTTTTGAATAATTTGGGAGAAGATGTAGTTTGTCATAAATATAGTTTGAATGCCCTGGGTAAAAGGGCAGAAAATTTAGGACTAAATATTCCTTTGGAAGACCATGTTAGAAACATGATTGAAGAAGGCCAATTGAGAGATAAGTTGAATTTGTCTTTTGAAGGGGAAATTTTAGATTGTGTTCCAGAATCAATGGAAAAATCTCAGGAAGTTCTTGTAGAATTAGATAAAAAAGGATATATTATTAGAAGTGGAGATGAAACTTATTTGAATGTTGGAAAAATTTCTTCTGAAAAAGATTTAGAGGGAGTTGTAGAAAAAATAAATTTCTTCCCTGGAAGAGCTAAAAGTGAATTTTTGAGAATGATTAGAAAAAGTTCTGATGCAATTAAAATATCAAAGCCTAGAAAATATGCTGCTTCAAACCCCTTGGGCGGAGAAAACATATCTCCAATCTTCACAGTTGCAAATATGTGGGAGGCTTATTTTGATAATGAGATAGATTTTATGTCATGTTCAGAAAAAGAGATAGCCAGATATTTATTATTAAGATTTTACTCTCAAACCGGAATTTCAGATAAACTTCCTATGAAAAATGTTTTTATTTTTAATCGTATCAATCCGGAAGGGGGATTTGGTGAATGGGACATGGATAAACTTCTTCAAGATGGTTCTGATCCTTTAAGGTATACTTTTGCAAAAAGCCTTTCTTTTTCTAGACAATCAGTTGATGTTAAAAAAGGGTTGTTAGATGGGGGAAAGAAATTTGTTAATTTGGTTGATAATTTGGGAACTTTCTTTCAAAACAATGGTTTCTCTGAAAGAAATATTGCTTTTTGTGAAGATGAAAAATATATTTCTGATATGAATGGTTTTAGATTTAATAAAGTTCTATCTGGATTAGAGAGGGATTTTAGGCAGCTTAGTCGGGAAATTAATAAAAGTAGGCAGGGTGGGAAATTATACCCTTTTGTTGATTCTTTCTTTAGAAAATATTCTGATCTTGTTGCTAAATTATCTCCTTTTTGTCCAGGCATTTGTAATGATTCTTAAGTGATTACAAATAGAAAGTTTTATAAACACTGGATTTTTGTTTCTATTTAATATAAGTATGAATATGTGAGAAAGCACTTGAACATTTTATGAACATTTCGCTTTTTCTATAAGAGTGCTGAAATATTAGGAGAAAATTAAAAAATGATATTTGAAGATTTAGGTCTAAATACTAATCTATTTAAGACTATAAAAGAAATGGGTTTTAGTAAGCCCACACAAATTCAAGAAAAGTCTATTCCTTTCATTATGCAAGGAAAAGATGTAGTAGGAGAATCAGAAACTGGTTCTGGAAAGACGTTGGCTTTTGGCGCAGGAATAATTGAAAAAGTTGTTCCAAAAGAAGGATTACAAGCTTTGGTTTTAACTCCAACAAGAGAGTTAGCTGAACAAGTTATGAAAGCTATTGATCAATTTTCTAGTGGAAATTCTTTGAGAACGGCTAGTGTTTATGGAGGCGTTTCAATTACTAATCAGATTCATGAGTTAACTAGGGCCGAAGTTGTTGTTGCAACTCCGGGAAGATTATTAGACCATTTACAAAGGAGAACTATTGATCTTTCAAAAATTAGAATATTAGTTCTAGATGAAGCAGATAGAATGCTTGATATGGGATTTGTAGATGATGTTGAAAGAATTGTTAGAAGTTGTCCTAGAGAAAGGCAAACTATGTTTTTTTCTGCTACAATTGATTCAAGAATTAAAAGTTTAGCTAATAAATATATGGTTAGTCCTGAAATTATTATGGCTGGAAAACAAGTTGATCCTAGTAAGCTTAAACAAGTTTATTATGATGTTACAAAAAATATGAAGTTATCTATGTTAGTTCATCTATTGAAGGAAGAAAAATCCGGATTAGCTATGGTTTTTTGCAATACAAGAATGAATACAGACTTTGTTGTTAAAAATTTAAAAGCTAATAAAATAGATGCGATTGCAATACATGGTGGATTTACTCAGAACAAAAGATCTCGAAGTTTGGATTTCTTTAATAGGGCCAAATTTGGAGTTTTAGTATGTACTGACGTTGCTGCTAGAGGATTGCATATAGATAATGTTTCTCATGTTTACAACTATGAAATTCCTTCAGATTCTAAGGATTATGTCCACAGAATTGGAAGAACCGCTCGTGCTGGAGAAGCAGGAAAAGTAATTAATTTACTTTGTGAGTTTGATTACGACAACTTTAGGAGAATTCAAAGAGACTATAGTGAGTTATCTGTTGAAAAAATGGAAAAACCACACGTAGAAAGGGTAATTGCAATTAGAGTAGAAAGCTCTTATGGTAAAAAACCCTTCAGAAGTCGTAAGAAAACCTGGAGAAAAAGGTAATTAGAAAGGTTTAAAAGGAGTATATAGTTGATAATCAATATGGAGGTTTCCAAATGAAAGGTACAGTAAAATTTTTCAATGAACAGAAAGGTTTTGGATTTGTTGCTGGAGAAGATGGTACAGAATATTTCGTACATCAATCAGGTTTAGCTGAAGGAACAAGGTTAAACGAAGGCGATGCTGTTACTTTTGACGTCGAAGAAGGCGACAGAGGTCCAAAAGCTGTTAACGTAGTTAAAGAGTAAAATTAAGTTTTCATTATTATGATTCTTAAAATTTTATTTTTCTTTTTTTTTAGTTTATTTTCTATTTGTTAGTTTGAAAAAGTTCTTCTTTTTTATTGGAGAATCATCATGAACATATCTTACATCTTCGATCGAGTAGAATGCTTTAGGATTGTGTTTTTTAATTATTTTTGTAATTTTTTTAATATCTTTTCTATTTATTATTGTTAGAATTAGTTTTACTTTTCCATCTTTTCCATCTGCCCCTAAACTTGTTACTGTATATTTGTTCATTCTTAATTCTTCTAAAAGTTCAGATGCATCTTTTCTTGTGATTACTCTTAAAGTTACTTTTCCAAAAGAAATTTTTTCTTCTATTGCCATTCCAACTAGCGTTCCCATTGCAAATCCTCCTGCATAAGCAAAATAATAGAAATAATTAGTTAAATTGCTCATGATTTGGTTTATTGCTGCTAACCAGATTAGAACTTCAAAAAATCCTATTATTGTTGCATACTTTTTGAAACCTTTTGATATAAAAATTACTCTTACTGTGCCCATACTAACATCTATGATTCTGGCTAGAAAAATAAATAAGGGTAGAATTACTAAAGCGTATAAATTTGAATCTAAAAATGCTATGAATTCCATAATTAGATTATATTATTTTTGAGTTTATATTCTTTTTGGAAGGAAAGTCTTAAAAGTTTAGTATTTTTTTCTTTTTTAATGAATTTTAGTGAAACAAGACAGAAAATAGAAAATATTTTGGAATCTAATCCGGGGGTTGTTGTTATTCGAAGAAATTTAAAAACTGATAATGTATTATTAAGCGAGGGTAGGTCCGGTGGACTTTATCTGAGGTATATGATTGTTCCAAAACCTGGTATTTTTGTTCCAGAAGAATTGAAAGAGTTTGGTTTAGATTTATTTGATGGAAGTGGGATTAAAGTGCAGACTCCTGGAAATTATGATTTTTGTATTCATGAAGGAAAGTTTAATTGTGGAGTATTGTATATTGAAAGTGAACCGGTTGTTATTGAAACTAGGGAATCGAGAAAGAGCTTTGAAGTTAGAGATCAATCTATAGTAAATGAGTTGGGACTTCAAGAGGGATTTAAAGATTCTTTAGATACTTCCAAGAATTATTGTTCCTCTGGGTTTAGCTTGTTTGTTTATCCCGATGAAAGATGGATAAGAGATAAATTTGGACACGGAGAGATAACCCATTCGATACCGTTAAAAGAGTTAGAAGAATATAAATGAGAATTCTTAAAAATAAGTTACAATATGGTGTGTTTTCCTCATATTAAAAAGATTGTGGAAAAAGACTTTTAAATGGTAAGTTGGGTTATGGATAAAATGGATTTAAAAGGTTTAGAACATTTGCCAATTCTTGATGGGGGTAGTTGGTTGTTTACCAATGATGACCATGGCCCAATAAGGAATATTGTAGAGATTGTTGAAGTTGAAACAACTGAAATAATACCTTTATTGGGGGAAGGGATTTTGGGACCAGAATATCATTTGGTATATGTTTTGGGACTATTGCTCCAGGGGAAAAAGGCAAAATATGGGGGCGAAATTGAAGCAGATGAATGTAAAGATCATAGGTTGGTTTGTTGTCAAGGAGTTAGTAAGAGTGGTACAATTTATTTGCCTTCCGTACACCCCTTGAACATAGAAATTTCTAAATTGGATAGTTACAGGGTGCTAGAAAAGATAGTTGATGGAAGAGTGATTTAAAAAAAAACTTTTTCTTCTTTTTTAAAATAAGATTAAAGTCTTAGAAAGATTTAATAATTAGAAAATCTAAGGAAAATTATGAAAAAAAGTATTTTAATTTTGATGTTTGTTTTTATATTATCTTTTAGTTCTTATGCTGCAATGGATGCTGTTACTCCATTTTGTGAGCACCAGGGATATGCTATTGACAGAGAAAATCTAAAATGTGTTTTTGATGATGGGAACTCTTGTGATATTGGAGATTTTTATAGTGGTGATTGTGGTGTTGAATATGTTAAGGATTTTCCTTGTGTAGAATCTGGGGAGTTTGTTTTTCATTTTGAGGAATGTTGTGATGGTCTTATGTCTCACATAAAGGGAGGATATATTGGGCAACCCATGTGTAAGCCAATTACTGTGGGAAATATGGTTACTTCTATTGATTTTTTTAAAGTTTCCCGAATGATATTTCCTATTGTTGTTCTTTTAGTTATTTTTATTGGGGCAATTTACTTTTTTAAAAGGAGGAAGAATGAATCTACTTAAGAAGTGGTGGTTTTGGGTTGTTTTGGTTTTTATTATTATTTTTTGGATGTTGTCTCCGATTTTATATGATATTTTAATATTGCCAATTCATGAATCAAATATAAAGGGAGAAATTGATGATGCTAATTATTGTAATGTTAAAGAGGATTGTGTGAGTTTTGGTGGGAAGTGTCCTTTTGGTTGTTATGTTTCTGTTAATATTAATGAAGAATATAGAATAAGGGAATTGGTTGATTCATATATGCCAAAGAGTAGTTTTTGTGAGTATTCTTGTGCGCATTGTACAGTTGTTGATTGTATAGATAATCAATGTGAAATTATCTGCCCCGGTGGGGGTTCTTCTTATTGTTTGGCCGATGGAGAGAAGTGTCACCTTCCAGATGCATGTGAGGAAAAATGTTGCTCTGGAGGATATACGTTTTGCGATTCGGAACCATTGGAATGTGAAGGATGTGTTCCCGATTATTGTTGTGGCTTTAAAGAAGATTGTATAGGGGATGGAGAATACTGTCAATTATCTCCTGGTTCTGAACCTAGCTGTAATGATTGTTGTTCTAACAACCACTATATTCCGAGTGGATGTCCTGCAGGAATGGACTGCCCGTCTGGCCCGCCAACTAGGGGGATATGTGGTGAAGCAAACCCTTAAAAGTTAGTTATTTTCTTCTTTTCTAAGGGATTTAGTTAAAGAATAGTTTTATATAGTTTATTTATCAGTTTATTTTTATGAAATCAAACAAAAATTTATTAGTTTGGGGCGTAGGGCTGATTGTCTTATCACTGATTCTTGGATTTGTCCTTAGTTTCAACCTATTTTTACATATTGGGATTTTAACTATAGGATTCGGAATGGTTTTCTATGGTTTACTGGATTCCTCAAAAGGCTCTTTTTGGAAGAAAGGGGTAATGACTATATTAGCCGTTGTAATTGGATTAATTTTGGCCTGGGCCCTGGTTGCTTTACTATTTATGTTGGCATTTTCATTCTATTAGCAAGGAAAGGTTTAAAAATTAGTTCTTTTCTTCTTTTTTAATGGATTTAGTTAAAGATTTGAAGTGGAAGAAAGGAATGGATGTAGCTACGTTAGTTAATTCTCTAGGTAAAGTTGGTTTTCAAGCAATTCATTTGGAGAGGGCTAAGGAGACTATAATTAAAATGAAAAAAGATGGTTGTAAGATTTATTTGACTTTTACTTCGAATATGGTTACTTCTGGTTTACGTGGGTTTTTTGCGCAGTTGATAAAATTAGGTTTGGTTGATGTTGTTGTAACTACTGTAGGCGGTATTGAGGAAGATATCATGAAGGCCCATAAGGAGGATTTTGTAATTGGTGATTTTAATAGTAATGATGTTGAATTATATGAAAAAGGAGTAAATAGGGTTGGAAATTTGTTTATTAGGTCAGAATCTTATGCAAAGTTTGAGGATTTGATGAAACCTTATTTGAAAGATATTTATTCTAAGAAGAAAAGGGTTACTCCTTCTGAGATATTTAATGAAATAGGTTTAAAGTTAGATGATGAGGATTCAATATTATTTCAGGCTGCTAAGAAGAAAGTTCCAATATTTTGTCCGGCTGTGACTGATGGGGCTTTTGGTTTTCATTTGTTTATGTTTCAGCAGGATCATTCTGATTTTGTAGTTGATGTGGTTAAGGATTTTTCTAATATATTGTTTAGTACTTCACAGGATGAGAAGAAAGGTTTGATATCTTTAGGGGGGAGTATTAGTAAGCATCATGCTATTTTGGCTTGTTTGTTGAATGGTGGATTGGATTATGCTGTTTATATGACAACTGCTTCTAGTTCTAGTGGTTCTATGTCTGGGGCTTCGACAAATGAAGCTAAGTCGTGGGGAAAGATAAAGGATGATTCGGATGCTGTAACTGTAATTGGTGATGTTTCTGTGACTTTTCCTTTGGTAATGGTTTCGGTTCTTGAGGCGTTGGAGAAGGAAAATTTATTAAAGGAGTAAAATAAATAATTAGTGTATGAATACAAATAATAAATTTATTTTATGGGGAGTAATAGTTCTTGTTTTTAGTTTTGTTGCTATTTGGTTAGTTGGGCCATGGATTTTTCAGTCTCCTTTAATTAATGGTTTGGTTAAGTATTGGATTATTGGTGTTCCATTTATTGGTTTGGCTTTGGTATTCTATGGCATATTGAGTTATATAAAAGTGGGTATTAGTGGTACTCCAAAAAAAATTATTTTAGTGGCAGTAAGCTTGATTTTAGGATACCTTATTGCTAGGTATTTACTTATAGGTTTTTTCTCGCTCATTTTGTTAAACTTTGGCTAATTGTTGTTGTTGTTACGACTGTTGGTGGTTTGGAAGAAGATATTATGAAAGCTCATAATGAAGACTTCGTAATAGGAAGCTTTTCAGAGGATGATGTTGAATTATATGAAAAAGGAGTTAATAGGGTTGGAAATTTGTTTATTAGAACAGAATCTTATGCTAAGTTTGAAGATTTGATGAAACCTTATTTGAAAGATATTTATTCTTCTAAAAAGAGAGTTACTCCTTCTGAGATATTTAATGAAATAGGTTTAAAGTTAGAGGATGAGGATTCTATCTTATTTCAGGCTGCTAAGAAGAAAGTTCCAATATTTTGTCCGGCTGTGACTGATGGGGCTTTTGGTTTTCATTTGTTTATGTTTCAGCAGGATCATTCTGATTTTATAGTTGATGTAGTTAAGGATTTTAGTAATATATTGTTTAGTACTTCACAGGATGAGAAGAAAGGTTTGATATCTTTAGGAGGGAGTATTAGTAAGCATCATGCTATTTTGGCTTGTTTGTTGAATGGTGGATTGGATTATGCTGTTTATATGACAACTGCTAGTTCTTACTCTGGTTCTATGTCTGGTGCTTCGACTAATGAAGCTAAAAGTTGGGGTAAGATTAAAGATGATTCGGATGCTGTTACTGTTATTGGTGATGTTAGTGTTACTTTTCCTTTGGTGATGGTTAGTGTTTTGGAGGAGTTGAGTTCTGAGGGGTTGTTGGAGTAAATCGTTAGCTTTAAAAACGATTGATAATTCTCGAAATACATGGCAATTACATTAGAGGATGTGGCACACTTACCAAGATTGGAGGGGGAAACAATTGATGCAGATTTTGACCCCTTTGAATTAGGAGAAGTTAGAAGTGGGAGATTATTTTTTCCGTTATATGTGGGTGGTGTAGTCTTTAATTATTTAGATAGTGGAGAGAATTTTTTAGTGGCCTGTCAAACTAGAGACTTAGATGGAAAGATTTATGCAGACTTAAAAAATTTGAATTCTTTTGATGGGTATAGACCTATTAAGAGATTACAAGAAGGTTAGGTTGTAGACTCAAACGCCGTCGAGCTGACATTTTTTCGGAAGGCTTTTTATATTTAACTCTTTTCTTTTTCCTTTTGTTTCTAGTAAAATGCAAGATTGAGCGAATTTTGTTATTTTCATGGTTAAGGTAAAGAAGGATTGTTTAAATATGTTTTTGTTAAGAAAAGGTTTAAAAACTTCTCCTTATTAAGATATTTATGTCAAATTTAACAAGTAGGATATTGTCGGGTATTGGATTAATAATTTTAGGAATTTTCTTAATAATTCTTTCTTTTTATATTGATGAGAGTCAATGGGTTACTTTGATGTATGGAGTTCCTTCATTAATCGTAGGGATTTGGTTAATATTCAATAATAAAGAAGATAAAATTGAACAAATTAAGGGGGCAAAAAAATGAAAATAATTGTTACAACCGGGAATGAAGTTCCTAATAATGACGTTGGAGAGATTTTAGGAGTGGTTAGAGGAAGTACTGTAAGAGCAAGAAATGTTGGTAGAGATATTGGTGCTAGTTTTAAGAATCTTGTTGGTGGAGAAATAAAAACTTATACTGATATGGCAAATAATGCTAGAGATGAAGCTTTTAACAGAATGGTGAATCAAGCTATTGATCTTGGTGCAGATGCAATTATTGGAGCTAGGTTTATGACTTCCATGATTTTGCAAGGTGCTTCTGAAATGTTAGCTTTTGGTACTGCTGTGAAGTTGAAAAAGAAATAAAATGGCAAAAAATAGTATAACAATCCCAAAGAAAGCTATGTATGGAATAGCACCGGCGATAGCAATTACCGGATTATTATTATCTAAACGTCAACCAGGACCATTACTTTTATTTTTTATTGGAATTGTTATAGGGATTCTTTTTTGGAGAGGTTTTTCTGAAAAATGAAAATACAAGACACATTGGGAGCGGGTTTGGTTGTAGTGGGAATCGCCCTATTAGGTAGCAATAAGCTTATTGGAATGCTGTTTATTGGATTTGGATTAGGTTATAATCTGAATCCCTTAATACAAAAAACCTTTTTTAAGAAAGGAAAAAAATGACAAATAAAAATATATTTTGGATATTTGGAATCTTGCAAGCAATAACCTTAGGTTTAATAGTATTCTTTTTGTTAGAAACTACAAGCATTGGAAAAGATAGTTCAATTCTTTTGAGTGTTTTGTTTCCAGTATTTACATTAATAATTGAATACATGATTTATTCGAAGAAATAAGTTTAAAGTCTTGCAAATCTTTTTATATTAGTTTTATTTGATTTAGTTATGAAAATGTATAGAAAATATAGAGTAATGATTTTTTTTATAGTTATTTTGACTTTTATTTCTAGTTGTACTCAAATCCACAATCCCTCATCTGCTGAATGTATAAAACTAATAGATGATCCAGATACTTGCTACGAGGTGGGCGATTTGACTTGTGAACAGATGTGTACAAAAACTATTTGGTCTCAAGAAGAAAATAAGCAGTTTTCTGGGGAGCATTGTAGTTTAAGGCAGTGCGGACTTTTGAAAAATCAAGTATCGCGGGCAGGAGGGTCAACAAGGGATTGTATAGAACAAGATAAACTTTGTTGTTGTGATGTTGAATATACTAATTTAAAAATTTGTCCGGAAGAATGGATAAAAGACAGAGGATATGTAACCTACCTTAATGGTGATATTTCTACTGGAGAGGTTGCTAGAAGGGAATATGAGTATTTTATGATTAATGGGGAAGAAGTTCGTGGATTATATGTTAATACTGGCTGGGTGGAAGAAAATTGTAATATTAAACCTAGGATAATTGAATGTGAGACTTCCCATTGTGTGACTGAGGAAGATTGTTTTGGGAGCTGTGCCGATTCAAGAATAACTAAACTTTTAACGGACTATGAGGTGTTTGATTTATGAAAAAAATAACTATCTTTGTTATTATACTTATACTAATCATTCTAGGCTTATTACTAACTGTCCAACGTAGAGTTGAAGTAAATCCGGTTGGTGGAGAAAGAGATGAAAATGGTTGTTTAGGTCCAGCAGGATATAGTTATAATGAAGATGTTAACGCTTGTTTAAGGGAATGGGAATTAAATGAAAATCAGAAAGATGCTGCAAAGATAGCAGTTGAATTTTTAGGTTATGAAAAAGGCATTACAATCATTGAAGTTGTTTCTGCAAGATGCCCGGGTTGTTTTGTGGTTGAAATAGAAAAAGGCAAAGATAGGATTAAGGTAACTCTTGAAGATTGGGAAGTAAAAGAAACTTCTCTAACTCCTGAAGAATGTGAAAATTTTGGTGGAAGAATAGTTAATGTAGTTGGGGGAGATACTTGTTTAGAAGATGAAAAAAATGTAGGAGATGTTACAGGCTTTATTTCGCCTAACATTTGTTGTGTTTCTGTTTAGAGTAAGTTTTAAATAGTTATAAAATTAGAAGTTGTTATGGTTTTTGAATTTATGCAATCTTTGATTCTAGCAATGGTTTTTGCTCTTGGTTTGCGTTTTGCTGTATCTTATAGAATAAAAAATCCTTCAAAAGTTAAATTAATAAAAGAGAATTATAATAAATATCCAAAATTTAATTCTTTCCTTGTAAAATATTGGTACTTAGTTGGGATAATCTTCTTTCTGATAATGTATTTAGCAAGTACTACAATCTAAATGTGTTTTTATTTACATCACGAAAAATTTCATTGCTTCAAATACTAAAAATGCTGGCCAAACAATTGCTTTTATTACCCCCAAAACTCCTCCCCAAAATGAAGTTGCTGTTGAGATGTAATAAACGGCTGCCCCAATAAATCCTACGAAATATAATGCTCCTCCACAACCGTGATCTTTGACATTGCATTTCATGTCTTTTTTTGATTTTTTCATAATCTAAACTCAAAAACAATCTTTAAAAGGGTTATGCTTACTCTAAAATCATGGCAAAATTTATACTAAGTAAAAAGCAAGTATTCGAACAGTTGGAGATAATGAAATCCTTAGCTGATGAAATTTCATATTCTTTTAAGAGCAATCCAGAAATAGGAAAGATCTTACAAGATAATTGTTTTTTGAGTATTCATTCTGTTAATAATTTAAAACAAGTAAATTCTAAGAATGTTTGGTTTTTTCTACAGGGAAATAAAGAAATTCCAAAAGAAGTCGATAATTTTGTTGTGGATAATATTAATGATTTAAATTTATTGTTAAAAGAAGATAGAAAAATAAACTTATTATTAAGGTTTAGATTGAGAGAACATACAATTCATACAGGGAAGCATTTTGTTTTTGGTTTTTCAAGTAAAGAAATAAATAACCTACTTCCAAAATTAAGGAATAATAAAAATATAAAGCAATTAGGAATACATTTCCATAGAAAGACTCAAAATGTTTCAGAGTGGAATTTGAAAGAAGAGTTAGAAGATTCTATTGAAGATTTTTCTTTATTAGATTTAGTTAATATTGGGGGCGGAATTCCTGCAGAGTATAAGAATTTTAGGAAAGAGGTCTCAGAACATATTTTTACTAAGATTAAAGAATTAAGAGAGTTTTTGAATGCTAAAAAGATTAAGATGATAATTGAGCCAGGTAGGTTTATTGCGGCTCCTTCAATAAGGTTAGAAACTGAAGTTGTTAATGTTTATGATAATAATATAATTGTGGATGCTTCTGTATATAATTCTGCAATGGATACTTTCGTTGCTAATATTAGATTGTTAGTTGAAGATGAAAGAGAAAAAGGTTTTTGTTATACAATTAAAGGAATAACTCCTGATTCTTTGGATATATTTAGATATAAAGTTTATTTTGATAAAGAAGTTAGGGTTGGGGATAAGATTGTTTTTTTGAATGCTGGTGCTTATAATTTCTCAAGTGGTTATTTCAATTTAGAGAACGTTGAGACTGAAATCACAGATCAAACTCGTCAATAAAGTTTAAAATTGTTTTATATTTATCTAAGAATCTAAAACCTTTTTCTGTTAAATTAACAAACTTTCCTTTATTTTCGGTTTCTTTTATTAGTTCTTTTTTTAATAAATCTTCATAATATTGTTTGAATCTTAAAGTAGATAAGTTAGATTTTCTTAACAATGGTGTTGTTTTTATATCTGGATTATTCTGAACTGTTTGTAAAATATCTTTCATGATTTCAAATTTACTTCTTTTTTTCATTTTAGTCCGAACCAGATTTTTTAAGTACTTTGTAAAAAATTAACAAAAATATTCCTATGGAAAGCAAATATATCATTAATTGATATAACTGTAAGAAATTTGGTATTAGTATATCTATAACATTTAAAATTAAAAAGAGAGATAATAAAACATAAATTAAGTGTATACTCTGTCCTTTCTTTCTTGGATTTTTATGAGCGATGTAAGTTATACTTAAAATCAAGATTAAGAGCAATATATTTACCAACAAAATTATCGTGATATTCCCTGTGATTAAACTCAAAATAGCTATTAAGATTGCCAAAATATGAAATAAGTAAATTATTTTTGGAGATTTTCTCCATTTTTTCCACATTATGCTATAGAGTAAATAAAACATAGCAAGAGTGATTGTATACAAAAATATGAATAAAGAAACTATTCCTAACAATTGAAAATCATGGGGCCTACTTAACCCGAAAAGAATCATTATGGATTTTATAAAAGATCTAAAGAAGAATGCGATTGCAAATAACAGAAATGCTTCTCGGAAATATTTTATTCCTTTGTATTTAGTTAGTTCGTACAATTCTTTTGTACCAAAATAAATCATTAAACTACTTATTATAATTATGAATGCGTAGATTAACTCTGCCCCTAATCCCATTTGGACCATTCTGCCCATTAATTGCTGTTGCATTTTACAAATCTTAGTGTATAAAATGGTTATTTAAGCGTTTTTAAATAGCATGGACTTTAGGTCCACCCGACTTATAAAGAATTTATATCATACTAAATAAAAATTAAGGAGGTAAAAGAAAAATGAAAAAAACAAATATTGCGGTTGTGTTTTTGATTGGTTTAATTGCAATGACAGGATTTGTTAGCGCATACCAAGGAGATTATACAAAAGAAGGTCCAAACTATTCTGAAGACAGACATGCAGAAATGGAGGAAGTATTTGATTCCTTAGATTATGATGCATGGATAGAACTAATGTCTGAAAGTGGGAGAAATCCTAGAGTTTTAGATGTTGTCTCAGAAGAAAATTTTGAAACATTTGTATTGGCTCATGAAGCAGCAGAAAATGGAGATTATGAAACTGCGACTAGGCTAAGAGCAGAGTTAGGTCTACATAATGGAGAAGGTCCAAAAGATGGAACTGGCTTTGGTAATAAAATGAGACAGAAAGGTTCATCTGGAAGAGGATTTGCTTCTGGAAATGGTCCTTATGAGAGGTAATCATTCCTCTTGTCTCTTTTTTTAGTTAGTTTTTTAAGTAGCTGTACACTCCCCTATTTAAGATGAAATATAAATCAATTATTTTTTTATTGGTTCTGTTTGTTTCTATGAGTAGTTTTGTTTATTCTTTAGGAAATACTGAATCAATATATCAAGAAGATGCAAATCTTTCAAATTGTGAGACTTATCCTTTTGGAAATGAGAGTTATTGTTACAATATGACGGATGGAGATTGGGATACAAATATTAGACTTTCAATCATGGATCCAGATTCTTACCCCCCCGGACCATTGATAACAGAAATGACTCTTTATTTAGATTATGAAAAACCCACTGGTGCTTTGAGCTCTAGTAAATGGCAATTGAAAGGTGGATCTCATCCAGATTATGGAACCCCGGCGTATGTAAATTATAGTATGTCTGACTTTCCTGAATGTTGGAATCAAGATACCTTAAAATTTAGAGTATATATTTTTGATTGGTGGGGACATGGAGGAGAGATTACAAAGTTCTATTGCTATGGTGGAAATGATTGGATTCATATGAATGAAGATTGGGGAGATCCTATGTCTTCTGAAGCCGTTTTCTATGAAGAGGCAATGTCCTGGGAAGTAGGTGTAGAAGCTGTAGATAAAATAAAACAACCTTTTTTTAGTTCTTTTTTTTAGAGAACAGTTAGTTTTAAAAGTTACTTAATATATTTTTAATTAATGGATTATAAGAAACTTAAGTTTAAGGCTGGTTTGGAGATACATCAGCAATTAGAAACTAATAAACTATTTTGTTCTTGTCCTTCTATTCTTAGAGATGAAAAGCCAGATATTTTAATTAAAAGAAAATTAAGATCTTCGGAAGGAGAATCTGGAAAGAAAGATGTTGCTGCAGAGTATGAAACTAGTAAAGATAAAGAATTTATTTATCAAGGATATAAGGATAGTAATTGTTCTGTTGAATATGATGAAGAGCCGCCACACGATATGAATGAAGACGCTTTAGAGATTGTTTTACAGGTTTGTTTATTGTTAAAATGTAAGTTAGTTGATGAAATCCAAGTTATGAGGAAAGTTGTTGTTGATGGTTCTAATACATCTGGTTTTCAGAGGACGGCTTTAGTTGGTTATGGTGGTTATTTAGGAACTTCAAAAGGAAAAGTTGGAATTGCTTCTGTTGCTGTTGAAGAAGATGCAGCAAGAAGAATTAAAGATGATAAAAACTCAGTTACTTTTAGATTAGATAGATTGGGAATTCCTTTAATTGAGATTGCTACGGATCCAGATATTAAAGATCCTGAGCATGCAAAAGAAACAGCAGAGAAATTAGGAATGATTTTACGTAGTACTGCCAAAGTTAAAAGAGGTTTAGGAACTATCAGGCAAGATGTTAATGTTTCTATTAAAAATGGAAATAGAGTTGAAATAAAAGGTTTTCAAGATTTAAGAAGTATGATTAAGATTATTGAGAATGAAGTTAAAAGACAAAGTAAGGGAAATGTTAAAAAAGAAGTTAGGAAAGCTGAATCTGATTTTTCTACATCATTTTTGAGACCGATGCCTGGAGCTGCTAGAATGTATCCAGAAACTGACGTTAAACCCATCTTGATTACTAAAGAATTATTGAAAAGTATTGAACTTCCTGAATTATTAGATGAAAAAGTTTTGAAGTTAGAGAAACAAGGTGTAAATCCGGATTTAGCAAGAATTTTAGTTAAGGATGGAATTTTTTTAGATGAATTTGAATATAGTTTAGACAAGAATCTAATTGCTTCTGTTTTAGTTGAAATGCCTAAAGATATCAAAAAAAGATTTAATTTAGATTATTATTTCTCAAAAGATGATTTTATATTAGTTTTAGAGAATTTGGATAATGGGAATTTAAACAAAGAAAGTGCATTTGAAGTTTTAACTGATATTGCTCAAGAGAAGAAAATTGACATGTCCAAGTATAAACAAATTGATTTTAAAGATTTAGAAAAAGATATTAAAGCAATTGTGGAGAAGAATAAAAAATTATCAGTTGGTGCTTTGATGGGAATTGTTATGAATAAATATAGGGGAAAAGTTGAAGGCAGGGTTGTTTCTGAGTTGATTAGGAAATATTTATAAACCAATTAAATAGATTAGATAATATGGCAAGAAAAGTTGATTGGACATTGACTCTTATTATGTCTGTAGTTTTTGGGAGCCTTGGTGTTGACCGATTTATTATGGGCAAAATAGGAACTGGTTTGTTAAAGCTAGTTACATTTGGCGGATTTGGAATTTGGTGGTTAGTAGATGTGATTTTAGTTGCTACTAAATATAATTTTAAAGATGTTAAATGGACGTAATATCCACATAATTTATAAATAGTAAAGAGAGGTTGTAGATATGAATAAAGCAAAATTAAATTATTTTATAGATATTGGGTTGTTTATATCCTTCTTGTTAGTTTTTGTTACTGGAATAATTAAGTTTCCTCCATTTGGATTAAGAGATTTTTATTTCCAGAATATAGATAAGATTCATGATTTAAGCGGCATTGCAATGGGAATTCTTGTTTTAATTCATTTAATTTTACATTGGTCTTGGATTACTAGCATGACTAAGTCTTTTTTTAAGAAGAATAGTTAAAAAAGTAATTTACGCAGTTGGTTTTGTCATTCTAACTTTTTTTATTAATAGTGGAGCTAGATTACAAGGTATTGAGGCTTCCCAAGAAGTAATTTGTTCTTTATCTTTTCCAAAAAGAGAAATATTTTTTAACATGTTTAAAACATTTTCAGAAACTCTTAGATTTTTTATTGGTTTATCAATTTCTCCGTTTTTAATCATAAACATTCCATCTCTAGGAATTGTTGAAAAATCTCCAGTAGTATAATTTTGGAAACGCGTATACCATACGTTCGAAACGTATATTCCCTTGTCAATATTAAATGGATTTCCTTCTTTTCCTTCTAAAATTAAGTTAGTTGGTGAAGGAGAAATAATTCCGGCGTTACCAGTTGATTTTGTTTTGTATCTACTAGCAGAAGAAGTATTATGTAAATATGTTTTTAAAACTCCATCCTTAATTACTTCTGTTCTTTGGGTTGGATGTCCTTCTGCATCAAATTTAGAAGATCCTACTCCATTATTTAAAGTTCCATCATCAATTAAATTGAAGTTACCTAAGTTTTCATTTAATTTTTCTTGTAAAAAAGACATTCCAGATTCTACACTAAAAATAGAAGAAGCTTCTCCAAGGTTATCTAAGATTGAAGCAAATGCCAATGGTGAAAATACAACATCATACTCTCCTGATTTTCCTTCTTCTGGATTTAAGGCTTGTTTTGCTATTTCTCCTGCTTGTTCTCCTGCTTTTTCATAATTGAACTTTTTAAAGATTGAAGATGTTGCTGTTTTATGCCCTGATGCTTCTTTTGTTGCAAACGCTCTCAAAGATAAATACAATGAAGAAGACTTATCTTCTTGTTCTATCCCTGTTGAAGTTAAAATTGAAACTTTTCCTGTTGAGCTTTGGAAGGTTCCAGCCGTTCTTTTTGCATTTTTTAAAGCTTCATTGATTGATGTGTTTACAATCTCTACGGGGTCACAGTCTTTTATTTTGGAATCATAACTATTTTCTATTTTTGGATATTTGAATTTATTTTCGGGTATTGTTACGTAAGAATTATTTTTTTGTGAGGCTTTTAGAAATTCTATTATTTTTTGTACCATTTTGTTTATGGAATTTTCATCAAATTCTTTTAATGAGGTAGCTACTAATTTTTTATCTTTAGCTACAAAAATATCTATAGAATGAGTTGTCTCTAAACCCGTTTTTACTATCTTGTTGTTTACAAATTTAATCATGGATTCATCTGATTCTGATTTAGTAAGAACTATATCTTCAGCTCCTTTTTCTAATAATCTTTTTCTTAGTGAGTAAAGTGTTTCCATTGTTTTTTAAGTTTAGAATAACTTATTTAAAATCATCGATTTTTTTCTGTCCAAAACAAATATCATAAAAATCACACTGGCCAGTTGACCATTTACATAAAGGAGAAGTTTTCATAGGGTAATCTTCTAAGTCTTCTGAAATGGTATTTTCCTGAATTAAAGAACATTCTTGTTTTGCTAGTTCTATTAGTTCTTCATCCACTTTTAGATATTTTATCCCGTGTCTTAAGAAGTCTACTCCAACAATATTTGGATGCTTCCCATATTTTTCATAATAAAGTAAGGCATAAATTGCTAATTGTAATCTGTATTCTGGGGAGATTGTATCTTTTTTTGAAGATTTATAATCTATTAAAGAAATTTCTCCTTCAATCCTATGTACTGCATCTATGAATCCTTGTACTTTGTGTTCTTCTGATTTGAAATAAACTTCAGTTTCTGGCTTTAATATATTGAATGCCTCATCAAAAGTTAAATGTTGGTTTTGTTTTAACTGTATTCTATTTAGTAAAGATTCAAACCAGGAGTTTATCATTTCCTGAGATTCTTCATAATAAAAATCTAATTTGTGTTGTCCTAATCCAATTTTTAATAATTCCCCCATAGAATTATTCCATTTTTCTTTAAGCATACTTTGAAGTAAAATATTCAACTCAAATTCTTTATGGTCTCCGTGTATTGATGCTATATCTAATTTGAAAAAATCCTCTAAAACTGAATGAACTATCTTTCCCCTGATTAGGTGTATAGAAGCTAGTGTTGGTAATTTTAGAATATAGTTGTAATAATACTTTCTTGGACATTGTTTGTAAGTATTTATTGAACTAGGAGATTGTATTCTTTGAGCCATTCTAGAAAAAGAGCGGTTTGTTTTAAAAGTATTATCTAAGTGGAGAATATAGTTTAGACCTTTTCTAGTTTTTTTACAAGTTTTTCAACCTTTTTTCTTATTCTTTCAATTAATCTGGTTGTTTGTAAATTGTATCCTCTTAGTGTCAACCCTTCACTAACATCTCTAGTTTTCCAACTTATCGTTTTTACTTTCTTATATTCTCTAAAAACTCTTGATGGGACATTTTCTGCTACATTAATAATTATATCTTGTTCTCTAATCAATTTGTCACTTAAGTATTTTGGTTTTCCTTTTATTTTTATATTATTTCTCTTTGTAATCTTTATTATTCTGCTCGAAATTGGATCTCCTTGCATTAAACCTGCTGAAGAAGCGTTTACTTTTTTGTTTTTATTTAACTCTTTGAAAAGCGCTTCAGCAACTTTACTTCTAAACCGGTTGTGTTTACAAATAAATAAAATATTCATAATCTTTTTTTGTATTTGGAATATATAAACTTTATTAGAAAAGCTTTTAAATCAAAAAATCGATATTTACTTCAGAGGTGATTATTTAATGGTAAAAAAGAATCAAAGAATTTATCCACATCATGGTGGAAGAGCTTTGTTTATACTTAGTGGATTAATATCTCTATTTTTAGGATATTTATTATGGAGTGGAGCATGGACACTAGAACAAGTTTTTGCAGTGCTTTTGTTTGTAGTTGGTGCTTTTAAACTAATTATAGGATTTATAAAATCATAAAGGAGGTGAAACTATATGCCAGCAAAAAAAGTAGAAACTAAAAACACATGTTGCCCTAGTAAAAATCATAAATTAATCTTTGGAATAATAGCAATTTTACTAGGTCTTGGAGTTTGGTTCAGTTATTTGAGCATAGAACAATTTTTTGGAATCGTATTTGTAATATTGGGTCTAAAAGTATTGTTTTTCAAACATTGCCATCCTTGTTAATTTTTTCTTTTTTTATTTTTTAGTATATAAGTTTTTATAAAGAGTGTTCTTTTTAATTTTTCATGAAAGATTTATTTCCATTTGATTCATATAGAAAGGGACAAGATTCTTTTATTAAAGTTGTAAATACTGCTTTAAAGCATAAAAAAGATGTTTTGGCTAATGTTCCTACTGGTGTTGGTAAAACTGCTGCTACCTTGGCACCTTGTTTAAAATACGCTTTGGAAAACGATAAATGTGTTATTTTTTTAACTTCAAAACACACACATCATAAAATTGCTATTGAAACTCTTAGGGAAATAAAAAATAATTCTGGTGTAAACTTTCAAGTAGCTGACTTTATTGGAAAGAGGTGGATGTGTCCTAGAGATGATGTTGGAAATTTAAATTCAAATGAGTTTAGGGTTTTTTGTAAAAATGCCATTGAAAATAAAGAATGTCAGTTTTATAGAAATTATCATGATAAATCAAAAATATTTACAACTCAACCTTTAATGGATGAATTAAAAAATAATATTTTTCACGTTGAAGAGTTAGTTGAAAAGTGTGAGATGTCCGAGGTTTGTGCGTTTGAAGCTGCTGCAGATATTGCAAAAAAAGCTAAAGTTATTATTGTAGATTATTTTCATATTTTGAATCCTACCACAAGAACTGCGTTTTTTAAAAAAATAAATAAAGAACTTGAGAATTGCATTTTGATTTGGGATGAAGCGCATAACTTGCCTTCTAGAGCTAGAGATTTAATGAGTGATAATATTAGCACGTACGGTTTGGATTTTGCTATCAAAGAAGCAGGTAGATTTAATCAAGATTTAGAACCAGAGATAGTTGAAATTCGAAATAAGTTAATGTTATTAAGTGATAAGTTGGGTTTAGAAAATAATGAAATTTTAGTTAGTAAGGATGAATTCAAGGTTTTAAAAGAGGATTTTATTAGTGACTTATTTGATACTGCCGATAAAGTTATGGAAGAAGAAAAAAGAAGTTTTCTCAATTCTTTGGCTGGTTTTTTGAGTTTGTGGAAGAATGAAGATAAGAGATATTCTAGAATTCTGAAAAGAAGTTTTACAAGAACAGGAAAAGCTATAATTTCTTTGTTCTATAATTGTTTAGATCCCAGTATTGTTTTGGAAGACATAACAAAAGAGTCCCATTCTAATATTTTTATGTCTGGAACTTTGTATCCTTTAGAAATGTATGAGGAAATCTTTGGTTTGGATCTTCCCTTAAAAGTTGAATATGAAAATCCTTTCCCTAAAGAAAATAGACTAGATTTGGTGGTTCCTGCCATTACAACAAAGTATAGTCAAAGAAACGAAGAAATGTATGAAAGGATATCTGATAGTGTAAATGAACTAATTGATATTATTAAAGGGAATAAAATATTCTTTTTTCCAAGTTATGGGCTGATAAGTAAGATTAAAGATAAAATTGAAGACAAGAATTTATTTATTGAAGAGCAAGGTTTGGATAAGTTATCTCGTGAGGCTATATTGAAGAGATTTTCTGATTTGAAAGAAGAAGGATGTACTTTGATTGCTGTTAGCTCTGGTAGTTTTGGAGAAAGTATTGATTTGCTTGGGGATAAATTGAAAGCAGTTATTGTTGTTGGTTTGCCATTTGCCAAAAATGATTTAGAAAATAAAGAATTAATTAGATATTATGATGAAAAATTTGGAAAGGGGATGGATTATGGCTATGTTATTCCTGCTTTTACAAGTGTTTTACAGAATGCTGGAAGATGTATAAGAAGTGAAACTGATAAAGGAGTTATTGTTTATTTAGATGAAAGATATGCTTGGAAGAATTATAGACAATATTTTCCTAAGTCTATTGAATTACGCGGTAGTAGAAGTTATGATGATGTTAGAGAATTCTTAAACTAATTCTGTTTCTTGTCTCCACATTGGAGAATATCTTTGATGATATTTAATAAGTGCAGGATCTCCCAAAAGTGATTGTCCGTTTGAATTTTTTAGAGCAAATGCATCAATTCCGTAATGGTCTTTAAGAACCATAAACATTGCTTCCATGTTATGCTCTTTTTGTAAGTGTGCTAATTTTAGTATTTCTGTCCATTTCAATCTAACACCAACCAATCCTTTAATATCAGCTGCATACATATTAGCTGCTTGTATATCCTCTAATTTTAATGCCATTTATTCGTCTCCTTCGTTTTTGTTTGGCCAAGTTATATTGTACTCTGGTTCATATCCTTTCTCTTCTATTGCCTTCATGAACATTGCTTCTGCTAATCCCATTGGGAATCCTTCTCCCAATAATTCTCCAGATTCTACTCTTTTTTTAAATTCTATAAATTCACCATCCCAAATCCTATCATCAAATGTTCCAGGGGCCATTCCCCTACAATATAGTTCCCCCATACTGTCAGAATTGCAACTATCTACAAAAGCATATACTTTATTTGCAGCCTCTTCCAGACCTTTAGCATTCTCATGACCGTATACTTCTTCATAGGAGGTTTTCAATACTTCAAACTCATTCATTTTATCTATATTATTAGCAAACATGGTTCCTAAAGAACCAAGGGCTATAGATGCTCCTGATAAAAGGGCTACCAATGTTCCTCTGTGCCTCTTAGCATAATTCTTCATAGCTCTTCTAACTACATTTGCAGGTAGTCTGGTTTCATCAAAGTTTATTGAATCTTGTTCTGAAATTACTTCTAAACAATCTTTTACTAAACTGAGATATTTTTCAACATTTGTGCTCAACCATCTAGATGCTGAGATGTCTCCTATAAGTGCAGGAGCATTTCCTGGAAAATGTAAAATCTTATTCTCTTCTGCATGTCCATATGCATGTCTTGCTAGAATTAATGGAGAGGTTTTTCCTCCATCGTGATATTTTAAGAATATATCTTTTAGACTCTCTCCCTCTTCCGATTTAGGAGCGTTTTCTAGATTTCTCTCTAAGTTTGTTAACTTAACTGGGTGTGCCCCATAAAGAGTTTGCATCATACCACTAAGATTATCTGCTATGTTTTTTGCAGTTAGGGCAAATTGTCCAACGTTTAAATTAGCTGAATTATTTCCCCCCCAATCAACCGACCTTTTAGCAGATCTATATGAATTATGAAATACAGATATTTTACCAGACAAGCCATCAAGATAGTCTATTGTGGAGGTATCTTTAGCTCTGTGTCTAAGATCTTCTATTAGTAAATCCACTTCCGCTAATCTTTTTTCTAAACCCATTATTCCCCCACCTCAACTGGATGTTCTTCCAAATATTTCTTTACATAAAAATTATCTTTATTTAGACCGTTGGTTCCAAACAATTCTAAATGGGATTTTATTCTTTTATTTAGTATCATTTCATACTGTTCTTGATTCCCAAATATCT
Source organism: Candidatus Woesearchaeota archaeon (assembly GCA_018652625.1). GTDB lineage: Archaea > Nanobdellota > Nanobdellia > SCGC-AAA011-G17 > PNOQ01 > JABIBT01. The sequence goes on along the minus strand of JABIBT010000018.1, from coordinate 28,036 downwards.
CCCAATTATCAAACCTAGTTCTAATTCCAGAATTTAATTCAATCATATGCTCTGCTGTGCCCCTTCCGCTTGCTTCTTTTTCTGCTTTTAGTTCTGCTCGTTGTTTTTCTGCATTTGCCAGTTGTATCTTTTCATAGGCAGTACCTCCAACAAAACCAGTTGCCAATAGTGCTCCAATTGTTGCGGCTATAATTCCACCCCTATGTCTGTTTGAAAAATTTCTAGCTCTTTTTATTGTTACACTTTGTCTACTTCTGTTAGGAGCCAATTTTTGTGAATTATCTTCTGAGATTGTTTCCAATATTGTTTTTGCTCCAATTAGATATTTTTCTAGTTCAGATTGCATCCAATCTGTTGCACCAACTACACCTGTACGACTTAACAAATGATATCTTTCCTTGATCCCATAACTTATTCTATCTTCTTTTTCCGTTTTTCTAATCGTTTTTAGTGTATTTCCATGTCCATCATTATTTCTTGTTCTTGATAATGTATTTTTTGGACTATGAAATTTCATAAAATAATAATACATGCTCCACTTATTATTTATTAGGGGGGCTGATTTTGTATTTTCCTCTAATTTTCTCAAGTCTATGTCTTCATCAAAATAAAAAGAAGTTCCAGAATAAATTATTTGCATAGTCCTATTTAAATTATCTGCGAGGTTCTTTTGCCTTTTCACTAAATCTCCTAATGCTCCTGCAGCAAGTGCTTTATCTTTCTTTTTTAGTAATTTTTTTGCTCTATGGTATGCTATTTCTAAGTTTCTAACATCTGTATTTAATTCTTCTAATCTGCTCCCTAAATAACTATCTTCTCCATAGTCTGCAGAATAAGCTTTTTTAGCTAAATCACTAGCTAAGACCTCTACTTCCGCTAGTTTTCTCTCTAATCCCATTTTATCTAATAAAAAATCACAATTTCCGGTTTATAAATCTTTCTATTTGTAACTATTAGTTAGTAGTATATTGTTAATCAATATATAGTTTTTTCTTAGTATAATCTTTTTAAGTCACGGTATTCTCCCAAAAAGATGGAAAAGATTAGTTTTGATGAAGGTTATTTTGATACAAAGCCAAAAGAGGAATTATATGCTAAATGTAAGAAGTGTGGGAATAAAGCTCCAGCTAAAGATTTTAAGATAGATGATGATTTGGGAGTTATGGTTTGCAGCAATTGTTTTCATAGTGTAGGTATTAAAAAAATAGGAAAAAAGGCAGAATCGAATAAATCTGTTGAGGAAAAAGAGGTAGTTGAGGAAAAACCAAGTTCTATTGTTATTTATGATGAACGTGAGGCCTTAAAAAGTGGCGAATTTAAAAAAAGAGAAGTTGTAAAACCTAAAGTACAAGATGATAGAATAAAATATATTTGTGATAAATGTGGTTTTGGTTTTAAATATAATCCAATAAAGATGTGGCCAAGGGTTTGCCCTGCTTGTGGTAGATCTATAGAAGAAATAAAAAGAGGAAGTTCTATCTCAAGGCTTTGACTTTTTTCAGAATTTTTTTTAGGTATTTGAATATTTCTGGGTAAGAATTCATTAATTGGGGGTAATTTTTAATTATTAGGTCTACTCTCCTTATATAATTATTAATTTTCTTTTCATTGTCTTTTGGCATGCAAAGCCCATTGTGAATTAGGTCTGCCATTTTTAATACTACTCCGGATTCATCTCTTATTGGATAGGTTTTATCTTGTTTTTTTGAAACTTGGTCAACTAAATCTGCTACTCTGTCTCCAAATTCTTTTTTTACTTCTTCCAAAGTTATAGAAGAATCTTCAACAACATCATGTAATACTGCAGCAATTAAAATATCTTCATCTTTTATTCCAAAATTTCTTAGAATTCCCATAACTGCTAAAGGATGAACTATTACTGGAGATCCTGTTAATTCTCTTATCTGATTTTCATGAGCTTTTACAGCCATTTCAAAAGCCTTGTGAAATCTATCCATTATGATAACTTGATATGTCTTAATCTTATAGATGGGCCACCCATGAACACAGGTATTCCTTGCATTGGCTCTCCTTTACCGCACGTACCTGCAAAAAATTGTAAATTATTTCCAATCATATCTATTGAGGACCAAAGTTTTGGTGTTGTTAATTCTAAAGCTGGAGATTTTACTGGCTTTGTTAATTCTCCATTTTCTATTAAATATGCTTCGTTACCAACATATTTTTGTTGGTATCTTTTATCATCTATATTCCATTCCATAAAGTTCTTAATATAAACGCCTTTTTTTGTTTCTTTAATCATTTCTTCTTCCGAAATTTTCCCCGGTTTAAGATAAGTATTTGCCATTCTAACCATTGGCTCTACAGAATAATGATTTGCTCTTGATGAACCATTACTTTTTATATTCATGCTTCGTGAAGATTGTCTATCATGTAGAAATTCATTTATTTTTCCGTTTTTGAATAGAACCCTTTCTCTAGCCCTTATTCCTTCATCATCGTACATGTAGTGTCCGTAACTTTTTTCTAATGTTGGATCATCTACTATTGTTACATTTTCTGAACCTATTTCATCATTTATCATTCCTTGAGTTATAAAAGATTCTCCAGCTTGTGCTGCTTCTCTTCCAAAAATTCTGTCTGCTTCTGTTGGGTGTCCACATGCTTCGTGAACTGCTATGCCAGTTACTTCTGGAGCAACTACTATATCTAACTCTTCTTTTGGAGCGGGTACCCCTTTTGTTATATTTTCTCTTAATGCCTTTACTTCTTTTTGTATTTCGTTAATTAAATTCCAGTTTTTCAAGGTTTCATACCCTGTTGTTGCACCTTTTTGTAAATATCTTTGAATTGATTGGTTTTTTTCTACTAAAGTTAAAAAATAGAAAAAATTAACTCTTGGAATCTCTGAAGTTATTTGTGACCCTTCTGTATTTACGTAGTATTTCTCAATAATATTATCTGAAAGTGAAAGATATTTGTGGTTTGCATCTATTGAGCCATCTATCTCTTGTAAGAATTTTAGTTTTTCTTTCTGAGAAAAATCTTGAATATTTTGTTTTTGATTTACTTTGTATGTTTTCTTTATTGCTTTATTCTCTGAGAACTCTATTTTATCTGATATCTTTGAGGCTTTTCTTGTTAGTTTTAATGATTTTTCTAATTGCTCTTTTAATTTTTCTTTGCTTAATTCATTTATTGAAACAAATCCCAAGTTTTTATTTATTAAGTATCTTATTCCCAGGCCACAAGATTGATCAAATCCAGTCATTTCTGGGTTTGAATCTTTCAGTATTATTCCTGTTGAAGTATTTGTTTCTAGCCTTGCTTCTGCGTAATCTACTTCTTTTTTTTGTAGAAATTCAATTGAAAAGTCTGCTAAATCTTTGTACATAATTATCTTGAAAACTATGTTGTTTATATAGATTTTGGAAAAGTTTTTAAGGAATTATTTTCCCTTGTAAGGTATGAAATTTTTAATTATTGGAGATTTGCACGGAAAAAAACCAAAGATTCATTTTAAGGATTTTGATGCAATTATTGCTCCAGGAGATTTTTGTTCTGATGAATCAAAAAAGTATATGTTTCGGGCTTTGAAAGAAAGATTAGTAACTCCCAAATCAAAAACTGAATGGTATGATATAGTTGGTAAAAAAGAAGCTAAAAAAATAATTATGAAATCTCTTTCTGATGGAAGGAAAATATTAGAAAAATTAAATTCTTATGGTGTTCCAGTTTATATTGTCCCTGGCAATTGGGATTGGACTCCTTTTGTTGAGAGAGAGATAAATTGGAATTTTTTAAAAAAAGACCATTTTAAGAAACTTGTAGTTGGATTAAAAAATATTATTAATTTGCATGAAAAAAAAGTTATTTTTAATGGCATTAATTTCATTGGCCACGGTATATCTTCCGGACCAGAGTATCCACAATATAAAGAGGATTTAGAAAGATATGGAAAAAATGAATTAAAAATAAAAAAGTTAAAATATGAAAAACATTTAGGAAAAATAGATAACTTATTCAAAAATATAAATCTCCCAGTTATCTTTCTTTCTCACAATGTTCCCTTTAATACGAAGATTGATAAAATAAATAATAAGTATTCCCCCCGAAACGGACAACATTTTGGTTCTATGATAACTAGAGAAATAATTGAGAAATACAATCCTTTAATTTGTATCGGTGGGCACATGCATGAACATTTTGGAAAAGATAAGATTGGAAAAACTGTTTGTGTTAATGCTGGTTTTGGTTCTGATGTAAATATTTTATTAGAAATAAAAAATGGAAAAATTAAACAATTGAAGTTTCATAAGGGAAAATAATTATTTCTTCTTTTTTGTTACTTTTTTCTTCGTAACTTTCTTTTTGACAACTTTTTTCTTAATTATTTTATTTTGTTTTTTCTTCTTAAAAATAGAGAAACTCCCTTTTCTTTTCTTTTTTTTCTTTGAATTATTCTTACTTCGATCTTTAACTTTCTCCTCAAATGGCTTTTCTCCTTTCTTTCTTTTAGCCAATTCCTCTTTCAATAAAGGTAGTTGTCTATTTATATCTCTAGTCATATCTGAGAATTTTTTTGTCCGGATCCTATATGTAGACTCTGCAATTGTTGATTTTTCAAAATATCCGCTTTGTGTTTCCTTAATTAATTGTTCTAATACTCCTCTTTGTCGTTCTAAATATCTTATTCTTAGTTTGGTTTTAAAGAAAATTATTCTATTTCTAAATAAAAAATATAAGAATGTACCTCCAATTAAAATAGAAAGTAATAATAACCAATTATCTATAAGGAAATTTTTTAGAGTCCTTGCTGTAGCTTGATACGCTAAATTTACTGCTGTATAGCTCCCCTCTATGTCAATTATTCTTGAGTATGCCTTTTTTGATAAATCATATGCTCTATCATATCTTTCACTATCAAATTCAAATTGCATCTCTTCTAAAATTTTGTCAACTTCTGATAGGTTCATATCCGGTTTATTTTTTTTAGTATCGTTATAAAATTCGTAAACATAATTAATCTCATCTCTTGTTACATATGCTTGCTTCTTTAATTCAAAAATTTCGTCTAGGTATTTGTCAACTAATGTAAAATCTTTTTGCCTACTTTTTCTTTGAGATTGTACTTCAAAAATTCCTTTTGCTGCTTCGAGTGTATCGTTTACTCTTTGAATACTGAATCCTTCATCTCTAAGTTCAAAAACTATGATTTCTACTTCTTTTATTTTAAGTTGTAGCTCTATTTCTATATCTGAGACCTCTTCAGATTGTACAAATGGTACTAAAATAAGAGCAACTATAAGAAATAAATATATTTTTTTCATTTTTTAATTAAGTTAGTGTATATTTTCCCTTTAGTGTTCTTTTGGGATATACCATCAACCCTTTTTTGTTGATTATTTCTGCCTCTACAATTCTTCTGTCGAAAGGTTGCCCTCTTAGTTTTAATATCTCAATAGCCCTTGTTCTTTTTCCCGTATTGAGAACCACATTATAAAAAACAATAATCCCGTCTGATAGAAAGCTTGTTGCTTCATCAGATGCAGAATGTCCCTCCCCTATATGTCCGGGATTTGCAACTTCTCTAATCAATAGGGAGCTCATTTTATTATTCTCTAAATATCTAAACATTTGTTCCATATAAATTCTGAATCTATTGTCTTCTCCAGAAAATGCTGAAGCAATAGATGTAAGAGAGTCAATTAATACCAAATCTGGTTCTATATCTTGTGGAATTAAGATAGGTTGTACCTCTATTAACAGTTCTTTTTTAGCTTCCGATAATAGGGCTTCTACCGATCTTGCAATATCTAAAGCGTTGAATCTCCTAACTATTAATGTTCCATTTTCTACGTATTTTTTTGCGGGCATTCCGAATGATTCCATATGTTGTATTAATCTTTCTTCTGGTTCCTCAAAACTCATATATAGCACTTTTTTTCCCTTTTCACAAAAAGACTGTGCCACATGTAAGCAAAAAATAGTCTTTCCAGACCCCGGGCCCCCTTCCACCAATACACTTGTAGAGCACGGAATTCCTCCCCCGCCCAATAAAACATCAAATCCAGCTATACCTGTTTTATAGGTTGGTACTTCTTTTGAAGATGATTCATCTGATTCCTCTTGTTTTTTTGATACTCCTTCTTCTTCTGTATATTCTTTAGCTATTCTTTTTGCAATCTTCATCTCTTCAGTGAGTGTTTCTATCGTGGGATCTTCCCCCAATCCTGCCTTGTAATCTTTTATAGTTTCTTCGGATTCTTTTGGTTTTGCTGTTTTCTTTTCAATTTCTATATCCGATTTTTCAGAATTCTCTTTATTCTCAACTTTCTTTTCTTCCTTTTTCTTACCCGATCCAAAGGGCAATCCGAGAAATCCTTTTTTATTCATATATACCTTTTTCATTTTTGCTTTTTTAAGTTTTGCTATTATGATTATTTTTTCTTAAATGCTTTTTTAACTTCTGCTGTGGCCAACTGTTCTTCAATATCTGCCAATCTTGTTGAATAAGACTTTAGTTTATTTTCATAAATTCTAGTTTCAAATTTTCCTTCCGAGATATATGCTTTTTGAGTTTCCTTTATGAGTCCAAGTAATTTTTCTCTTTCTTCCCTAAATTTTTTCCCTTTTGATTTAAATTTCATCAAGTTCTTTTTCTTATTTTCAAACTTTAATGTATCTTCTAGAACTTTATTCAATCTTTCTTCATACTGCATCATGGCATCGCCATATTCTTTCATAGACATTTTTGATCTTTCGAATACTTCTATTTGTATTGCTTTCATTAATTCCATTAAAAGATTTTCTTCTCCCAACAATTTTTTTAGTTTTCTCTTTAAGTATCTATATCTCGAGAAGACTGAAGTCCCAATAACAAAAAATGCGAAAGATGAAAATCCTATTGTTGTTTCTTTTGGATTCTCTTTCATCGAGTAAATGGCTTCTTTTACATATTTTCCACCATATTCCAAGGCAAGAGTTAGCTTTGCTTCCTTTACCCTGTCTATAGCACTTTTGTACTCCCCTCTTTCAAAAGAAGATTTTGCTAGGTGAAGCAATCTTTTTGTTTTTTCTATAAGTATTTTTTTATTTTCTGCTTCTTCTACCTTATTTTCTAATTCTATTATTCCTTTATTTGCTTCATTTGAAGTTACATAAAGATCATAGATTTGTTCATATAGCTCTTCAACTTGTTTGAATTCTGTTTCGTTGTATGCTGTTCCAAGTTCTCGAAATAATCCTTCTGCCTCTTCTGTTTTAAACTCATTTGAAGTCATTTCATCAATGTGTTCTTCTGCGTTGTTTCTATAATCAATGGCGTCCAATCTTGAAACCTCAAAAACATACAGTGTAATATGTTTAGTATAAATTATTGGGATTGTTTTTGTAGTGTTTTTTATTAAATCTCCATTAATTTTGAACTCTAGTTGATATTCTCCTTTTACAAAATATGCTGGGGCAGTTATCCTTATACTAATATTTTCTTTTTCTCCAGGATTTAATTCCCTAATTATTTTTGGAGAGAAATGTAAGTAGTTTTCATCAAATCCCATTAATTTAAGTTTTAGATTTTTCATTACATCCGTCTCATATGGATTTTCTATCTCAATTATAAATTCTTGATTTTCTCCTCTGACTAACTCAAATATTTGTTCTGATCTAAAAAATCTTTCAGACTCTTCTTGGTTGAATGGAACTCCTCCGCTGCCGCCTCCGCTGCCGCCTCCTCCTCCGCCCCCTCCATCACCGGATCCAGATGAAGCTACGGTTGGATCTACAACTGTTATTTCTAATTCTTCTTCGTGAGATTGATTTGTATTATTTGCTAACGGAGTAGTTATCATTGTTACAATCTCAGATTCTGCGCTAGAAGGAATATTTACTAAAATACTATGATACTCATATGCATTTGCAATTATACTACTAAATGTTGAAACTAGGTTCTCACTTGTTGTCCACCCCTCCGGTAAAGTTATGGTATTTGTTATATTTTCCGCGGTTTCATTACCTAAATTCTTAATTCTTACAGTATAGTTAACATTCGAATCTCCAGATAGTACTGAAACGCTATAAGTTGAAAAACTTGTCCATACATATGGTCCTGCTTGATATGCCACCACATCTCCAGAAACAGTTCTCGTCGCAGGATCAGCAGTTGAGTTTCCATGGGTAACTGTGACTGTTAAAGGGTATTCTCCAATATCAACTGGTAAACTTGCATTAATTTCTAAAGTTGTGCTATTTTTTGGGCCCAGTGTGATTGTGTATGTTTCTAATGAATTATTATAATAAATCCATCCATCTCTTGTAGAAGTGAAACTGAAATCTGCTTCAAAATCTGCTGTATTATTTACGGTAATATTAAATACATTTAGTGTAGATCCTATAAGTCCTGAAACTGCTTCAAAAGAAGCTGGAGAAATTTGCCAGGATAAATCATAGTCCACAGTAACACTTGTTGTGCTACTAAGATTACTATTTCCTACTTTATCGGTTGCATTAATCCTATAAGAATAATTTCCTATATTTGCTGCACTAAAGTTTGCTATGTAACTATTGTTTGTAACAATGGCCATATTTGTTTCATTCCACACTCCAGAATGATTATATTGATATTGTAAAACTATAGTATCTATATTTATTTTATCTTTAACGTCTGCTGTAACATTTATTATTACTCCTGGGTCCAAAGCATCTGAGCTATTTGGAGTATTTGTTATGTTTTCTATTATTGGTGGAGAAACATCTGTAACATTAAAAAATATTCTTGGTGTTGAATTTATGTTATTTCCAATATCTTTAGCAAAAAACTTACAGTATGTTCTGTTTAGTGTTAAATCTGCTGCAGGGATTGTGTAATTAACCCAACTTTCATTTCCAGTTATTGACACGGTGTGGTTGATTGCTGTACCTGTTGCATTTGTTTCTACATACCCTTCCTTTAATCTCAGTTCGTCCATCCAGTATGAGAAACAATTAATACTCTCGTTATCATTTGGAAGCGTAGGTGAATGGTTATATTGTGTGAAATATGATTTTGTTGTATCTCCATATTTTATTCCTCCAGTGGTATAAGTTATATCATTTTGTAAGATATAATAGGTATCATTCAAGGTTTCATACTTGTCTTCCCCATCCCAGAATATTCTTGCTATTTTTGAGGTATAATTACTTCCGTTTGTTACTGCTGTTGGGCTTGAAATTAAGTATCTTTTGTAAAACTCAAATGAGGCCTGATCATAAAAGTATCCTTCCGGGGTTTCTTCAGTAGTACTTGTTCTATTCAAGAAAATATCTGCCATTGATGTTTTGTTCTCTGAATTATAAACCCCTAACCAAATCATACTTATATTTAAATTTGTATAATCTGGCCCATTTCCTGTAGTTAAGGAATAATTATAATATGATCCGTTGGAAAGTCCCCATGAAAATTTATTGAAATATCCTTCCCCGTACGATACAAACTGGCTTATTAGGTTTTCAAGATTATATGCGGATAAGAAATTCAAGTTGGTTTCATAAATCAAATAATTATTTTTTGCATAGGTCCAGTAAGTTTGGTTAAATGGTAAATTTGTGTTTTGAGTTCCGTCAGAAGAGCTTAAATATCCAGAAATTGTATATTTATTGAAAACTGGACCAGAATGTTCTAAGCTTATTGTTGGACTTTGATCTTTGTGTGCGGAATAAGAATCTAAAGTTATTGTAAGTATAGAAGGGGAGCTTTGCATAGGGTCTTGTCCAGCTATATTATCTGTATTTCCTTGTTTTGTCCAGGCAGCATCAATAACTCCTCCCTCGTCGGAATCGGTCCTTATACTATAATAACTTGTATTAAAAAATCTATAATTACTTGTTGTTGTATACGTAGTTAAGTCTGTGTTGTAGGTTGCATTTCCTAAAGTAACATCATTATAATGAATATGATATGTTCTATTCTCTCCCTTACTTAATGAAGCTAACCAAACAACATTTGCTGTTTCTGCCGTATTGTTTATTGCAGTATAATTATAAATTTGTGAAGGAATTTCTGTATATGTTGTTCCATTATATAATGTAACTCTTATCGAATCTAAATTTACTGTTTCTGTGAAATTTATATTGGCATCTACTGGATAAAAGAATCTTTCTCCGATATTTGGTTCAGATATATTTATTTCTTTTGAAAAGGCATAAATGGAACTATCATTATTTGTAAAGTTATTTTGCCAGTTTGTTCCTCGGTAGAATGAATACTCAAACTGTTCTGTGTCTGTTCCATTAGAATATATTGTTACATTATAAAAACCTAATGAACCGTTAGTTATGTAGCTAATATTAAATATTGTTCCTTCTTCACTTGTCATAGGGGTTTTATTTAATACCACGCTTCCCTCCGCATCTCTAACCTCTACTTGAGGATAATTTTCGTAAGCATTATGTACTAAAGTTTTTAATTTAGATGGTTCGTTTTCTGCAAAGAAAGATTTAGCTTTATCACTTAAATTATAAGTTTTGAACCACACTATGTTTGGCTCTATATAAAATCCAGTGTCGGTATCATTGATATAATTGTATCCTGTAGAATTATAGGCTTTTGCAGTAATATTGAATGTTCCACCAACATCTGAAAGATTTATTGTGTAATTATATTCCCATAGATTTGGATCTCCGTTCGTTCCATTTACCATTGCAAAAGTTAATGTAGTCCCATTTGCAAAGGTTATTGATACATTGGTATTATTAATTAAATCAGAACGTCTTGTTTCGTTTACTCTTATTTGTAAAAGGCTATTCCCTTGATAACTTTTAACTTCTGGATAATTTGTTAGAATTGTAACTAAAGGCCAGTCTTCTAATCTGACATAAACCATTTTACTAGTCGTCATATTTGAAGTATTAGATCCTGAAAAATGGTCTACTTCAGAAGCTTGGAAACTATGGTTATTGTAATATGTTTTGTCTAAATTATAATTGCTTAGTCTATCGGATGTAAATTCTTTTAAGGGCACTTTGTCTGTTATTCCTTTACTGTTTGTTGTTTTTGTAGAAACTAGTGTACTATTTACATCATATACCAAAACTGTTGCATTTTCTACTTGTCCATTTGTATTTGAAACATTGATAGTTGCATACCATAATTGAGATACATAGCTATAATCATCAGTCATGTAAACTGCATCTACATCAAGACTACAATTCAAAAAAGAAATATTTGAATTTGCTGCTAGATTACCTAATATCCTATAATCGTATGCTTGAGACGTACTTAATATTGTGTTACTTGCAAAGTCTGTTTCCCCCATGGACCCATATGCAAGGTACATTCCAACATAATTTGAATCGAATTTATTTCCGTGAAAACTATTATTGTGACTATACGCAGAATAAACTCCCGGTCCCCCTGTGTTGTTTATTATATTTTCTGTGAAATTGTTATTACTTGAGTAGGTTAAGTATATTCCTGCGTCTGTTGTCCAACCTGCGTTAGATCCAGCAGTAATAGTATTTCCTATAAATATATTATTTGGAGAATCATCAATATATATTCCGTCTTCAGCAAGACTGCTTATAGTGTTGTTTTCTAGTCTATTATTTACACTCTCCTGAGTAAAATAGGCACCATAATAATTATTTCCACTACCTAGATCTGCAGAAATGTTATTGTTTGTTATATTGACATTATCTGTTCCCGTGTAAATATATAGCCCGTGAGCAGTTGCATTTATGATATTATTTTCAATAGTTCCCACAGAAACATCACTCAGTCCCAATCCATTGTCATTTGAGGTTCCAGATATAATTGTATTATTTATTATTGATACATTTGTGCCTGCAACTATAACTGCTCCCCACCCGTTTGTAGCAAAAAAAGAATTATTTACTAATCTAAGGTTTGTATTTACCGATGAATCCTGAAATGCTGTTGTTCCACCATAAACTATATTGTTTTTTATTAAGTTATTTTCACTTGATCCAGTAACTATGTAAATTCCTATATTTGCTGTTGAATTTATAATGTTTGAATCCACTATATTATCATTACAATCGCTTTCTAATCTTAAAGCATTATTTGGAGAGGTCATGTTATTTTTAGTAAAATTATTTCCTCCAGAAGCGAGATATGCTCTGATAGCATATGTACCTGAGCTTGTCATATCGTTATTATAAAATAAATTATTTCCTGCATGGTCATTCATATATACGACATAATTTGCATTCGACACCATCGTATTATTAATATAATCATTATTGTTAGAATAGGCTGTTGCATATACTGTATAAGTTTGACCTACAATGTTATTGTTTACAATTCTGTTTCCAGTATTATAACTATTCATATAGACCCCATAAAGTGTTGAAGAAATTATACTATTGCTTGTTAGATTATTGTCTGTAGAATATGTTGCAAAATATACTCCATTTCTAGAGGTTACATTATTATTCTCAATTTGATTATTTGATGAATAATAGCTAATAGTTAGTCCGTAAGATGCAGGAGAGGTCATTGAATTATTAAAGACTCTTGAATTAGTTGTACTATACATTTCTAAGGACGCGTAATCATTTATGCTAGAAGAAAATGTGTTATTTGTTATTGTAAAATTATCTGCATATTGTAAATATAATCCTCTATCTCTGTCTACGGAATTCCCTTCGAAGGTATTGTTTTTTATAATAACATTGTGTCCATATTGATATGCTCCGCCATACCCATATGTTGATCCTGTCCCTCCAATGAATGAATTGTTAGTTATTGTGGAGTTATCTAGATATCCAATTTGTACGCCATAATCCGAGGACGTGGTTCCTCCAGTAAAAGTATTATTATTTATAGTCCAATTATTTCCATATGTTGAGCTAGAGTGCCAGAAGTAAGCACCATACTCATTCAATCCTGAAAAGGTATTGTTTTCTATAAACATATTTTGAACAGAATAAGTTAAAACTCCATCATAATATCCTTCCAAGAAATTTGAGTTAACTAATCTAATATCATCTGAACTTGCTCCAACATACACATTTCTTGCAAACTGTTGAATTGTACAGTTTGTTATTGTTAAATTATCGTAGTTTGCATTGTTTATTATTACTCCGTATCCAGAAGCGTCTCCGTCTCCATCTATTGTATGACCTTCACAGTCTAAAGTTATATTTGTTGCACCTATTGTAAAACATGTTCCATCATCATTTGGAATATCTGAATCCAATATGTAATATTCGTTTGCTACGCTTAGAGTTTGACAAGTTGAGATTGTTGCTAAATTATGTGCATGCGCTATTTGTCCTCCGAAATTGAATTCCAAGTGATGTTTTCCGGGAGTTAATACTTTACTTGTTTCTGAACCCGTGTTTTCACAAGTATAGTTTTTTACTGTTATTGAATTTTCTCCTACTTCGTAGGGAAGTTGTTTGTCCCCACATTTTATTTCTATAAGTTCTAAATCTATCCCGAAATATGTATCATTTATTCCAGTTATTGTTAAATCGGATTGTCCAGTTGTGTTAAAATAAACAGTCCAGTTTCCACCAACTGAAGGGTAGGATTGTACATTTAAAATTGTTATTTCTATTTCGTATGTTTCATTACTTAGATGGGGGGTTATCCATTCTATGTAATCTATTAACCCATCTTCGTCTTTGTCATTTGATATAAATTCTGTTTTCACTCTCCCTTTTTCTGTTAAATGATATAGGTTAATTGCTTCTTCTGGAAAATTAGATATATTTGTATATGTTAAAATATTTTCATAGTGTTCTTCACTTGATACAATAATTTGTTTTTTCCATTGCGAGATTTGTTTTTCTTCTGTTTTTGGACCTGGCATATAATATTCCACTATTGCTCCCTTTAGTGGCCCTTTGATCTTTATGGTTTGTTCGTCTGATTTTTCCTCAAATATTGCAAATCCCGTTATTAAATTTCTGAAAAAATTTCCAGTTATTATGTTAGTTTCTTTTGCTTCAACATATGGTTCTTTTGTTTCTTTCTTTTGTTCACTTATTTTTGTTATTGTGATATTATTTGCTTTTTTTGGTATTTTTACTTCTAAGGAGGTAGCTTCTTTTTCAAGTTCAACTGCTTTTTCCCATTTTACTTGTTGGTTTACTATTACTTCATAATATAGTTCTGTTATATTTTTATTCTGTTCTAGGGTTTGGTTAATTACTGTTTGATTAGTTGTATTTAGAATTATTTCTGTTTGGTTTATTGCTATTGTTTCGTTAATTTCTATTGTTTCATTTATTTCTTCTGTTATTTCTGGTTTTTCTTCAACTATTTCTGTTTCGTTTATTTCTTCGGTTTGGTTTACTTCAGTTTGATTTATCTCAGGTTCTATTGTTTCGTTTATTTCTTCTGTTATTTCTGGTTTTTCTTCAACAATCTCCGTTTCATTGGTTTCAACTTCTTCCTCCAAAATTATTTCTTCTGTTTCTTCTTCTACTACTTCTTCAAATTCTAGGTCTAATTCTTTGGGGCTATCTACTTCTGTTATATCTGAAATTGTTACGTCTTCAACAACAAAACCAGTAAAAGAGAAACCTATTAATCCTAGTGAGAGAATTGCAAAAATAACTAAAAATACACTTATAAAGTGTGAAGACTTTTTGTGGGTTATCCCAAGAGATTTTTCTTTTTCTACTGCCTTTCTTCTATTGACCCCCAAATAGATAGTTTTGGTTTTACCGGTCTTCTCACGGATTGTAGTATAGTAATAGCTTCTATCTTTTATCCTCTTTTTATGCAAATAACCCACCCCTCTTTAAAAAATATTTGTGGGTTATCCTATATAAATATTGTTATTTCTCGATTATATAATAAAATTCATTCTGCGTTTTTACTATTTTAAATTTAAGGTTTATTCTGGTTAATAGTTTTTCAAACCATCCTCTTCTTGGGTATTTCATCATTTTATTTGAAATTGTTTTTGTTGAAAAAGAAGCTACAATATATTTTGATTTTAATCCTTTTAGTAGCATTTCTGAGAACTTGTGTCCTTTTCTTACCTCTAGAGGATCAATTATTTTGAATAAGAAGGTTATATCTGTTTTTGGCAAATCTTTTATTGTATCTTTATTTATTGCTTTTAATATTGCTTCACCTTTTATGTTTTTTATTTTAAAATACTCATTCACAAACTCTACGTCCTCTTTGTCTATTTCTATAGAAGTATAACTTGGGGTGCATTCTAAAAAAGGGTAAGATATTGGATTTATTCCTGAACCTACGTCTAAAATTGATTTTGGTTGTCCGGTTATTTGAAAAATTCTGTAGTATAAAGTATTGTAAGCTTTTAGTCTTTCTTTTGTTGATAAGTTTGTTTCTAAAATCTTTCTATGTAATTCTATTGAATTTTGGTTTTCTTTTAGTTCTTCTAGTAAAGTATCTCTCTTTTTCTTTTTATTTACTTGAAAAGAACCATAAATTTTGTGTAACCTTGTTTTTACTTCTTTAATTATTTCTTTATCTTTTGCTTTGGGTTTTTTTCCTAAGAAGTTGTTTATCTCTTGCTCTATTATTTCGTCACCTAAGGAAGCGTATTTCTTTGATTTAATTTTGTTTATTAGGGAATTCATTTTATAAATGTTTTAGTATTTCTTTAACTGTTTTATTTGGAGAGTTGTGGGTGTTATCTATCTCAACTTCGTTCTTCCATAGATCTCTCTCTTTAATTGTTTTGTTTAGCTTTATTGATTTTTCATAATCTCTCCAACCTGAATCTCTTGACTCAGTTAAAACTCTTTTTTTAAGTTCTTTGTCATCATTAATAACTAATCTTATAATCAGATAATTTGTATTTGAGAAACTTTTTACTAATTTTTCTCTACTTTTAGACCTTAAATCGGTGATAACAATATTTTTATAGCCATTTTTTAAATAATTTCTTATAATAAATCTTAAATTACTTAATGACATTTTTTCTTCTTTGTTATTTGCGTTCTTCCATTTTGAATCTAAATGGTAGCTTCTTAACCATGCAAGGTCAATGTAAGGAGATTTTAATTTTTCCTTTAATATCCTACCTATGGACGTTTTTCCAATTCCGGGGGCCCCGCTAATAAAGATTATATCTTTCATTGGTTAAAAAGGAAGAATATAGGTTTTTAATTGTTTTGTATTGGTTTCAGTTTAAAAATAAAATGTGGAAAGATTTAAAAGTTAATTAGATTAATAATGTTCTATGAAAAAAGAAGAAAATGATTTAATTAAATCTAGAAAAGAAAAATTAAATAGGTTAATTGAAGAAGGTATCAATCCTTATCCATATAGTTTTGATAAAACACATGATTCTTCTGAAATTCAAGAAGAATATTCTAAATTAAAAGATGGGGAGCATACTAGAAAGAAAGTTAGTGTTGCTGGCAGAGTTTTAACTAGTAGGGTTATGGGAAAGGCTTCTTTTTTTACAATCCTTGATCGGGCAGGTAAAATCCAAGTTTTTGCAACTAAAGATAAATTACATAATTATAATCAATTAAAAAAGGTAGATCACGGAGACATAATTGGTATTGTTGGGAAAGTTTTCAAAACTAAAAGAGGAGAGGTTTCAATTGATGCTAATGATTTTGTCTTATTAACAAAAAGTTTACGTCCACTACCTGATAAGCATAAAGGATTAAAGGATGAAGAGACTAGATATAGGCAGAGATATTTAGATTTTATAGCAAATCCAGAAAAAAAGGATATTTTCTTCAAAAGGAATATAATATTAAAAGAAACTAGAACCTTTCTTGATAAATTAAATTTCACAGAAGTCGAAATACCTGCACTACAAACTATTTATGGCGGAGCAGCAGCAAGACCGTTTAAAACCCATATAAACGCTTGGAATATAGATTTATTTCTTAGTATCTCCCCAGAGCTTTATTTGAAAAGGTTATTGGTTGGTGGATTTGAGCAAGTTTATACTATTGGTAAGAACTTTAGGAATGAAGGAGTAGATAGAACCCATAATCCTGAATTTACGATGATGGAATGTTATTGGGCGTATAAAGATTATAATGATATGATGGTCTTGGTAGAAAATTTGGTTGAACACTTAGCGAAAAAAGTTACTGGTGGCAGTAGTGTGAAATATCAAGGTAAGACTATTAATTTTAAGGCACCGTGGACAAAATTAACTATGAAAGGTGCCCTAAAGAAGTATGGAAAATTAAATGTTGATAAGTTAACAGATTCTGAATTAAAAAAAGAATTAAAAAAACATAAACTTGAAATTAAGAAATTTACTAGGGGTTGGGCTATTAACGAACTGTTTGAGGCTTTAGTTGAAGAAAAACTTATTCAACCAACTTTTATTACAGATTATCCAAAAGAAACCTCCCCGCTTTGTAAGGAAAAAAGAGGAGATCCTGAATTGATTGAGAGATTTGAATTTTTTATAAATGGACATGAAGTTGGAAATGCTTACTCTGAATTGAATAATCCATTGATTCAAGAAAAATTACTGGCTGAACAAGAGAAAGAGAGAGTTGATGGAGATGATGAAGCTAATCCTATGGATGAAGATTTTGTTACTGCAATTGAACATGGAATGCCTCCTGCTGGAGGATTAGGAATTGGAATGGACAGGATTATTATGTTATTGACTGATTCTTCTCATTTAAGGGATGTGATTGCTTTCCCGATTACAAGACCGAAGTAATTATTTTTTATTTATTAAATATCCTTCTTTTAAATCTTTTATTTCATAACCTTTAGAAGAAATTTCGTCTCTTAGTTTGTCTGAAGTTGGCCAATCTTTTTCAGTTCTTGCTTTTTGTCTTTTTTCTGCAATTTCTTTTATTTCTTTTGGAATCTTATCTTCTTTTAATTCCTTTAAAGATAAACCAAGAACTTTGTCAAATTCGTAAGCAAGTTCAAGTTTTTCTTTAGAACCTAGTTTTGAATCTCTTAACACGGCCCATAAGACAGAAAGTGCTTTTGAAGTGTTTAGGTCATCGTTAACACTTTCTAAAAAGTCTTTTTCATAAGTATTTTTAGATTTTTTAGAATCTTTTTTTGTTTTTAATTCTAAAATTATATTTTTTAATCTATCATATGTTTTCTTTGCAGAATCTAAAGATTCTAGTGAAAATAACAATCTTTTTCTATAGTGGGTTAGTAAACATAAATATCTAAAGTCTAGGGGATCGTAGCCTTTCTTTTCTAATTCAGAAATTGTAAACACTTTTCCTTCGGATTTGGACATCTTTCCTTCTTTTAGGACTAACCATCTCATGTGTAGCCAGTATTTTACCCAAGGATGTTTTCCACAAGCTGCTTCTGACTGGGCTATTTCGTTAGTATGGTGGATTGGAATGTGTTCTTCTCCTCCGGTGTGGATGTCAAACTGATCTCCAAGATATTTTGAAGACATTGCAGAACATTCTATATGCCAGCCAGGAAAACCTCTGCCCCAGGGAGAATCCCATTGCATAATGTGTTTTGGTTGGTTTGTAATCCATAAAGCGAAGTCTGAAGGGTTTTTTCTTTCTGGATCTACTTCAACACGAGAACCTGCTTTCATATCTTCTAATTTTAGTTTTGCTAATTTCGTGTAGTCTTTTGATTTTGAAGTATCAAAAATTAAACCAACTTTTGTTTTGTAAGTATAACCGTTTTTTTCTATTTTTTTTATTAAATTAATCATATCTTTGATGTGTTCTGTTGCTCTTGCCCACTTATCTGGAGATTGGATGTTTAGTTTCCTTGCATCATCTAAGAAAGAATCTTCGTATTTTCTTGCTACTTTTAGTAATGATTCTGAAGTTGGGGGAAGTTTTTCTCTTTTTATTGCCTTCATCATCTTGTCTTCACCTTCATCAGCATCAGAAGTTAGATGGCCTACATCGGTTATGTTAATTACATGTTTTACTTTTAGATTGTTAAAAAGTAACGTTCTTCTGAGAATATCTTCAAAGATGTATCTACGCATGTTTCCAATGTGTTGATACCAATACACAGTTGGTCCACAGCCGTAAAGAGATGCAGTTCCTGCTTTTATTGGTTTGAAATTTTCTTTTTTCCTTGTTAGAGTGTTGTATAACTTAAGCATGATTTTGATTTAGATTTATTGTTTATATATGTTATTATTTCCTTGTCAACTTGTCACGTACAGCAAAATGGTTTATAAATAACTCCGTGATTAGTAAAATATGGAGAAGAAGTATTATGTTGATACTGCTATTTGGAGAGATTTGCACGAAAATAGAACAGACAAGTTTAGGCCTCTGGGAGAATGGGCCTTTGAATTTTTTAAAAAAGTTTTAGATGATGAAAAGAAGATCCTTTATTCGGATTTAGTTATTAAAGAACTATCCGGGCACTTTGATATAAAAACTATAAATAATATTTTAAATATTGCTTCTGATAGAGAGTTATTAGAAAAAGTAGAAATTAATAAAAACCAAACCAAGGAAGCTTTTGAGATTAAGAAAAAATTAAATGTTCCTTTTGGTGATGCCCTTCACGCAATTTTAGCTAGAGACAATAATGCTGTTATGGTTACTAGAGATAAACACTTTTTGGAGTTTGATTTTGTAGCTGTGAAAAAGCCTGAAGAGTTAATCTAATTTTATTCCAAATTTTTTGGCATACTCTTTTGCAATTTTTTCTCGGGTATCTTGTATTTGCTCATCTGAAACATGAACCTTGGCTGCACCTTTAAATTTTTCCAATTCTTTGATTAATTCTAGCTTTTCTTTTTCTCTTTGTTTTAACTTATCTCGTATTGCTCCCCTTATGAACTCTGTTTTTGTTGAATAACTTGAAGAAACTATCTGGTCTATTTCATTAGCCAAGTTTTTATCTACTTTTATGGTGATGGATTCCATGGTAAGATTAAGTAAGACCAAGTAATATATAAAGTTATTGGTTGTGCTAAGGTTTTTGTGTGTTTTTTTGATTTGTAGGGGTAAGGGCTTACTTGAATGACTTGCTTTTCTTCCAAAACCATTCAAAATATTTTGTGAAAGAATTAGCTATTTCCGGGTTATGTATTTCTATTGTTATTGGATGTATTCCTTGTGGGATTGCCATAACTACAATATCTTTGTAAACCATTATCCAAGAAGGAGCTTCTACATCTAAGGGCATTCTTCTTGCGTCAATGTATTTGAAAGAATTTCTGCCTTTTAGAGTTTCATCTGGAACATTATGATTATAGAGTAATTTTGCTTTTATTTTTCTTTTTACTCTTTCTTTGTGATCTCTTTCCCAGTAAATATGGTGGTGTTTTGGTTGTGTTGCAGGAAGTCCCCAGTTTATGTATTCCTCTCCTTCTTTTAGTACTTCAAATCTTTTTGTGTATGCTGTCATTAGGCCTTTGAAACCTTCATAAACGGTTACTATACTATGTTTTGCGGTTGCCCTTTGCATTAGTAATTTTGGAATTATTTCTTTGACTTCTTTTTCTGTTTCATCTATTGTGTTTTTTTGTTGTTCTAAGAATTCTAGTAGGTTTGTTGGAGATTCTGCCTGAAAATGTTTTGTTTTTTCTTTGTAGAAGAATGAAATTAATCCTTTATCTGTTAGTTTTTCTAGGATTTGGTAAATAATAGACTTTGTTACTTTGGACTTTTCCACTATTTTCCCCACTGAGGATTCTCCTAATTCTGTTACTGCAAGGTATACTCTGGCTTCTCCGTCCGTTAAACCGGCTTTTTTTAGGGTTATAATCATAGTACTAGTACAGGTATACCACTATTTATATGTTAGTCTTAACTGGTAAGTAATAACAAAAGAGGTCATTACCATGGACCAAAAAGTGGTGGAGACAAAAAAAATGTATGAAAAAATGAAAAATATTGGAAAGAAAGCTTTGATTGGTGCTGCTTTAGTTGGTAGTTTGTATAGTCCTGTAAAAGCAGATTTACCTGTAAATGAAGATACTAGATCTAAAATTGAATATCAAGTTGAACAGGAAAAATATCAGGCAAACCAAGAAAGAGAAGACGCATTAAAAGAAGCAAGAGGTAGTATGAACTCAAGATTAGAAAAGATTACTGGTGAGTTTAATGAGTTTATTGGTGATAGAAAATTTAGTGTAGCTGAACAAGATTCTTTGTATAAACAATTAGATGAAGTTGTACGGGGAGCTAGAAAGTATGGGATTGAAATGCCTGAAGATCAAAAAGAATTGTATGGTCTTTTGAATGAAAATCTTCATGGGATTGATTATTTCGTTCCTTCTTTGGAAACAGAATTGAGAGAAGATGGTGTTGATATTAGCGTAGAAGGAGTTGACACCCCATCAGATAATAATAATTTGGCTATGTATCCAATTGGGCTAGGTGCGTTATGTGCACTTGCTTTTTTTAGCTGGAACAGGGAAAAATTGCATAAGGTAGAGAAATTGAAAGAGCTTCAAAAAAAAGAAGGAGGGGAATGAAAATGAAAGATACATTACAAAAAAAATTACAAGAAATGGAAAGAGAAAGTCAATCGCCTAGCTTAGAAAATGCAAAACCAACTCTAAATGATAAATTGAGTTTTGCAAAAAGATTGGTGCCAGGGATGGTTAAGAGTGTACCTCAAAAAGATTCAAGTTATGGTATTCATCCTAAAAGAACATTTTTGGATATTTTTGAAGATCATTATGAAGAAACTGATTTAGGGTATGTAGATTACCTTAGGTCTAAACATGGCATTTCCAACGGTCCAGCTACTATCTATACTGTAACTGAAGATGATGCTGGGGATTTTATGGGTTCATGTAGGATGGAAAATTCTGTTGGTAAACCAATTGTGGTTTTTGGGAAATTAACAGATAACTATGTTACTGCGGTCTTTAAAAATGACTCATTTAAGGTGCAGCCTAAAAAAAATGAAGAGAATCAGGTTGTTCTTACTGGCGGGCCAAGTGTACCAGTAGTATTCCATAAATATGCCATTAACTTGTGGGAACATGACTCCGACCATATTGGCAGGGAAGGGAAGGCAACTACATCTTAAAGAGGGATTTAATCCCTTCTTTTTTTTTAATTTATTTTTTCCAAAAACCTTAAATATTTCTTTTATTTTTTGTTATTATGAATTTTGATAAGATAATAAAAAGAGAAAAAATTCTATGGCATAATCATTTCATTCCTTCTTTGTTAGCCGGTTTGTTGGTTGGATTGATTACTTTTCTTTATCAAGCTACCATCTCTAATATTTTATTGTTTTCTAGTGTTGGTGCTTCTGCTTTGATTCTAACAAATTCTAAATCTCACCATTTAACTAAATTAAGAACTACAATAATTTCTTACTTTATTACGATTATAGTATCATTGGGAGTGTATTACTTAAATAAGTTAGTAGTTGTGCCCCTATATTTTAATATCTTTTTGTTAGTTTTTTTAATTGGGATCGTTATGTTTTTGGCAAATTCTTTTCATCCTCCTGCGGTTGCTGCAGGTATAGCTTTTATTGTTTTAGATAGAGGTGTTATTGAATTATTGTACTTGTTTTTTTCTATTATTGTTTTATTAATACTTATCAGATTTTTAGTTTATACTCTATCTCAGCATTTGTCCGTTAGAGAGTTTAGAAAGGAATTCAGGACAATTTAGGTTTTTTATTTGAAAGGTTTACTTTTTTTCTTGTTAAGGAGGCATATAGTTTGAGCATAGAATTGATTTAGATTAATTGTTTATGTATGTTATTATTTCTTAGCTATTTTCCAAAGAAGTTCAAACTGAGATCTAAAACTCTTACCGTGCATGACAAGTTGTCAGGGTGAAAATATATCCCTTCTAAAAATCTAATCTGCTACAATACTTAAAGATGGAAACCCAGTGTATCCATAATGTTCAAAGTATTTTATTACATCTTTGAATCTTTTTACTATTTTTTCTAATTCTTCTAATAATAAAACTAAATTTTCTATAATTATTTCTGTTTCTATATCTGCTCCCCCTATTGATTCATTTATCTGATAAAAGTTTTTATGGTTTTTTAAATATTCAAATATTTCTTTATTTCTTTTTGTTGATTTTAAATAAAAATCTACTCTGTAACCTTGATAGCCTAGTTTGCTTAAATCCATATCTGTTTTGTATCCGACAATTACTCCTTCTCTTTCTAATCTTTTTATTCTTTTTCTCACTGTTTCTATAGATACCCCTACTTCTTTGGCAACTTTGTGGAGTGGTTGCCTAACATCTTTTCCATAAGTATATATTATGTTTTCATCTGTTTCGTCATGAGGAATTTCTAACTGTTCTCCGGAGGATCTTTGTAGTATACAATCAAAATTGTCTAATAGGAAGGTTTTATTGAAATTATGAACTAAAGAGTATATTGCTATTTTATATTCAGCTATCTTTTCTTTGTATAATGCTTCTATTTGGTTCCATATTTTTTTGAATTCTTTACTATGTTTAATTCCGACGAAGAAACCCAAATCCCATTTTCCGTGTAATTGTGCTGTTGTCCATATCTGGGGTATTTGTTTTAAATAAGTATAGAAATCAGATTTATCTTGTAAGGTCATATATTGCCACTTTATGTACACTCTGAATGTAGTATACCCAAATTTTGACATGTCTGCTATCAAATGAGTTCTATTGAGAATACCTTCCTCTTTAAGTCTTTGAATTCTATAAGAAGTAGTTTCGGGACTTTTATTTACTTTTTTTGCTAATTTGTTAAGATGTATAGATGAATTTAGTTCTAATTCTGTTAATATTTTCTTGTCTACTATATCTAACTTCATCTTTATTGAAATAGTCTCTAAACTTATATATCTTTTGTTTTTTATAGGTATATTTAGTAGTTTTTACTAGGTTTATATCAATATTTTTCGTTTTTTCCATTTATTTTACTATATTATTGTTTTTCCATGAAATTTTCATAGATGCTTTTAAATAGATGTATTACCATAATAAAGTAGTAACAAAAGAGGTCATTACCTCGGACCCAAAAGAGGTGGAGAAAAAATAAAAATGTATGAAAAAATGAAAAAAATAGGAAAAAAAGCACTATTAGTTGGTGCTGTAGCTGGTTCGTTATATGGGGGAGTTGCAAAAGCAGATTTACCTGTTAGCCAAGATGCTAGAGAAAAAATTGAATATATTGCTCAAGAAAAAGCTGAAAAAATTACTCTTGCTAAAACTTCTGCTTTGGAAGAGGTTGTAGGAAAGTTTAATTGGTATATTGGTGATGGAATGTTATCTACTGGTGAACAAGCAGAGTTGCTTTATGATTTTGATGAAATTGAAGATAAATATGGAAGTATTAAGGGGGATGAAGGAGAGCTACATAATTTGCTACATGAGAACATGCATGGTTTGGATATGGGAGAAACTGAACTTGAAAAAACTCTACGAAAGGAAGGTCTGGATGTAACTGTTAGCCCATATTTTAGTTCGGGAGAATTATATCTAGCATCGTCTTCTTGCATTTCATTAGGTATTGGACTATTATTGCTATATGCGGAACGAAGGTTACGTCATTTGGAAGACATGCTAATAAAGTAAAGGGGGAAAATAAAAATGGAAAAATCAATTGAAATGTATAAGGATTTGAGAAACAAAGACCTTAGAGACATTGTCCTTGAAGGAAAGGATTGTGTAGGGGTAGATATGCAGCATTCAAACCTTAGTGGTATGGATTTGCGTAAAACAAAATTTGGGAAAGAGTTAGAAACAATAGAGTTTGGTACTGGTTGGAAGGATTTAGCTAGAATGAATGGTGAAACAAATCTTAGCTATGCTAATCTTAGTGATTCTAACTGCCAAGATACTGATTTTTCTTTTTCAAATCTTGAAAATGCAAATCTTGTTGGTGCTTATTGTGTTGGCGCAAACTTTTATGGAGCCAATATGAATGATGCAGAAGTGTTTGGTATGACTATAGATGATGGCGAAGGAAAAGAGTATGTTTTGAAGTAAGTAAAAAATCTTTTTTTTTCTTTTTTAATTATTTTCCTTCCAAAAACCTTAAATATTTCTTTTATTTTTTGTTATTATGAATTTTGATAAAATAATAAAAAGAGAAAAAATTCTATGGCATAATCATTTCATTCCTTCTTTGTTAGCCGGTTTGTTGGTTGGATTGATTACTTTTCTTTATCAAGCTACCCTCTCGAATATTTTGTTGTTTTCTAGTGTTGGTGCTTCTGCTTTGATTCTAACAAATTCTAAATCTCACCATTTAACTAAATTAAGAACTACAATAATTTCTTATTTTATTACTATCATAATATCATTAGGAGTTTATTACTTAAATAAGTTAATAGTTGTGCCCTTGTATTTGAATATCTTTTTGTTAGTTTTTTTAATTGGAATTGTTATGTTTTTGGCAAACTCTTTTCATCCTCCTGCTGTTGCTGCAGGGATAGCCTTTATTGTTTTGGATAGAGGGGTTATTGAATTATTGTACTTGTTTTTTTATATTATTGTTTTATTAATACTTATCAGATTTTTAGTTTATACTCTATCTCAGCATTTGTCTGTTAAAGAATTTAGAAAGGAATTTGGGAGAATTTAGGTTTTTTATTTGAAAAGTTTACTTTTTTTCCTTGATAATGTATTGTATAGTTTGAGCATAGAATTGATTTAGATTAATTGTTTATATATGTTATTATTATTTTGCTATTTTCCAAAAGACTTTTAAATAAATTTAGCAATGTTTAGAAGTAATGAAAAGAAAGGAGAATATATTTACTACAATTCCAGAAAAAGCCTCTGCAAGAGTTGCGATTAATGGGGTTATGTTAGCAAGTGTTTTTGTTATGCTGGCAGTTATCTTTTTAGAGCTGGATAAATTCAACCCTCTAGCAGTCGCCCAAATGATTTTATCAATTCCTCTACTTTATGTTTCATCTTTAGCGTACTCGAAACTCGGGTACTGGAAAGAAACGAAACGATGGGATATATTTGGATATTTTACTAATACTATTGGGAATTTATTTTTAATTAATGGAATAGGACTGGTTGCCTCAATACTTTCCTTCACTGTTTCTTTCATATATTTTGGATTGATGATACTGCTTCTCTTTGTATACTCTTACATAAATGTTAGTCACACAAAGAGAATCGCCCCC
This sequence comes from Candidatus Woesearchaeota archaeon, assembly GCA_018652625.1. GTDB lineage: Archaea > Nanobdellota > Nanobdellia > SCGC-AAA011-G17 > PNOQ01 > JABIBT01. The sequence goes on along the minus strand of JABIBT010000018.1, from coordinate 2,078 downwards.
AAACTGTTCAAGTTTTTATTTTCATTAGCAATTCTTTTCTTTGGGGGAATTCTCCCTTTATTACTTCAAATGTAAAAGGTACATATTTATTTCCAAATTGAATAAAAGTATTGTCTAAATGACTCGGCTAGTTGTTTAGAATGAATCATAAATGATATTTGTTTTTCTTCCCACGGCGTGAATATAATTTTATTTTTGAATATAGAGATATTTAATGGAACTGGTAAATCTATGAATTTAATATTTTTTATTTTTCTTCCCTTAAATTTATCTTTTATGTTTGAAGGGGCAAGTCCTTTTGTAATTATTCCCAATTTTGATCTTTCTTTTTCGAATTCTTTGTAAAAATTGTAAACGTTATTGAAATCATCTGGATTTTCTGTGAAAAATGAAAAGAAAAGGTATTCATCTCCTTTTTTTCCGTCTTTTATTGATTCGTAAAGCATGTTTTTGAACCCTTTAAATCCTTCAAAGATTTCTGCTTCTTGTTTTTCTATTGGTTTTTGTAATTGTTTTAGATTTGGGAGAATTTTTTGAAATCTATTTTCTTTTTCTTTTATGAATTTTAGTATGTTTTCTGGATTTGAAGCTTGGTAGTGTCTTGTTTTTCCTTTTATGTTGAAAGAAGCAAAACCTTTGGAAACTAGACTATGTAGTGTTTTATGTAATGTTGAATTTTGTAATTTTGTTTCATCTAATAAAGGGCCCGCTGTTGTTAGTCCGGTTTTTAGTAAAGCTAGATATACTTTTGTCTCTGCGTTAGTTAGACCTATTTCTTGGAATATTTGTTCGTCCATGTTTTTAATTAGAAAGTGTGTTATTTAAAAGTTTCTATTGTGTTCCATTAGTGGAGCATAAATATTTATATATTCTATATTTACTATTTAGTAGTAATAACTAAACAAGGGGGTGAAAGAAAAATGGAAAGATTTGGAGCAGAAGGTGTAGAAGAGACAAAAAAACAAGAACAGGCCAGAAAAGAGTTACTTTATCAAAAGTGTGAAGACTTTGCTGAATCTCATAAGGAAAGGAAATGGATTGGTTCTGGTTCAGACGTACCTTCAAGCGATAGTGGTAACGCTACAAAATTGTGGCTTGTTGAATACAAACCAACGCAGGAAGAAAATAATCCTCTCTACGGGCTTTTTGAAGAAACAAAATGCAATTGCAAATGTGGGTCTGGAGGAACCGAAGTTAGGATTTTTTCCACAATGGATGAAAACTATCTTGAAAATCTTGTGAAGGAGATTGAAAGCTTGAATAATGGAAGCTACTCTTTTCCCCTAATCGGATTCCCGCCAAGAGATGTTGAAGTTCAGGAATTGTTACTAGCCAGAGCTAATATACAGGTATGGGTTGGTTATGGAGGAAATGGATCTAAACAATACGATGCGGTCATCGAAGGCTTTGAAACAAATTATAGGAAAACTTTGGAGCTGATAGATTCCTTAGACGCGCATAACTGGTGACAATAAATGGATCAGAGACTACTAGAGAGAAGAACGGGGAAAACATCCCCAACTTTTTTCTTTTTTAGAAAGTTTTAAATAACAAGATTAAGAAACAAGATTATGAAATACAGGACACATACTTGTGGTGGATTAACGAAAAAAGAAGTTGGAAAGAAAGCTATTCTATCTGGATTTGTAGAATCAATAAGAACACATGGAAAAATTGGTTTTATCAATTTAAGAGATAGATATGGGGTTACTCAAGTCTTCCTAGGAAAAGAGTTTTCAGAGGAATTGGCAAAATTAACAAGAGAGTCTGTTGTTAGAGTTGAAGGAGAAGTAAAGAAAAGACCAGACGCAAATAAAAAATTAAAAACTGGTGAAATAGAAGTTTCTGCTAAAAAATTTGAAATATTAAATTTGGCACCAGAATTACCTTTGGAGTTAGATGAAAGTGATATTAAATCAACTGAAGAAACTAGGTTGAAATATAGATATTTAGATTTAAGAAAACCAAGAATGCAAGAAAATTTACTAATTAGACATAAAATAATTAAAGCAATTAGAGATTTTTTAGATAAAGAAGAATTTTATGAGGTTGAAACTCCTTTATTAGCAAAATCTACT
>JABIBT010000017.1 GCA_018652625.1 Candidatus Woesearchaeota archaeon | reverse complement strand
AACTTATTATCTTCTGCAGTTACTAAATTTCCTCGGTTAGAAACTTTGATTATTGAAAGTACATACGGTTCAAAAGATGATACTGTTGCTACTAGAAGAGAATCTGAAGACTATTTAAAGAATGTTATAAAAGAAACGATTAAGAAGAAAGGAAAAATTTTGATGCCAGTTTTGGGGGTTGGTAGAAGCCAAGAGATAATGTTAATTTTAGAAAAGGCTATGAAAGCTGGAGAAATTCCGAATGTTCCAATTTATTTACAAGGGATGGTTTGGGATGTAACTGCAATACATACTGCATATCCTGATTTTTTTAATAGCAGAACTAGACAACAGATATTCCATAAAAATGATAATCCGTTTTTATCTGAGATTTTTAAGCATGTTGGAAGCCAAAAAGAAATGAAACAAGTAATTGAGGGTGGACCATGTATAATTTTAGCTACTTCGGGTATGATGACTGGCGGATCTAGTGTAGAGTATTTTAAACAGTTGGGCGAGGATCCAAAAAATTCTCTTGTTTTGACTAGTTATCAGGGAGAAGGTTCTTTAGGTAGAAGATTACAACAAGGTGAAAAGGAAATTATGTTTCAAGAAGGTAGAAAACAAATACCTACTTTTGTTAAAATGGATATACATTCTATGCATGGTTTTACGGGACATAGTGATAGAAATCAATTGATGAATTTCATGCACAGATTGAACCCTAGACCTAAAAAAGTTTTAGTTGTCCATGGTGAGAGAAGTAAATCTTTAGATTTTGCTAGTTCTGTTCATAAGGGGCTTAGGATAGAAACACAGGTTCCTAAGAATTTAGAAACGGTTAGGATTAGATGATCATCCTCTAATTATTATGTATGCTAAATAAAATATGTATAATCCTATGAAAACATAAGAGTTCCATTTTTCTAATTGGTGTTTTTTTCCAACATACATGAATACTAAAAGCCATGCTGTTATTATAAATAAGAAAAGTAAATCAAAGTTAAAAATTGAGTTGAATGGCATCGGTCTTATTATTGAGGAAATACCTAAAACTAAGAATGTGTTGAAGATATTTGATCCTATTATATTTCCTACTACGAAATCTAGTTTTTTCTTTGTAGCTGCTACTATTGAAACTATTAATTCAGGTAATGAAGTTCCAATTGCTAATATTGTTGCAGAGATTAAGAATTCAGACAGTCCTAATTGTCTTGCTATTATTATAGCAGAATCCACAACAAGCTTTCCACCTATGAACAAAGCAATTATCCCTCCGATTATCATAGAAGTGATTATTAATTTATTGTGTTTTTGAGGTTCTAGCTCTTCTGGTAGAAGTTTTGCTTTGTCTTTTCTTCCTATTAAATATATATAGTAAATGAATATTGCAAAGAAGATTAGTAAGATTATTCCGTCAATTCTTGATAATATATTTGGTCCATTAAAGAAAGAATCGTTTGCTAAAAGCATAAAAATGAATACTGAAAATAAAGTGAAGGGGATTCCTTTTTTTATAACTACATTTCTTACTTTTATTAACATGAAAAATGCTATTGCTCCTAAAATTAGTAGTATATTTGCTATATTGCTTCCAATAATGTTTCCTAATCCAATATCAGAAGTTCCTCCTATAGAGGAAAATATATTGATCGTTAATTCTGGAATCGATGTTGAGAAAGCTAAAACCGTTAATCCTATTATTAATGGGGTTATTTTTAGAAGTTTTCCCAAGGATGATGCTCCTTCAATTAAATAGTCTGCCCCCTTAACTAAAAGGAATATACCAACTAATAATAAAATATATTCAAACATGTTAAGATTTTAGAATTTTAAATATATAAAGATAACCATAAGGTTTAAAAATGAGAGATTTTTCTTTAGATTGTAGCGGAGTGGAGCAGAGAAACTTGGATTGTATTCATGTTTCGCTCAATCTGGAGTGCTCGTCGGGCTCATAACCCGGAGGTCATTGGTTCAAATCCAATCTCCGCTACTCTTTTTATTTCGGTATTTTTATAAACTTAGTAGATTAGATGTTTATTATGAAAGTTTTAGGTATTGATGAAGCTGGAAAAGGTCCAGTTCTTGGAGATTTGGTTATTTCTGGATATTTAATTGATGAAAAGGATGAGCCAAAATTAAAAGATCTTGGTGTTAAAGATTCTAAACTAATTTCTCCAAGTAAAAGAGAATATTTATTTGAAAAGGTTAAAAAAATAGCTAAAGGCTATGAAATTTTGGAAGTTAGTCCGAAAGAGATAGATGAAGCTGTTTTATCTGAAGAAATGAATCTGAACAAGCTAGAGGCCATTAAATCGGCTATTATTATTAATAAGTTAAAACCAGACAAGGCAATTTTAGATAGCCCTAGCGTGAACACAGAAGCGTATAAAGAGTATGTTAAGACTTTTTTAAAGAATAAAGATGTTGAGTTAGTTGTTGAAAATAAGGCTGATTATAAGTATTTATCTGTCGGAGCTGCCTCGATATTAGCCAAAGTTACTAGGGATAGAGGAATAGAAAAACTAAAGAAAAAATATGGTAATTTGGGTAGTGGTTACCCTTCAGATCCAACAACTAAAGAGTTTATTAAAAATAATTTTGAAAAATGTCCTGAAATATTTAGAAAAAGTTGGAAAACGTTTCAAAATTTAGTTAAAAATAAAGAACAGAAAGGCTTAGGTCAATTCTAGCTATGGATAAGCATAATCTTTATTAAATAAAATGATTTCCCGATTTTGTTATGGATAAAATAAAAACCGGGTTAAGTTTTGATGATGTCTTATTGATACCAAAAAAAGGTATTGTAAGTTCTAGAAAAGAGGTTGATTTGAGAACTAAACTAACAAATAACATTTTACTGAATGTTCCCATAATAAGTGCTAATATGGATACTGTTACTGAGTCTAAAATGGCTATAGCAATGGCACAATCTGGGGGGATTGGGTTTATTCATAGATTTTTAAGTGTTGAAGAACAATTTAATGAAGTTTTGAAGGTAAAAAGGTCTGAGGGAATTATTATTGATAATCCATATACAATAAAGAAAGATAATACAATAAAGGATGCTACTGATTTCATGCATTCCCATAATATTAATGCATTAATCGTAGTTGATAAAGAAAATGCAGTTGAAGGAATTTTAACAAGCAGAGATTTGGTTTTTGAGGATAAATTAAACAAAAAAGTATATGAGGTAATGACTCCAAAAGATAAATTAATTACTGCCGAGTATGGGATTAAACTAAATAAAGCCAAAGAAATATTACATAAAAATAAAATTGAAAAACTTCCTTTGATTGATTCTAATTTTAAATTGAAGGGATTGATAACTAGCTCAGATATTAAAAAAAGGGGTAAATTTCCTAATTCTTCTAAAGATAAGAAGGGAAGATTAAGAGTTGGTGCTGCTGTTGGGGTAAAAGGTGATTTTTTAGATAGGACCGAGGCTTTAATTTCTGCTGGAACTGATGCTATTGTTGTAGATGTTGCTCATGGCCATTCTAATCTGGCCATAAAAACAACAAGACAGATTAAAAGTAAATTTGATATTGATGTAATTTCTGGAAATGTTTGCACTAGTACAGGGGTTAAAGAGTTGATTAAAGCTGGTGCTGATTGTATTAAAGTCGGAGTTGGACCTGGAGCGTATTGCACAACTAGAATTGTTACTGGTTGTGGAGTTCCTCAACTAACTGCAATCAAAGAGTGTGCTAAGGCGGCTGGAAAAATTCCAGTTATAGCTGACGGCGGAATAAAAAACTCTGGAGATATTGTTAAAGCGATTGCTTCTGGTGCAAGTAGTGTAATGATTGGTAATTTATTAGCTGGAACTGATGAAAGCCCCGGAATTAATTTATTAAAGAATGGCTCTAAAGTTAAAGTAGGTAGGGGTATGGCAAGTTTAGGAGCTAATATTCATAGAACTAAAGATTATGAAGAGTATGTTGCTGAAGGTGTTGAATCATTAATTCCGTATAGAGGGAAAGTAATTGAAGTTATTAATCAATTGACTGGCGGATTAAGATCTGGAGTTAGTTATAATGGTGCTAGAAATTTAATTGGTTTGAGGAAAAACTCTGAGTTCATTAGAATAACAGATAAAGGAATGAGAGAAAGTAAACCTCATGATATTGGTACTATTTGAAATTTTTTATCTTTTTTAACTTTTTTTAATTCGTATTTTTTGATTTTATTATCGTCAGCGTATTTTTTAGCTGCTTCTTCTGTTTTGAATGTTTTTGGACCTTTCTTTCTAGGAATACCTTTGATTTTTGCTCTGTGCGGTAAATGGGTTCCAAAACCCCTTTTTCTCTTCTCCCTAGTGTGTATCTTCTTAACCATTATAGAATTTTGTTAAAATAATTAATTTATAAAGTTAACTATTAATGATAAGAAATATAAATCATTCATGTCTCTCTTGTTTATGAATCTAAAAAAACTTTCTTTCATTACCATTAGTAGTCTCTTAATCACCTTGGCAGGAGTTAAATGTGGTTATGATAGGTGGATTAAAGATAAACCCACTTTTAACCATCTGGGTATTGCCGAGATTTCTGAGATTGACCCAGATACTCCTCTTTTTGATGGATTAGATTTTGAATATTCTGCTATACTGCTTGCAAAAAGTGCTGGACTGGATGGAGTTGTAGATTACGTTGATGAAGAAGACTATTCTAAAGTTATTGAGAAAGTTAGTAACCCTATTGAAGCTAGGTTTGCAATAATTGGTTATATGTTTAGGAATGGGGAAGCTGGTAAAATGGGAAATAAGAAAATTCTTTGTTATGCAGATGTTCATGACAAAAAAGAGGAGATGGATTGTAGTGAAGCTACAATGATTGCTGCTGCAACTTTGCAAGATAATGGGTACCGGCCTTTAATGTTGGTTATGCATCCTCCACATGAAGAATTTAAAAAAAATCCTGATGAATATCGTGGCCATGCTGTGTTTTTATATAGAAGGAATGGAAAATTTGGTTTTATTGGGAATAAGTGGGTTTCAAATCCACAATATGATAATTTAGATGACTTGGTATCTTTTATTTCAAAATTACATGATAAAGAATACACCAAGTATCAAGTTATCGATTTAGAGCAAGAAGGAGAAGATTGGATGACTTCAAATAAAACTTTAGATAAACTGATAAAATATAATTAATTATTCCACGGTTACCGATTTTGCCAGGTTTCTAGGTTTATCAACATCTATTCCTTTTAAATCTGCTATGTGGTATGCTAATAATTGTAGAGGTAGAACATTCATTATTGGAGAAAGTTCTTCTAGTGTATCTGGAACTTTTATTGTGTAGTCTGCTAATTTTTTTATTTCATAATCATTATCGTTTTTTATAGCGATAATTTTTCCATTTCTGGATTTTACCTCTTGCATATTGCTAAGTATTTTTGGAGATAGGTCTGATTTTGTTGCTATGAAGACTACTGGCATGTTTTCATCTATTAATGCAATTGGTCCGTGTTTCATTTCTGCAGCAGGATATCCTTCAGCGTGGATATAAGAAATCTCTTTTAGTTTTAATGCTCCCTCCAAAGCTACCGGGAAATTTATTCCTCTTCCTAAATAAAGGAAATTTTTTGAATCCTTGAATTCTTTAGCTATTTCTCTAATTTTTGTATCTTCTTTTAAAAATTCTGATATTTTATTAGGTAATATTTTTATTTCATCCATTAAATCTTGTCTTATTGGAAGATTTTTTCCCTTGGCTAACTGTAAAGATAATAATGCTAGAGATAAAACTTGACTTGTAAATGCTTTTGTTGAAGCCACTCCAATTTCTGGCCCAGCGTGTAAATAAATTCCAGAGTCTACTTCTCTTGCTATTGTAGAACCAACAACATTAATTAATCCCAAAGTTTTTGATTTCTTTGATTTTGCTTTTTTTAGAGCTGCTAAAGTATCTGCAGTTTCTCCAGACTGAGAAATAACTATTGTTAGATCTTTTTCTGAGATTACTGGATTTCTGTATCTAAACTCAGATGCGTAATCTACCTCTACTGGAATGTTTGTTAGTTTTTCTATCAAATGTTTTCCTATTAAAGCAGAGTGCCAACTTGTTCCACAGGCTAAAAGAATTATTCTTTGTATTTCATTTATATCAAAATTCAAATTCAATTTTATGTTATCTGTTAATCTTCCTCTTAACGCATTTTTTATAGATAATGGTTGTTCGTATATTTCTTTCAGCATAAAATGTTTGAAACCTTTCTTTTCTATTTTGTCTAGAGACCACTTTATTTCATGAATCTCTTTATCTACATAGTTCCCATTAATGTGTTTTACTTTGTAACTGTCTTTCTTTATTTTTGCTATTTCATTATCATCTAAATATATTACTCTCTTTGTGTGTTCTAATATTGCAGGTACATCTGAAGCTACAAAATTCTCATGCTCCCCCAGACCAATTATTAAAGGCGAGCCTTTCCTTGCTACTATTATTTCTTCTTTGTCTTTATTTATAACTGCTAAACCGTATGTTCCTTCTACTAGTTCTAATGCTTTTATTGTTGCTTCTTCTAAATCGTCTTTATAGAATTTTGAAATTAAATGTGCTAAGATTTCTGAATCAGTATTTGAGCTAAATTTCACTCCTTCTTTTTCTAATAGTTCTTTTAATGCGTTGTGATTCTCTATTATTCCATTGTGAACTATTGAGATAGAATTGTTTTGGTTAATGTGAGGGTGGGCATTTATTTCATTTGGTTTTCCATGTGTGGCCCAACGTGTGTGTGCTATTCCTATTTTGCTTTTAGAATCTTTTAGATTTTTTTCTAGTTCTTTTATTTTTCCTTGTTTTTTTATTGTTGAAAGCTGACTGTTATTTTGTATTGTTAATCCAGCCGAGTCATAACCTCTGTATTCTAGCTTTTTTAATCCATTAATTAGAATTGGTATTGCCTCTTTTTCTCCTATATAACCGATTATACCGCACATAAATTAAGTTTATAGAATTTGTTTTTAACAGTTGTGGAAGAAAGTTCTTTGGGTTTTAATCTTATATTAGAAATAATGTTAGTTCAGACATTCCTCCTGCATGTGGTTGGGCCCCCCCCCAACAAAAATCCTCTACCATGATATCAATATCATTAGATTCTCCATAAATAAAACCACTTGCCGATAACTCAAATGCTGGAATACACCAAGCTGAGTCATCAACATCGTAACATCCACTACATTCTTTCATTACTTCATCCCCCCCTTCATAAGTATCGTCCCCTCCAACCATGTTTCCAGTTGTACCGCCCCAATATTTAAGCTCTCCATTCACATAGAAGTAAAGATTATCATTTAAACATATTCCATTTGTTTTATCTTCTCCAGCAACAGTATCGTAGTATCCTGCATTTCCTCCAATGAATATATTATATTCTGAAAAGATATCATCAAGATATAAAGTATTATGTAACCACCCCTTTGCCAATTGAGTTCTACCATCACAGCTTGCAGAATCAAAACCAATTTGACCAATGCCGCCGGTATCACATCCTAAAGGCAAATCCCAAAAGACTATTCCTTGAGGAATTTCATCTGTAAAAGTTGATGAATCTGGAGGAGACTCAGGTACACAATAATTTATACTTTCTCCAGTTCTGTCCTCAATTCCAAAGGTGTTCCCCTCAATATTTAAGGTAGTCCATGGCCCTCCAAGTATCCAGAGTTGATTTGGGTTTGGTTCAAATGTTCCACTTATAGTTCCCTCCACTGTATGAACTATGCCACTTCTCGCGTCCCTATAATCTATGTTAAGATCAAAATTATAACATTCCTTGGATACGCCTTGACATTCTTCTTCTATTTTTCCTATCACTAGGTTTGTTGTTTCTCCTTGACTCAATTCAATTGGGACATCTATTAAATCACATATTATCTCTCCTTTTTTTATAGCTATTTCAGAGATTGTTACTCTTTCATGATGTGTATTTTTTATTATTAGGTAATAGAGATTCTTTGCTGGATCAAAATTTACATCTGATCCTATGACTTTTTGATCAACAATGTAGAAACCTTTTGTAAAAAATTTAAAATTTGGAGGACAAAGCTCTTCCGAGTCCAAAAAATATGCTAGGGCTGCTATGGCTAATAAAACAACCATGATTGCCCACCCATAGGTCATCAAAAATTCCATAGCTGCTTGTCCTCTTTTTTGCATATTTTAATTTTTATTTACCAAATTTAAATATCTTACTATTTCAATATTATTGGGAAATATGTAAAATTTTTGTGGGAGAATAGTTTTTTAAATAGGCCATGTTTTTCTGGAAATATGTATTATATGTTAAATAAGAAAGACGGAGATAGGATAATTACTTTTCTGTATACTTCTTCTGATACGTTAAATAATTCTCTGAAACTTTCTGGTTATGATAATATTGTTTCTTTGAGTAAAATAGATGGATTTGGAGAAGAACTTTTTGAAAAAATCCATCTAGAAAAAGAGGGGTTAAAAAATTCTAAAATTTTGTCTGAAAGTGATATTGATAGTAGACTTGTTATGTTTTATCTATCTAAATAAAATTCATTTATTAAATATCTAAAGCTTTTATTATTTTGTCAAGCTTTTTATTAATTATTTCTAGATCTTTGTTAGATGATTTACTTGGTTTTTCTTTTTTCTCAAAACAATTTCTGCAATAAACTGGTTTTGATGACGTTGGTTTAAATGGGACTTCACATTCCTCTCCACAAGAGGAACAAGTAACCTTTGTCATTTCTAGTTCTGGTCTCTTTCTGTCATAACGTCCAGACTCCCTTTTAGTGCCCTTTTTACTTTTAGTATACTCTTCATAAGATCCCGCACTTTTAGTTTCCTTTTTAGAAAATCTATCCTTTGGGCCTTTTCCTCTCGAACGTTCATATCTTGCCATGTGTGTTTTGGGAATTTCACCCGTATATAAAGGTATGGTTGGTGATTCTAATGCGTATAACGTCAGGATTATGAGAAGTCGTGCGTAGCACGATTTGGGTGAAGAAGTCTGCAAGACTTCGTAACCTCATAATCCTTGTTATATTCCCCGTAGGGCTGAAATTTAGTGCAACGTTCCGAAGGAAAATTTCAGAGTTGTCGTGTCTAAAATAAAATTATAGTCGGGCACACATTAATCTTCAAATATTTTTTCAATCAATTTAAATTCTTTTTTATGGCAATCAATTTCTGCTTTTATTCCTAATGGTAAAATCCATTGAGGATCAGTATGACCAAAATCCATATTGGTAATTATTGGAAGATCATTATTCTTAAATTCAGTTTTTACAATTTTGATTATATTGTCATCTAATTCTTTTTTCTCTTCGTCTGAATAATCTCTTGGTCTTCCAATTAATAAAGCAGAAATTTTATCAAAAATTCCTTGAACACCATAATTTCTCAACATCCATTTTACTTGCTCAGGTGATGGCTTATCCTCAGAAGTTTCAAAAAATAAGATTTTACCTTTCCAAAAATTTTCATCAGGCCAAAAATCTGTACTTTTCATAAATTCAAAAACTTCTATGCAACCACCAAATAATTCTCCTTGAATTTTTGTGCTACCTTGTAGCCAATTCCAACCTTTGTTTTTTATCATAGGTTTAGTCTTTCCAACATTAATCTTATCACTCCAATCTAAATAGCCTTGACAAAATTTATTATATTTTTCATAAGTATAAGATTCGGGATTTTCAAATAAAATATTTTGGATATGTTCTTGGAAATCTCTTCCTAAAGCATCCCATTGTGAAAATCCTGCCATGATGGAGGGGCTATTTAATGTAACTAAACCTAATTGATTAAAATATGAATTCATAGTGGTTGTATCAGAATATCCTAAGAAAATTTTTGGATTATCCTTTACGATTTTAGTATTTATATAAGGTAAAATTCTTATCGAATCATCTCCTCCAATACTTGTAAAAATTGCTTTTACTTCCGAATCTGCAAAAGCATCATTTATGTCTTTAGCACGAAATTCAGGATTATTATAAGTATAATCTGCATCTTTCCTAGCAGAAGGGTATTCTTTAATTTTTAATCCTAAATTTTTAAGTGCTTTAATACCTGATTCGTAAATGTGAGGGAAAACAGATGGACCGCCCCATGATGGAGAAATTATTGCGATAGTATCGCCTTTTTGTAATTTTTTTGATTTGATTGCCATAATATTTTAAATAAATTGATTGATATAAAAATCTTTGTGTGCCCGACTATTTCTAATAAATTTATACGACAATTGAATATAACATCGGAATTTAACGAAGTCGCCGAAAGCGATTTGGGTGAAGAAACCTGCAAGGTTTCGTAACCGTTAAATTCCTGTTAGTTTCGTCTGACCAACGGGAAGACCTAAAATTTAGTGCAACGTTCCGAAGGAAAATTTT
>JABIBT010000004.1 GCA_018652625.1 Candidatus Woesearchaeota archaeon | reverse complement strand
CCAAATCAAAATTATCTAAATTTAGTTTACCAAACTCTTCAGAAGCTAGACAGTCTTCAGAAAACAACAATCTAGAAATAACCAACTCATTTTCTAATTCTTCTATTTCAAAATCTTGAATAAAATAAGCAGAAGCTCCAACCATAATTACAACAGCAACCAACAAAATAATAACTGTATACACAATCATCTTTTGAGTTTCTTTACTTACTTGATATCCAGCCATGATGTATCTCCATAAATTAATAATTTATTACCTTTCAATTCAAATATTAGTGGATCCAAACTAGAACTTATTGAATCGCCTTTATCAACAAACTCATTGTTTAAACAATAATATCCTTCATAAGAATACTCTGAAGCTATACTTCCAACTCTAACTTCACAATCGCTTTTGGTTTCAACTTTAAACTCTTTTTCAGTTTTTGAATAGGTATATCTTAAATCTAGATCTCCTTCAGAAGTTAAAATAGCACTTTCAATAAACGCAACATCTCTAGATATTAAATTTTGATAAACGGCATTATTATTTCCCAAGTTAACTAATGCCATAGTTATAATAAAAAATACTGCAATAGATAATAAAGAATAACCTATCCATAAATACATTCTATTAACCTCTTCCATTATTCTATTCTTAAAAATAGAGATTTATATTAGTTTTGTTGTACTATGTCAAAAGAAATCTTCCCTTCCTTCTTTTCAACGGCTAATAAAAATCTTCCACTACTGCCTTCTTCAATATCTAAACTAGTAATCTTGCCAACTTTATTAAAAACAACATCTTCATCAAATAATCTAACCATATCTTCAGAAACTAAGTTTTCACACCCTTCATCAAAACACAAAACAATACATGCAGCCATATAACACTCAGTAATATCAGAACCAATATTATACACATTTAAATAAAGATCATAATTAGAATAAGAATAAAAAGGCATTTCTTTTTTCTCTCCTTCCTCAATACTATTAATCACATCACTCAATTCTTCCACAGAAGCTTCTAAAAAATGGGCATCATCATTATTCATATCTTGAGTAAAATATTTAATAAGAGGTTCAGCAATAAAAAACATTCCAACAACCAGTACTGCACCAACCAAAAGTCCCATCAGAACATGTATACTTAATTTTGATCCTCTTTTTTTCATTTTAATCAACTAAATTAAAAAATCCTCCTAATTTTTCCATAAAGATATTAGCTTGTCCTCCAAATAGAAAGAGCATAAATATTAAAATAAATAAAGCTATAAGAAGGTATACCAAAGTATCCGTAGCCAAAGAAAATCCCTTTTTCATTTTAAAAAAAAGAAAAAATTAAGACAGACATCCGCCTGCACTTTCTACTGCACCACATGTCACTAAATCTTGACATCTAGCATACTCATCAACTTTCCCATCTCCAGTAGTATCTAACTCATAATCGATTGTACAGAAATTAGTCTTAAATTTCTCTAAACCTGTAGTATCATAACTGCTACAATATCCATTACATTCGACCACCACTTCTTGAACAGGAAGTGCTCCCTTTTGCCATATTCCCTGAATTTTATCTTTAAAAGTTTCAAAACCTCCAGTAAAGAAGATTGCAACTATAATTAAGACAAGTACAGCAAGGATTACAACTATTATCGTATTCGTTGAAAGCTCTTGACCTCTTTTTTTCATAGACCTCACCTCTTACTAATTTTATTTTAAATGGAATTTTTAAGTGTTTTGGTTACATAATGGAGAATCTTTAAATAATTCTGAATTAATTTTATCTAAAATACAAATTTTTCCATCATCTACTTTATAAAATAATGACTCTAAATCAACTTCATTCTTATATTCTAATTTTGTTGTTAGAATATTTTCAAAATCATCCAACTCAAAAGAAATATAAGACGTTCTTCCAGATTCTATAACTACCTTATTCCTTTTTATTCCTTCCAATAAAAAATTAGTTTGATCTACGATAACACAAGACTCTGAAACAAAAGTAAAATCCTTAAAGTTACCTTTACCTTCATCTAAAAAATTAAAAGTTGTTTTTTGATTACTTTGAACAACTTCAACAAAAAATCCATTAGGAATATTTAGTTTTTCTTTGGTACACCAACAATTAGTTTCTTCAGAATCCAAACAAGAGTTATACATAGGAACAAAAGAATCTTCAAAATATTCTTTTGTCTTATCTCTCAAACTATCTTGGTCTTGAAAAAAAGAAGAAATCTTATTCCCAAATTCATCAAATAATTCATCAGCTTTAGCATCGCTTGGAATTAAATAGTTATAAAGCATAAGCAAACCAAAGAGAGCTAACAAAATCATCAATGTACCATAAACAAGAGGCTTCCAATCAGTCATTATCCTCCACCAAACCTCAAAAATGATTTTACACTATCTAAGATTTCAACCATCCTTTCTCTATTTGTAAAAATCATTATTAAAATAACAACCAAAAACGCTAAAACCAAAACCCAAGTATAAATATTATCCCAACCAAGTTGACCTTTCTTTCTCATTGTCCACACACCTCAATTATTTTACTCGCTGGACCCACATATAATCCATTCAAATATGTATGCTTACTAGACGTTGCATATGCTGTTCCAATGATTGCTCCGCCTGCACTACATCCAATAGCAGCAGTAGTCCCAAATGTAATTGGGGACAAAATTACTCCACCAGCACATAATACCGCTCCCCCTAGTGCCGCCAAAGAAGACTCTCCCAAATTTTTACTCCAATCCACCCTCTTATCAGCAAAAAATACAACATAGACAGTTTCATCAGTTTTTATATTATACTCCTCTGGAAATGGCTCCAACAACTCACTCTGTTCTTCACCATAAATGTAAGCATAGAAACTCTTTCCAATAATTGGAATTTCTTCATCTCTTAAATACTGATCAAAATTATCAACAACCTTCGTATCTTTATTTTTCTGAACACTATCGCTAAAGTCAATTCTAGAACAAATATGGCACCAATTATCTCCCTTACCAAAATCTCTATCACTCAAAAAATCACTCTCTCCTCTATCAAACATATTCCAACAAGAAAACATCTCAGTAGAAATTTGCTCTTTTATAATCTCTTCATTAGTACTATCTATTTCAAAATGTATGGTTTCACATTTCAAATTATCTAAAATAGGATTACCAAGAATTTTTGATTTAGCTCTTAACAAAACACTAGTTTTACATGTTTCTCTCAATGAAGCTTGCTTTCCTTCTTTTATTATTTCAGGAACCACCCAAAAAATAATTCCTGCAACAACTAAAGTAATTATAATTCCTGCAATCATCCACTCCATTTTACCTTGTTTATTAAACAATTTGATTCACCCTGCTTATCACAAAAAAGAAAAGTATCCCTAAAGCTAAAACTATGGCCAAAAGAATAAGAATGGTTCTAAAATATCCTTCTATCACGCCTCTTTTAAACATAGATACAAAATACTTATTCTAACTTATAAGTTTTTTTATTATTTCAAAGAATTCTCCAAAACAAAAAATGCCAACTGATTGAATAATAACACAACAATCAAAGCAACAATACTATACAAAATAACACTCCTAATCAAGTTTTTGCCAAGTCTATGTTGCTCACTTAATTTATCCGCACCATTCTCAATTCCATTCGATAAGACAGTCAAAACATAAACTATTTGAACAACATAAATTCCTACAATTATTTGAAAGAAATATGAAGGAATAGTATTAAACTTATCAAACAGCCCGCCAATATTTCCTAGTTCTAAGGCAGCCGCAGAAGAAGTATCTACATTTGTTAAATCACTTAATTTTGATATAACTCCCACCATCATACTGCCTATTCCTACAACAATTCCAGAAATAACTGGTGCCATGAAACTAATCTGGCTTTTCATACTAGAAATAATATCTGAAAGTAAATCTTTCAGTCTCTCTCCGACCTCCTGGACAGAATTGACATAATTTGAAATACTGATTAAAGATTGTGAAACTATACTTGGACCCTTCTTTGAACTTTCTACTAATACTTCCATTGAACTCTCAACCAATGGACT
>JABIBT010000016.1 GCA_018652625.1 Candidatus Woesearchaeota archaeon | reverse complement strand
CACTTTAAAAACACTTTCATAAATCTTAGTTTCATTCAAACTATCCACGCTGGAAGTAGGTTCATCCATTAAAACTATATCGCTACTTTTTGCTGCAAGTATTCCCCTAGCAAAAGCCAATCTTTGTTTTTCTCCTCCGCTCAATGAAACTCCCTTTTCAAGAACATTTGTATCTAGTCCATTTTCTAATCTATTCAGAACTTTTCTAAATTGTGCTAAATCTATAGCCCTATCTAGTTCTTCTTTTTTTGTAGTTATATCCATTGTGATATTATATCTTATTGTGTTATTGAATATTTCTGGATCTTGTGGGATTAGGGTTACGTGGTTTTTCAAATTAGAAATATCATTTTTTAATCTCTCTCCGTCACAATATAATTGTCCTTTATCTGGATTGTATAATCCTCTAATTAAAGCCAACATTGTACTTTTTCCTGAGCCAGATTCTCCAACAAAGGCAATCTTTTGGCCTTTTCTTAAATCTACATTGATTCCAGAAAGATGTTGCTCTTTTCCTTCTTTATCGTATGTGAAATCTACATTTTTTAATGAAAGTTTTTTCCAATTTGGTGATATTTTTCCATGTAGTTCTTTTCTTAACTTATAAAATTCGTCATCAATTGGTTTTGCATTGGTTATTCTTGCATTTGACTTCAAAACTTCTCCGTATAATCCAGCAAAATTATAGAATGTTCTTCCAATGGTGTGTAAATACCCATATAGTATGTATAAGGTACCAATCATTATTACTCCAGTTGTATTAAAATCTGAGTATGCTCTCCAGCTCAATACTATAATTGTCATTACAGAGATGGCAATAGATGCAAATGACCATTTAAATTCTGAAAGCATAGCTCTTTTTTTATGGTCTTGGAAAGAAGCCATTACCCTATTGTCTACTTCTTTTTTTACTGTTTTTTTCAATCTTAATGTTATTATTGTTATAATATTACTTAGATAATCAAAGACTGCCGCAGATGCTTTATTTTCAAATTTGTTTATTTTTCTATGAAGTTCTACTATCTTTCTATCGAATCTGAAAATTATGAATAATGTTCCAAATGCGAAAAAGAGAGCAAATATTGCCGCCCGTAAATCAATAAATAAAAGTATTATTACTGAACCAATCAGCGTTACTATTCCTTCGATTATTCTATAGTTCATATGACCAGAGAATTGCATTATCCCAGATGATCCCTTGTTTATTTTGTCTATGGTGTCTCCAGAATGGTGATCTTTATGCCAACTTACTGGGAGGTCTAGCACTCTTGATATTTTTGTGTTGATAAAATTCCTTCTTACTAAGAAACCTGTTTTCCTCTCTAAATATCTTGCACTTCCGTGAAATGCCCAGAAACCAAGAGTTACTGCCAGCAATAGAGATATTCTTAAGATTAGTTTTCTTAGCTCTTCTTGAGAAGTTATTGAATTCTGTATTGTATTAAATATTGATCCAATTATTAGCGGCTCTATTAATGCAATTAAATTGGCAATAACGAATAAAAACATGAAAAATGAGAAGACTTTTCTCTCTGTTCTTAGATACTCCCATTCCGTTTTTAGAAGATTCAATATAGGATTTTTACCAGTCTTCTCTTTAGTTGGTTTCATTAGTATTTTTGTAAAAATGTTTGTTTATAAGTTTTCCTTGTCAGGCACAGAGAAAAGTATTATAAATTAAGTAAGATTTACACAAAAATAATGATGTGGGTAGATAGATATTCTCCAAAGTCACTAGAAGAAGTTAAAGGCAATTCTATGTCTATTGAATTATTAGACGATTTTATTAGAGATTTCAAGACTCATGCTAAAAAAGCAGTTATTTTAGTTGGTCCTACCGGAACGGGGAAGACTGCCAGTGTTTATGCTTTTGCCAAAGAAAATGACTATGAGGTTTTGGAGTTAAATGCTTCTGATTTTAGAAATAAACAAATTATTGAGGAATTTATGGATTCTGCTATGAATCAAATGAGTTTGTTTATGAAACCTAAAATAATCTTTATTGATGAGATAGATGGATTGAGTGGGATGAAAGATAGGGGTGGAGCACAGGCTTTGGCTAAACTGATAGAAAAAACTAACTTTCCTATTGTTATGACTGCTAACGATATAAGTTTAGATAAGTTAAGTACTTTAGTAAAAAAAACCAAAGTTTTGGAGTTTGAAGGATTAACAAGTTCAGAAATATGTGAAAGGTTAGATGACATTCTAAAGTTTGAGAAATTGAAGAAAGATGATTTTGTTGTTAAGAGTATTGCTTCAAGAAGTGGAGGGGATTTAAGGGCGGCCATTAATGATTTGCAAACGTTATATTCTGGGAAACTTAATAGAGAAAATTTGGAGTTAATTGGTGACAGAAAAAGAGAGGAAGACATTAATAATATTTTAAGATTAATTTTTAAGAGTAAAGATGTCTCTTTAATTGAAAGTTCATTGGATGATATAAAATTTGATGAATTGCAATCTTGGGTACAAAAAAATGTTGTTCTTGAGTATAGTAAGAAAGATATCCCTGGGGCTATGAATTCTTTGAGTTTAGCAGATTTGTTCAAAGGAAGAATTATGAGGTGGCAATATTGGAGATTTTTAGTTTATCAAAAATTTTTTATGAGTTCTGGAGTTGCTTTATCCAAAGAAAAGAAATCTTCTGAGGTTATTAAATATAAAAGGCCAAATATTGGATTAATGGTTTGGCAAAGTAGGATGAGAATTGGAAAGAGAAAATCTATTTCTGAAAAACTAGCAAGTTATTTTAGGGTTTCTAATAAAAGAGCTTTTCAGATGTTTCCAGATGTTGTTAATTTGATTAAAGTTCCTGAGTTTCAAGAAAAATTAGAATTAGAAGAGGATGAAGTAGATTGGATTAATGAGAAATTATTGAGTGAAAGCTAATTTTCTAAGTCTTTTTATTCTTGCCTGTAATGTGGGGTGTGTACTCATTAAATTAATTAAAGATGAACTTCTAAATGGGTTTGAAATAAACATATTAGATAACGCCGGATTTCCAAATTCCATTTTTTTCGAAGACGAGTGGATTTTAACTAGAGCTTCACTTAAACTTTTAGGATCTTTAGTTATTTTAGAACCAACTTCGTCCGCTAAATATTCTCTTGAACGTGAGATTGATAAATTAATTAATGTAGCTGCAATTGGTGCAAGAATTGACAATACTAATACTTCTCCTAAGTTTGAATCTTTGTTTGAAGAGAAGATTGCTGTCCATCTAGCAAGCATTGCTAAATACATTAAGGTTCCAGCAATTATTGAAGATATCGTTGTTAATAATATATCTTTGTTTTTTATGTGTGCTAATTCATGAGCCAATACTCCTCTTAACTCTCTTTCGGATAATAAATCTAGTAATCCTTGTGTTACTGCAACTACTGCTGTGTTTTCTGAACGTCCAGTTGCAAATGCATTTGGATTTGGGCTAGGAATTAAATAGAGTTTTGGAGTTTTTATCGCTGCCCTCATAGACAAATCTTTGAGAAGATCATGTAATTCTGGTTTTTCAGAATAAAGTATTTTTTTTGCTTTGTAAATTTTTAAAGCTATTTTGTCAGAATACCAAAAACTAGAGATATTTATTATTACAGTTATGAATAAAGCTATCGTTAGGCCCATAGTTCCACCCAAAGCAAAGCCTAAGATTAGAAGTAAAAATGTTAAACTTAGCAACAGAACCCAAGTTTTTAGGTGGTCTTTTATCATTTGTAAATTTTAGAAAATTATAAAGTATATAAACCTTGTTGTATTGATTAGAAAGATTTAATAAATCTGCAATTATTGTTAGTAATAATGGCTTATGATATTATTGTTGGGAGAACTGCTTCCGATAAGAAAAAATTTGGTGATAGAGGTACTATTTTCTTAGGTAGGCACTATGTAAAGATGGGTCAAACAGTTTCTCTAAGTTCAAATATTCGAATGGATGTTGCTAGGTCTCATGTTGTTTTAGTTTCTGGAAAAAGAGGAAGTGGAAAGTCTTATACTTTGGGAGTTATGGCCGAAGAAATGTCTTCATTACCTAAAGAGGTTGCTGAAAATATGGGAATATTAATTTTTGATACTATGGGAATCTTCTGGACTATGAAATACCCTAATCAAAAAGATGAAGACTTGTTAAATGGTTGGGGTTTTAATCCTAAAAAATTAGGCACTATTGATATCTATACTCCTCATGGTTTTTCTAAAGAATACAAACAAAAAAATATTCCTGTGGATTTTCCTTTTTCAATAAAAACTTCTGAGTTGACTGCTGGCGACTGGATGAATGTTTTTGATGTTGAATTAATGAGTTCTGTTGGGATTTTGATAGAAAAGGCCATTACTGACTTGAAAGAAACAAAAAAAGAGTATGGTATTCCTGAAATAATTAAGACTATCAAAAAAGAGAAACATGTTAGTAAAGAAATTGTGGATTCTGTTATCAATAGATTTGAGTCTACAAAGTCATGGGGATTATTTTCAAAAAAAGGAACTGAGATAAAGGATTTGATAAAACCCGGGAGAGTTTCTGTGTTGGATATAAGTTGTTATTCTAATATTTCTGGAAGTTGGGGAATAAAGAACTTAGTTACTGGTTTGATTTCAAAGAAATTATTAATTGAAAGAATGACTGCAAGAAAAGTAGAAGAGGTAAAAACTATTGAAGCTGGAGAAAGCTATTTTGGCATTGGTACAAAAAAAAGAGCCAAAGGAGATATGCCAATGGTTTGGTTATTTATAGATGAAGCCCATGAGTTTATTCCAAAAGAAGGTAAGACCGCTGCATCTGATGCATTGATTCAATTATTGAGAGAAGGAAGACAGCCAGGAATCTCTTTGGTTTTAGCTACACAGCAACCTGGAGAGATCCATAAAGATGTAATTACTCAAAGTGATATTGTTCTGAGTCATAGAGTTACTGCTAGGAAGGACATTACTGCTTTGAATGATATGATGCAGACTTATTTATTGAATGATATTCAAACATACATTAACAATTTACCTAGAATGAAAGGAAGTGCTATAGTATTAGATGATAATTCTGAGAGGATCTTTCCTATGAATGTAAGACCTAGGCTAACTTGGCATGGCGGAGAAGCCCCTTCTTCAGTTGAAGAGAAAAGAGAGGAGTTAGAAACGTTAGGATTTGATGTTTAGAAAAGTTTATAACCTTTTAATATTAATGAGAAATATACATGTTAGGAATTCAAATAACTATATTGGTTGTTTTGATTATTTTGTCCGCTTTCTTTTCAGGAATTGAAACTGCCCTTATAACTATAAATCAGATAAAGGCTAGATCTTTATTAAAACAGAAGAAGAAAGGTTCTGAAACTTTATTTAGATTAAAACAAAATCCTCATAAATTAATAATTACTATTTTGATAGGAAATAATTTGGTAAATATTGGTGCAGCTTCTTTGGCTACTGTGGTTTTTACTGATTTATTTGGTTCTAGTGGCGTTGGAATTGCAACAGGAGTTATGACTTTTTTGATATTGGTTTTTGGGGAAATAACACCAAAGACTTTTGCTTCTCAAAATGCAGAGAGAATCTCCCTTTTGGTTGCTAGACCTATAGAAATACTTTCAATTATATTGACTCCTTTTGTAAAAATATTTGGAGCCATATCTAAGTTTACATCTAGATTACTTGGTTCTAAAAGAGAAGAGATCGTATCTGAAGAAGAGCTTAGGACAATTGTTACTATGGGGAGAAAGGAAGGAATTTTAGCTAAAGAATCTGCGAGGATTATGGAAAATATTTTAGATTTTGAAGGAACAAAAGTAACTGAAATTATGACCCCCGATGCAAATATTGTAATGATAGATGGAAATAAAAAATTGAAACAAGTTATTGATTTTATAATAAAAACACCATATTCTAGATATCCTGTTTATTCTAAAGATAAGGATGATATTGTTGGTATTTTAGATGTTGATGATCTTTTAAAATATCTTAAGAATAAAAAACTAGATATCAAAATAAAAAATATAGTTAGGAAACCTCATTTTGTTCCTAAATCTAAGGAAATAGATGATTTGCTTGCAGAATTAAGTTTTAGGAAAACTCCTATGACTATCGTTGTTGATGAATATGGGCATGTTTCTGGATTAGTAACTTTGGAGGATATTCTTGAAGAAATTGTTGGAGACATATTTGATAAAAGTAAGAAGAAGAGTATATACATAAAAAAATTGAGCGATAAAATTACAAAAGTTGATGGTAGGGCTCCAATTGATGAGGTAAATAAGGTATTGAAGATGGGAATTATTGAAAGGCGTTTTGATACGATAGCGGGATTTATTGAACACAAAATACAAAGGATTCCTAAGAAAGGAGAGACTTTAAAGTTCAAGGGTTCTATTATTGAAATTGATAAAGTTACAGATCAAGGTATAAAAAGTATAAAGATAATTAAGCCTTAAGTTCTAGACAAACTCTAAATTTTCCTGGAGAAGGTGAACCTGCTTTGGTTAATTTTGGTTTATATTTTTTGTATTTTTCTTTTAGTTTTTTGAAATCATTCTCATGTTCGAATAGATAGATATGTATTTTTCCATTCTTTTTAAGATATTTTAATGCTAAATTTAGATAGTCTTCTGAGCTTTTTGGAAGAGGCATTACAATTCTATCAAATTTCTTTTTTATTTTTGGGAGAATTTTTTTTACATTTCCTTTGAAAAGGTTTATGTTTTTTAGTTTGTTTATTTTTATGTTCTCTAATCCATATTTATGGGCTTGCTTGTTTATTTCAATTCCATAGGCTTCTTTGGCTTTTGAGTGTTTAGAAATAACTAGTGGGAACGGTGCTACTCCTGAAAACATTACTAAAACAGATTCATCTTTTTTTACTAGGTTTGCTACTCTAATTCTTTCTGAGCTTGATCTTGATGAGAAATATGCTTTTTCTGGGTTTACTTTTATTAGGACACCATTTTCTTTGTGTATAGTTTCTTTTCTTTTTTCCCCTGCTAGAATCTTTAGTTTTGGTGTTCTATACTTTCCAGAATATTTTTTTGATTTTTTTGCTATTACTTTTACATTTTTTATTTGTTTTAGTAAATAGTTTCCTACTTCTTTTTCCTTTTTCTTTAATTCTCTTGGAAAGTCTGAAAAAATGAGTATGTCTCCTACTACTTCGTAAGATCTTGGTATTTTTTTTATATCTTT
>JABIBT010000001.1 GCA_018652625.1 Candidatus Woesearchaeota archaeon | reverse complement strand
TATAAAAAAGGATATACTTCTGAAGGAAAATCTGAAAGAGAGAAAAAAGAATATGAAGATAAAGAAGATGAATTAAAAGAATTAACTACAAATTTTCAAAAGCAGAGCAAAATAGAACATGAGCATTTTGGAAAAATAAATGGGTGGATAAGAGATAATAAGAAGAATATGACTAGGGGAGAGATGACTCCGCATATTATAGAAATGCAAGACGATATGGAAAGGGAAGTCATAGATAAAATTAAACATAGGATTACTCCTGAATTGATATCTAATTCTTTGATTGATTTACAAACTCCAGAAATATTTAGACCCATAGATGATGTTGCTCAGGAGAAAGCAGCCGAAACTTTTGCTAATGTTGCTTTTCATGCTTATAAAAAGTTTGGAGATAAGATGCCTTTGGTTGTTGCAGAAAATGTTTTTCCAGAGTGGACTTTATCTAGAGCTGATTCTTTGAAGAAAATGATTGTAAATTCCAAGGAACAATTTGCTGAAAAAATAGCTGAAGAAAAAGGGTTTAGTATGTCAAAGGCCAGGAAAATAGCAGAGAAAAATTTAGGAGTCACCTGGGATGTTGGGCATATTAACATGCTTAGAAAGTATGGGTATACTGAGAAAGAGATTGTAGAAGAAGCTAAAAAAATTGGAAAACATGTTAAGCATTTACACCTTACTGATAATTTTGGATATGGAGATACTCATTTGGCTCCAGGAATGGGGAATGTCCCAATAAAAGGACAGGTAGAAGCCATTGAAAAAGCACAAGGTAAAAAGTATACGGGTCCCGCTGTTGTTGAAGCTGGTGGAATGATTAACCAATTTAAAATGAGCCCAGTCCCATATGCTGTAGAGTCAGAAGGATTAAATAGCCCATTTTATTCGTATGATAATGGTCCCTCTTGGACAGAGGTTAGAGATGTTTATTCGTCATATATGTTTGGATTTGGTGATACTTTGCCAGATCAACATTTTAAAATGAGTGGTGGAGGATTTTCTATGCTTCCTAAAGAGTTAGGTGGGCAAGGAGAGGGCGGAGATAAAGGAAGGTTTGCTAATCAATAAATTTTTAAATAGAGAAAATTAAAATAAATTGAGGGGTGGTATTTTGCCTGCAAAAAAGAAAAAAGTAACTAAGAAAAAAAAGGTTCCTGTCAAAAGGAAAATTTCTACTAAAAAGTTTGAAACCGATAAAGATATTGCTTATGATTTTGCTGTGAAGGCATATAAAAAATTTAAGGAAGTAATAAAATCTGTTGTTTTGTTTGGAAGTTCTGCTAGGGGAGAAGCAACAAAAGGGAGTGATATAGATATAGTTATTATTATTGATGATTGTGTTATTGATTGGGATCAAGAATTAATTGCGTGGTATAGACAAGAGTTGGGTGAATTGTTATCTGAACAAAAATATAATAAAGAATTACACCTAACTACCGTTACTTTATCTACATTTATGGAAGAAGTTAGAGTTGGTGAGCCAACTGTTATAAATATGTTAAGATACGGTGAAACTTTAATTGATCATGGTGGGTTTTTTAATCCTTTGAAGGTTTTATTGGCTAAGGGTAAAATAAGACCAACTGCAGAATCTATTTTTGTTACTTTGAGAAGAAGCCCAATGCATCTGGCTAAAGCAAAGATGAATATTGTTGCTTCAATAGAAAATGTTTATTGGAGTATGGTAGATAGTTCTCATGCTGCTTTAATGGCCGCAGGCTATGTTCCACCAAGTCCAGAACATATATCTGAATTGTTAGAAAGTATTTTTGTTAAAAGAAAAATGTTGAATGGAAGATATGTTGATTGGTTTAAAGAAATGTATGAATTAGCCCATGATGTAATGCACGGTAATGTTAAATATTTGCAAGGTAAAGAAATTGATAAATATCTTGGTAAGGCTGAAGAATTTGAGAAGGTTATGAGAGGAATAACTTCTAAATTAATTGAGAATAAAAAAATAATAAAAGTAGAAAAAAAAGAAAGTTAGTTTTTTTAAACTAACCCTTTAACTAAGTCTATTTTTGTTTCTGCATCTGAACCCTTAATTGTTCTTTTCAAGTAGTTCGATACTTCTGCCATTTTGTAAGTTCCTTCTTTTCCTTTTGCTTTATACATAAATTCACTTACAAATTGTTCAGTTGCTGTTTCTACAAAGCTAGCATATAATCCTTCAACGAAATGAGGTTGATTTACTGCCATTCTGTCAATTGAATTCCCATGAATTTGTCTTAAGGTTTCTCTCATGATTTCCTTAGCCTCTTCTGGGTTGTCTTTTCTAGCTTCCAAGACTTTAGTTGCTTGGTATATTTGTTCATGTAATATTTCATATCTTGATTTGTTTTCTGGGTCTCTTACATCAGGTAGTGAATTCTGAGCCATATATACTAAAAGGCCAGTTGTTTTTTGAAAATCAAACCCTTCTGTTCCGGTTGCCAAGATATCTTCTAAATTATCATCTACTTGTCCTAAAATTACGTTTTGAACAAGAGTTCTGTCATTTTGAATTTCTCTACTTACTGAATCTGCAGTCGTATTCCAAAAATATTTTTCATCTTTTCTTAATTTTGCTCCAAGATTACTTCTTAAATCTCCATCCCAAGGATTACGTTGAAGATCTTTATCTGCATTACCTAGTAAGTCATATTGACCTATATAGTCTTTTAATGTTAGTTCTTTTGGTTGTGTTTCAGCCATTTTGTATCTCCTTTTGTTACTACTTTACTGTAATTACTAATATATAAAGCTTACTATTGCTGTTTAGAAGGTTCAGAACCCTCAATTTCGGCTACTAAGCTTCTTATTTTATTTACAGAATCTAGATTTACTGATATAGAATTAATACCTATTTCTGTTAAATATTTTGCCATATTTTCATTGCTTCCTGCTTGACCACAAATACTTGCTTCTACATCATAATTTTGAGCAGTTTTTACAACCTTTTTTATTAATCTTAAAACGGAAGGGTGCATTTCATTGTATAAATCTTGAACTTCTGCGTTATTTCTATCTACCCCTAGTGTAAATTGAGTTAAATCATTTGATCCTATACTTACGAATTTTATTCTTTCATCCTTACATATTTCATGGATTATGAAACAGGCTGCTGGAGTTTCAATCATAACACCCAATTTAATTTCGTTCATGTTTAACTCATTTAGAATTTCTTTTGTTTTTTCTATCTGTTCTAGATGTGAAACCATGGGAAGCATTACAGCTAAATTATTATATCCTTTTTCTCTTAGAATTTTTATTGCTTTTAATTCTGCTTTTAATAATCTTGGTTCTCTCAATCCTTTTCTTATTCCATGAATTCCCATCATTGGATTTGACTCATGTGGTTCACTTTCTCCACCGTCTAAGTTTCTATACTCGTCTGTTCTTATGTCGGAGGTTCTAATCCATGCTGGTTTTTCTTTGAAATGTTGTACTACTTTTTCAATCTCTCTTACTAATAATTGGGTGTATTCTTCATCCCTGTTTTCTTTTATATATTTCATTGGGTGAATTTTTGAATCTGCTATCATGAATTCAATTCTTAATAATCCTATACCGTCTGGTTTTAACATCGAGGCTTTTTCTGCCATTTCCGCTATGTCTAAATTTACTTTAATTTTTGTTTTTGTTTCTGGAATTTCTGTTGGAATCTCAAAAGTAGGTTCTTTTTTAATTTCTGTTAGACCTTCGTAAACTTTTCCTTTTGTTCCATCTACTGTTATTCCTTGCCCTTCTGAAAGTTTTGTAGTGGCTTCTTTTGTTCCAACTATTGCAGGTATTCCCATTTCTCTAGAAACTATTGCTGCGTGAGAAGAAGTTCCTCCTTCATCTGTTACTATAGCGGATGCTTTTTGCATTGCTGAAACATAATCTGGATTTGTCATTTTTGCTACTAAAACATCTCCTTGTTCTATTTTTGATAAACTATCCATAGAATCAACTATTTTTACAGTTCCTGAGCCCATTCCTGGCGAGGCAGGAATTCCAGATAAAATTTCATTTCCTTTGTTTTCTTCTGTTACTTCTTTAGTTTTTTCTTCAATTTTTTCTATAGTTGTTATTGGTCTAGTTTGTATTAAGTATAAATTTTGTCCTTCAATTGCAAATTCCATATCCTGTGGTTTTTTGTAATAGTCTTCTACATTTAGGGCAAGTATGGTTAATTTGTTTATTTCTTCATCAGTTAGTACTTGTGAATTTGCCTTTTCATCATTTAGAATTCTTTTTGTTGTTCTTCCAGTATTGCTATCTCTGTATAGCATCCACTCTTTTTTATTTACCTTTGTATCTTTTATTCTTCTGTCTTTTTTGTCTATTATGTATTGGTCTGGAGATATTGAACCTGAAACTACTGCATCTCCTAATCCGTAAGATGCTTCAATTAATACTTCTTCTTCGTTTGTATTTGGATTTATGGAAAACATCACTCCAGCTTTATCTGAGTTAATCATTTTTTGGACTACTACTGCTATGAGCACTTTTTCATGTTTGAAATTGTTTTTCTCTCTGTAGAAAATTGCTCTTGAAGTGTATAATGATGCCCAACATTGATGTACTGCTTGTAGAACCTGTTCAGACCCCTTTACATTTAGGAAGGTTTCTTGCTGTCCAGCGAAGGATGCAGTTGGAAGATCTTCTGCTGTTGCACTTGACCTTACTGCTACGAATGGGTTATCTCTCCCTGCTTTTATTAGATGTAGGGCCTGTGGTGCCTTATTTATTAAATCATGATTGACATTTAAGTCAGTATAGGATTTTGCAATATCTCTTTTTAGTTCTTCTGGAATACTCATTGATAGGACGATATTTTGAATTTTTTCTGAAGTCTCTTTTAATTGTTCTGTGTTGTTTACATCTAATTGCTCTAGAATTTTATTTATTTGTTCTTGGATTCCTGTGCTTTGTAGGAACTCTTTGTATGCATCTGCTGTTACTACAAATGCTTTTGGAACTGGAAAATTGTTATTGAACATTTCTCCTAGGTTAGCTCCTTTTCCACCTGCTTGGTTTATGGAATCTTTGGAAATTTCATTTAACCATAATATATTTGACATTTTTTACCTCTTTTTAATTTAAGAATTGAATGAAGTTATATAAATGTTTTGTTGGTCTTTTATTTAGCTAAATGGGAACTAATAACTTATTTCAATTCTAACTTTGATAGAAATTCTTGTCTCTTTTTCTTCTTTGAATAATAATATAAAAATATTATAATATATGCAAGCGTGGTTACAATGGCTATAGCATATTTAATTATTAATGGGGATTGTGAAATCATTATAGCATAAGTTAGAGCAATTATGTTAGCAATTAAAAATATTATAAAAAGAAGCAAACTTACCCCATTTGTATCTTTTGATTTGATTGTCTTAATCATTTGGGGGATTATCATTATTGAAAATAAAAATGTGGCAATCCACCCCAATATTTGTGCAATTTCCATCTTTTTAATATAATTGTTAATAAAAATTGTTAAAAAGTTTTTAACTTATTTCAATTCTAATTTTACCCGGAATTCTTGTTTTTGCTTTTGATAATGCTTTTTTTGCAAAATCTACATCTGCTTCATTTACTTTTACTGTAAATATTGTTTTTCCAGGTTTTAGTTGAGCTGCAGTTCCCATTGCTTTTCCAAATGAGTGTTTCATTCCAGATTGCATTCTATCTGCCCCTGCACCCGTAAGCATTTTATTTTCTCTAAGAACATGATGTGGAAATTGATTTATTATAAATCTGTAACCTTTACTTCCAAATCTTTTTGATAATTGTCTGTTAACTAAGGTTCTGCATGACTCTATTGCGTTATGTCTTATTTGAAAAGTTCCTTTAGAAATCATTTTTATTGTTTTTGGGAATTCTTTATTTAAGTCTCCCATATGGAATTTAATGACTTTTGAAGTTGGAACTACTTTTATGAATCCTTTTTTCTTATATTTTGATTTTCTAGTATATGCACGAGTTAATTTTTTGTATGCATTTGCCTTTCTTAATTGTGCCATTTTTATTCTATTTTAACTTTTGTTCCAATAGCTTGACCTGGAAGGCCTTTTTCAAACTTTACTCTTACGGCGCCTTTGTTGCCGTGTTCTTTTGTTATTGTACCTTTAATTTCTTTTTTTGTTGGTGTTACCCAAATTACTGTTTTTTTTAAAATTTCTTTAGCTTTCTCTTTAGTTTCTATATCTTTTACTTTAATGATCATCTGATTAGGATGTTGAGTTTTATGACTTCCCCTATAATTGATAATTGTACCTTCCATATTAAGAATTTGTGGCGATGTTTGGTTTATAAAAGTTTCTACAGCAACAGCTCGATATCTTTACCAACTATTTTTTTCAAATCTTCAAATAAACCCGGTGTTAGAGAAATAGATTGTGGCACTTCTACATCAAGTAATGTTTTGTCCAATTCATCTCTTGTAGAATCCTTAACCTCTTTTAATCTGCCTTTTTCTATTACTGCTTTTTTGATTTTATCTTTTTGTTTTAAATCTTTAATTATGAATGCTTGATCTTTTAATAGTAAAACCTCTCCAAATTTGTCTTTATTTTTGAATTTTAATTTTGCTCTTTCTACACCTAAGAATTTTTTCCTTTGTGAGTGTTCAACAACTGCTCTTAGGAAAGTCCTAATCTCTCTCTTTATTTTATCAGATTCTGCCTTGATTAGTTTTTTAGCTTTGAAGTCTTTATTTGCATTTACGAATGACTTTAGGTTATTTACTAGTGTTTCTGGTAAATTTTCTTTTTGACAGAATTTTTTGAATCCTAATTCTAATTTTGTATATTTAATACCCTCTGTTTTTAGTATATCTCCAATGCTTTTTTCTAGATTTTTATATAATTCTGTAAAGGATTCTTTTTCTGTTTTTCTTTCAATTTGTTTGAATAGTTTTTTTATTCTTTTTAAGTAATCTTCAGCATCAATTAGTAATTGGTCTATTTCTGCCCCTTTAATCTCTTTTACCTTTCCGTGCTCTATCTTTTTGAAGAAAACTCTGATTTTTTCTAATGTATCTACATATTTTTGTTCTAGGATTTTTTCTTTTTTAACAAAAACTTCCTCTAGTAGTTTAACAGTTTCTTTTGGTGTTGGAGGTGAAACTCCGTATAACATAAGTGCGGCTTGTGACGGATTTAATATTCCGTAGTATAAGTCTTCCCCTGCAATCATTAATAATTTTTTCTTTGCTCTTTCTAGTAACTTTTCTCCCATATCCATCTGCATGTCTATTGCT
This sequence comes from Candidatus Woesearchaeota archaeon, assembly GCA_018652625.1. Lineage (GTDB taxonomy): Archaea > Nanobdellota > Nanobdellia > SCGC-AAA011-G17 > PNOQ01 > JABIBT01. The sequence goes on along the minus strand of JABIBT010000001.1, from coordinate 86,552 downwards.
TCTGGAGAGGGTCTAATACGCCCCATATTTAATAAAAGTCTCCATGGTGTAAAAACTCCCCTATCATAAATTGGAACGCCATCTCTTAATAATGTAAAAATAACTGGGTGAGCATCCTTTATAGATTCCCAGAAATCAGTTAATATATAGATTTGAACGTGAAAGTCTTTTTTTACTCCAGTTATAGCTGCTGCCTCAAAACCCTGACTTATAATTAAAGACCTTAGTTTGTCTCTTAATTCAACACGAGTCATTCTTCTGACATCTGTGTCATCAATTACTACATAAACATCAATATCGTTGGATTTTTCTCCTCTAAATAAAGAACCTGCTGCAACATAGCTAACAATGTACTTCTCAAATTTTTGTAGTACCATGCTTTTGTGAACTTCTGAGATTTTTAAAGCACCCAAAACATCCATGGGATCATATAATATGGCTGACATTGCTATCATTTGAAGAATTTCATATTTTGAATCAAATAATGTTTCTTTTACTTCAGAAACGGTATATACTTCTGGATAAATTTCATTGTCTGTTTTTTCTAATTCTTTGAATATTTTGTCTCTTAGTTTAAAATCTGGCTGAAATTCTGATTTTGAGTCATCTAAGAGTATAAGAACGTTAATTTTTTGTTTATCTTTTTTTAGTGGATCTGCTGGAATTCCTTTTGGAGTTGATTCTTCTTTTTTTGGTGGAAGCAAAGCTACTCCCAAAATTTGTTTTTTATGAGTTTTTAGAATTTTTTCTTTGAATTTTTCTGCCTTGTCTTTGATTTTTTTAACTTTTTCTTTGATTTTTTCTTGTTCTTCAGGAGAAGGCATTTGATTGGGTAAAAATGGTGGCGGATTCATTCTATTTTTAAAGGAAAGCCCATCCTTTTTAAAGGTTTTGTTGATAATCAGTAGTTCCTGAATTGGAGAAGAGGAAGAAGAGGTGTTTAAGCCATATATATTCTCCGCATCAGGAAACAAAAATTAAAAATCTAGTTCATCTAGATTTATGTCATCTATAATTTCTGATTCTATTTCATCTATCTCTTTTACTATATTGTCTTCTGCATCTAAATTGTCATCTGTTGTATCTTCGCTATTATCAACACCGCCACTAATTGTTTCAAACAATGTACAACTTGAAATGAGCACAGTTGCTAATAGTAAAGCTATTATTGCCGTTTTCATTTTTAGTTAGTTTGTGTGATTTGTGTTGCTGTTAATGTAGGAAATTCACCAAGATATTCTCTGTATAATTTTACCAATACAGATACATTTCTATGTGCTTCACCCAAATATTCCCTTGCTTCTTTTAATAGATTTCTTATGTTGTCCAAGTTTCCCACAAGACTTATTGCGTTTTGTTCTTGATTGTATAGATCAAGTGCATCATTGTATTTTTCTTTAGCAAATCCTATATTTTCATCCATCTCTGATAATATATCTTGCATTTCTGAAACTTGTTTGTTGTTTTGATCTAAAGAATCTATTTTTTTGTGTAGTTTTTCAGATAGTGCCTCTGTTCTTTCTATTGCATCTCCAACTTTTTCTATTAAGATTATTTCCGTGTATTTTTTTAATTTCTCTCTTACATCTTTCCAGAACTCTTTAATTTCTGAAGAAATTTCTCTTAATTCTTGAATTGTGTTTGCGTTTGCAACATCTTCTTTATATTTATTTATTTGTTCCTTATAGCTATCTAATTCTTCTGTAAGTTCTTTATATTGTTCTTTATCTGTAATTACCCTATTCAACCAGCTTTCTATAATTTCAAGATGTCTTTCCATTCTTTCTAATGTTCTTGTTAGAAAGTTTTTTACTATGTTAACATTACTTGAAGAAGTTAAACTGTTTTGATTATTAGTTAGAGTTGGTTTTATTGCCATATAACTATTCCTGGCAGTTTCCCATTCAGTTTTTGTTTCTTGATATTTTTCTTTTACTATGTTGTGTTCTTGTACTAATTCTGGCATCGTTCTAGTTAGACTTTGTGTTGGTCTTGCTTCTATGAGCGGAAGTGAACTGCCTAAAAACAGTACGAGCACCATTATTGCTAATATTTTTTTCATTTTTAATCCTCCGATTGTGATTTTGATAAAGTTAAATGGGTTATTTTATTTATAAAGAAACTTTTTTTATTATACTTTAGAAGCTTTAGGAAGCTTTAATTTTTCGTAAAGCTTTTAAATTTGTGTTTTTAGAGGTAATTTATGAAATGGTTTATTTTCTTTGTTTTCTTGTTTTGTATCCCTTTTGTTAGTGCGACAACTTTACATGGAACGGTTTATAACATCGATTTTGATGTTGTTGAAGATGTTATTGTTGAAATAAATTCACAACCAAAGCAGAGCATGATTGCTTCCGGAGGAGTATATTCTTTTGAGCTAAATCCTGGGGATTATACATTGATTGCTAATTATTATATTGGAGATGAATTGATTGCAAGTACAACTGAAGAAGTCAGTATTATTGAAGAAGGAGATTTTGTTTTGGATTTAATTCTTTTTCCTAATTTTGATGATGAATTAGTTGAAGATTTTGACTTTGATGATAATGATGGGAGTAATAATTATATCTATTGGATTATTGGTGCTTTGATTTTGGTTATTTTACTCTTTTTTTATATAAAAAAGAAAAAACCTAAAGAAAAGAAATTTGATAGAGATGAAGCAGATGATGTTCTTGAATTTATTAAAAAATCTGATGGCAGGACAACCCAAAAAGAAATTAGAAAGAATTTGGGTTTAGGTGAAGCCAAAACAAGTTTAATTATTTCTGAGTTAGTTCATGATAAGAAAATTAGACGGATTAAAAAAGGTAGAGGAAATATTATTATTTTGAATAAATAGAAAGGTTTTTAAAATTAGATTTGGTCTTTTTTGTTATGAGCCTGTGGCGTAGTCTGGTAGCGCATCGCCCTTACAAGGCGGGGGTCGGGAGTTCAAATCTCCCCGGGCTCATATATTTTTTTCTATTAATCTTTTTTTGGATTTTACAAACAAGAGCGGAAATATAATGTCACTTAAGCAACATGGGATTAAAACAGCAATAAATAGAAAAATAAATACCCCCGTAGCCAATGAGAATGTTATTACTCCTCCTAAGGCCATAATGATATGGAATAATGATGCCCATGTGCTTAATAGAACATGTCCGGCATGGGGAAACTTTGTTTTTGGATTAAAATAGGCTATTGCAATTCCTAAAAATGCTAATGGATTTACTAGCCACCATTTTTCTATAAATCCTAGGTGGAGTCCTTTGTTTGGTAAATCAAGTAATATTTCTCCAAGGTATGGAATAATCGAATCACTAAGGGTAGCTATACCTACCGATCCAACATATCCTATTAATATCAGAAGTAATGGATTAACTTTTTTAGCATAAATTTTATACATTGATGCTGTAACGATAGCACTTAGGATGATGTGCATTGGATGTAAAACATAAAAGATATTATGTGCAATTTCTGATGGGATTCTATAAAAAATTAACATAAGAACCACCCCAGTAAGGGCACCAAATATGGTAAAAGGAGCATGGTGTTTTAATTCAGTGATTATATTTTTTTTCATTTTATATTGTGCTTATTATGTTTTGGTGATTTATAAAAATGTAGTTTTTTTATAAATATGGCGGGAATATAATATTATTCAATTCCAAAGCTTTTTATTTGTATTTATATATTCTGATTTATGGATTATTCAAGACAAGAGTTAGTTATTGGAAAAAAAGCTCAAAAACAACTGGAAAAAAGTAAAGTTGCTATAATTGGAGTTGGAGCTTTAGGTAGTTTAAGTTCTGAGTTATTAGTTAGATCTGGAGTAAAAAAATTAATTCTTTTTGATAATGATTTTATTGAAATGTCTAATTTACAAAGGCAACACTTGTATAAGTTAGATGATGTTAATAAACCTAAAGTTAAAGTTGCTAAGAGATATCTTAAGGAAGTTAATCCCAATGTTTCTATAAAAGAATATTTTATGAGCTTAACTGCAAATAATATTAAAAAGTTAAACAAAGTGGATTTAATTCTAGATTGTACAGATAATATGCAAACTAGATTTTTGTTAAATGATTTTTGTGTTAAAAATAAAATAAATTGTGTTTTTGCTTCTGCTATTCAAGAAAAAGGATATATTTATGTTTATTCTCCTAAAAGGCCATGTTATGGTTGTATTTTTTCTGGATTGAGATCAATAGATTCTTGTGAGACTTTAGGTGTTTTGAATGGAGTTAGTTCTTTGGTAAGTAGTTTACAAGTTAATGAAGCTATTAAATTATTGATTGGTAAAAAAGCTGAAGAAGATTTGATTTATGTTAGCTTGGGAAAGAATGATTTTAATAAAATAAAGGTTGAAAAGAGAAAAGAGTGTAAGGCTTGTTCTGGTAATTTTGATTATTTGGATGGGAAAATTAAAGAAGAAGTTTGCGGTAAATAGTTGAATTAATTCAATCCAAATGATTCTATAAAACTAGTTATTTTGTTGTATTCTTTTAAATAATTAAAACCTTTTTCTGTTAATGAATAATTTTTTCCTTTTTCTGTAACTCTTTCTATTAGAAAACCCTTTCCTATTAACTCATTAAGATATTGTTGCATCATCTGATGAGATAAATTTGACTTATACAATATATGAGTGGGCTTAATTGTTTCTCCCTTTTCCCTGATGACATCAAGTATATCAAAGATGACTCGAAGTCTATCTCTTTTTTTGCTCATTTCTTTAACACCAATATTAAGTTTGTTAATATTAATAAGTATGAAAATAATTCAAAGTAGTGTGCTATAACATAAAATATTTTATCTGTAAATGAAAATACAAAATGAATATTACTTAAAAATAATAATAAAAATGCTGAAAAGACCAAGTAAGTGTTGAATTTTTTATTTGCTGTGTAATTTAATAAGTATGTCAAGGTTAAGAAACCTAACAGAATTGAAGATATTACGAAGAATAGAAATACTGCGTTTTGACTAAAATATATTGGAGTTATTGTTACTGCTAATAATAATAAGAAATTTCTCAAGCTTTTCTCTTTAAGGCTGGTGTGTGTTAATATTACTAAACCGGTTATCATTAAAATCATGTGTAAGTGTAAGGCTGTTAGACCTAAATTTATCACATTGCTTGCTTGTTGAACTAATTGTATTGTTTCGCTAACCCTATATAAGATTCCAACGTTGAGAATTGACTGTATGAAATATGAAATTGAGAATAATAAGAAACCTGTTCCAAACCAGATGGCTTTTTTCTCTTTTGATAGGTTATATATTTTAAAAGAGAAGATTGCAACTAAAAGAGTAATTACAGCAAAGACTAATTCGAGCCCTATACTCTGATGAAAGAACCATTCTGGACAATATCCAAGTGAAACCATTGTTTTGGTAAATGATGGTTTGTTTTTAAGGTTTATGGATTCTTTTTCTCTATATCAATTCTGATTTCTGTTTAATAAGGCATTTATAAATAAATTTCTAAAAAATAGAAAGGTGGTGATATTTATGGATAATTTGGATTTAATGCTTAAGGAATTGAGAATTAGACATTGGGAAGAATACCGTGAAGTGGCTGATCTTGGGGAGATGATGGAATATGAAGTATGATCTGGAATATATTGAAGAAGAAAGTTTTGTGGATGGGAATAATGATGTATTGTTAGAAGTTACGTGATAGTTTATACCTGGGTTGCAGAGAGGGCAGTTATTAAGATTGCTGCGATTGTAAGTAGTATCATTGTTATTATTAAAGGTATTAAATAAATCAGCAATGATCTTGTTCTTGAGATTTTATGGATTATTACTGTTCCAGTTACTAGTAGGATTAAATCATATATCCATGCAAATCCACCTATGAAAGGAATCCATGAAAATAATAATGCTGGTGTTGATCCATATACATATAATTGATATGTTTTTTCATATATGGCCTTTCCCCTAAATAATTTTATCCATAGATGTAAGATTCCTGCTGCTACAAAACTGAATATTAATATTGCTAAATAGCTGATAATAGCATCTAAATATGTAAAAGATGATTCTTCTGTTGAAATCTCTTGACCAATAAATTCTTCTAAAATTCCGGTTTCTACGGGAGTATAAATTAAAGACATTATGAATGTTAAAACTGTTGAAAATAATGCAACAATTATTAGATACTTGAAAGCACTCTTTACTCCTTTTTCTTTTTTTAATTTTGTGAAGAATTTTTTAGGTTCGAATAAAATTGATTTTATCTTATTTAAGAGGTCCATTGTTGTTATTTTATTTTAAATTGTTTAAAAAGTTATTGGTTTAGTATTTTAATTAGAGTTTATGCAAAGAGATATAAACTTAAATAATTATTTTATTATTATGAAAATATTAACAATAATACTTATTTTAATTTTAATATTTTTAATCCTTTTGTCAATGGGATTACTTTCTGGGTATGATCTTGGTCCAGAGGAAATACTTCTAAAGCTTTTTGGGAAGTAATAAATTATTGTTGGTTTTTTATTTAGAAATTCTAAATCCCAAACCTATTTTATAATCTTCTGAGTTTGGTTCTGTATACTCTCCGTATAGGGATTGATTTGTGAATTCTCCGTCTACTCTCATAAAAGACAAAACTATGTCTGCTTTTGTTTTTTCTTTGGAAAGGATTCTTTTTGCTACATATAACTTGAAAAGGGTTAGATCTTTAGTTTCTATTATTGTTTTTTCTTGCCCAGTTTCTATTATTGTTTTATATCTTTGAATATGTGAATTAAATCTACTTGCCTCTGCCCCAATGAGAAAACTACCTAACTTCTTTTCTAAACCTGCTCCAAATCCAATTAGGGGTTCTCCCGGGTTTGGTAAACTTTGATCCAACCTTACTCCAACAAGTCCAGAGATTTTTATTCCGTATGGTACCTTTAAAGATAATTGTCCATTTGTTTCAAAATCAAGAGGTTTTTCTTTGCTTCCAGAACTTATTTCACTATATAATCCCCAACCAAATTCTGGTTGAACCGCATATGTGGATGTTGCTGTTAAAATTCCTGCTGCAAATAATAATTCTTTTAATGCCATATGGCAGGTAGGTGTTTTTTCCTTATAAACTTTTTTATCCTCCAGAAATTACAGAAAGAAATTTTATTTCGTCGTTTTCTTTTATTTTTGCTTTTTCTGTTACTAATTCGTTGTTTTTAGTTATTATTACTTCCTCGAGGTTTATGTTTAGTTTATTTGCTGCTTCTATTATTGAAGCTACATCTAATCTCTTTTCTATATCATTTCTTTCATCTATTGCTATTATTTTCATTTTATTTCCCTAATTAATTTACATGTTTTGCATTCTTCTTGAGATGTTGGTTCACCACAGGATTTACAGTAGTTTATATCTGTTTTTTTGTGATTTTTCTTTAGTAAAGGAAGTATTTCTATGAATGAATTTATTATTGAATGCTTTGAAGAGGGATATTTTCTATCAAAATTATTTATTAGGGTTCTCATTTCGTCACGATATGAATCTTTTGCGTAAGGACATTCATCATATTTAGTTGCAAGATTTTTTAAGTATGCATAAGTCATGATTTCTTTTTCTGTTAGAAAGTATAGCGGTTTTATTCTTCTTATAAATTTTTTATCTGATTTTATCCCAGTTATTGGACCAAGTCTTGCAGATGCAGTAATATTATTTTTAAATTGATTCATTAATATTGATTGTGCTTCATCATCTAAATTATGTCCAGTTGCTATTATATCTAATTTTAGTTTTTGTGCTAGTTTATTTAATAGGTATCTTCTAAATACTCCACAAACTGTACAAGGTTTAATATCATTCTTTTTCAAGATTTGATCTAATGTTTTTCCAAATTCTTTTTTGTACGAGGTTGTTTCAAGTGGAATTTTTAGTTCTTTACAAACTTTTTTAGCAAATTTTAGTGTTTCATCTCTGTATCCTTTTATTCCTTCATCTATTGCTATTGCGGTTAGTTTAGTTGTTCTTTGTGGTTTTGTTATTTTGTTTAGAACATATAAGGTTGTTATTGAATCTTTTCCCCCAGAAACTGCTATGCCAATATGTTGTCCCTTTTTGAATAATTTATATTGTCTTATTGTTTTTCTGACTTTTCTTTCAAAATATTTTAAAAAACAAGTTTTACAAAGAGAGATATTACTATTTGGAAGTTTTATTACTGGTTTTGTTCTACATCTGCTACAAGTCATAATCTTTTGAGAAAGTAAGACCTTTATAAAGCTATTTTTAATCTAATTAATTTAACTAAAAAATGAATTTTTGATAACATTTATAAGTTGTATGATATTCTATTTTCTTACAATTTATACATGGGGGAATGATAATTATGGGAAGAAATACAAAAATTGTTGGAGGGGTGGTTTTGGCTGCCGCTCTTGGATTAGGCTATGTTGGTGTTGATAGAAAGATAGAGGAAGTTAAATCAGAGAGAGCTAATCATGCTTTAGAGCTTAAAGAAAACGGATTGTTTTCAAGTGCTTCATATGAATTTGAAAATGGATATTTAGATTTTGCAAAAGCAAATTATGATAGTGCACAAGCAGTATTTCCAGATAGTGATTTGAATTTGGATCTTGGAAATAGAATTACGAGTGCTTTAGTAGAAAGAGATAGTTTAAGGCTTGTTGCGATTCTTGAAGAAAGAAAAACACAAAGAGAGAATGAAATGAGGGCAGATTTTGGTCCAGTTAATCCAAGAAGTGGATTGACTGAATATAATGTAAAGCCAGAAGAAAATCTTTGGACAGCTACAGGATATTTTATGGACGTTCAAAACTTTGATAGGGTGGATGAAAGGAAAACCTTTGAGCCATGGTCTCAATCATACGATTTGTTAGTTAAAGAAGGTAAAAATCCAGATTCTTTAGAGGTTGGAAATTCTGTTTCTTTCAAAGTTACTGAAGAACAGAGAGAACAAGCCCAATTGGACTTTGAGAAATATCTTTTGAATGAAGCTACTGGAGTTCTGAGATCTGATAGAGAATCTATTAACTCATTAAGGACAGAGATTGGAAATAACGCAACTTCAATCTATGTTGGAATTATTAATGGACCTATGGCTGACTTAAAAAAAGAATTAGATGGTACTTTGCTAGATATTCAAAAGTTTAGTGAAGTTGCTGTTAGAGAAAGAATTTATGGAATCGAATTTTTGGATGAAAACTATGATTCTTCTCTGAATGATGGAGTTACTAGATTAAGAGAGATGGCAGATTCGCTTGTTGCTTTAGACTTAAGAAATCAAGAAATTAATGGTTTGCTCCAAAATGGGGACTTAGAAGGACTAATTGAGAGATTGCCTAGCCTTGGTGCAGATGCTGAATTAATTGGTAAGTTTGAAGATGCTTCTGAATTGAGAATGGAAAGGCAAGAAAAAGTTGCATTTGATGATACTTTCAAAGCACATGCTGATGGAAGATTTGAAGATGCACTAATTAGTTTGGATAAAGCTGTAGAGCTACATCGGAAGAGGGAAGCTACTGGATTTTTGGAAAAGGAACCTGCTTTTTATGATACCTATGCTGGTTTGAGAAGTACAATTGCTAATAAAATTGAGCCAATTTCTTGGTCCAGCGTTAAAAGTTTATTTTAAAAACCTTTTTATATTTCTTTTATTTTAATTATTTATGAGTAGAATAGCTAAAATAAGTTTAGTTGGTTTATTGGGAGTTATTGGTTGTAGTTCTAATGGTGTTGAATTGAGTACTAATGTTGAACCAAGCCCAGAAATTAAATCTATTGCTGAATCTCATTATGATGCAACTAGAATTAATGAAGGGATGATTATTTTGAGAATCCCATTTAGAAGTAATGGAATTGATAGTGTTGAAATTAAGATCTTAAATCCAAATAATTTAGGGGATTATGAATTTAGAATGTTAACAAATCAAATGTATTTTAAAAAATAATTAAAAAAGAAAAAATTAATTGCCGCAAGATGCGACATTATTTGACGTTGCTTCATCCCATCCAAATCCTGAACTTGGTACACCGGATTCAAATTCTGTTTGACATTCTTCTGGAGCTATGTTAAATGCGCTACAGACTATTTCTAATAAAGAAACAGGATCTCTAGGTGCTCCGCTGATTGTTTCACCATTTATTACTAAAGTTGGTGATCCCCCAATGCCATACAGTTCATTATCCTCCTTATGTATATTGAATAATGGAAATCTTTCACTTAGCCATGAATCAGTATCTTCTAGATTTGCAGTTATTGAAAACTCTTCATCTGCTGCACTAGTACATGTTTCTAACATGACTCTGTCAATTCCGATTTCGTCAATACAATTTTCACCATCTCCTTCTGTTAAGAAGCATTCCAGATAGTCTAGGAATTTATCGTTTTGCTCATTTTGTATACAATACTGGTTTAATTGCTCTTCAACTTCTCCTTGAGTTGGGTGCATTGCATAATATACAAATTTAAGATCAAAATTTATCTTATCTCCCAGTGTTTTTACTACTGGTAAAATTCCCTTTTCTGCCTGTGTTCCAAATGGACAATGACTCATTACAAAAAGTTCTACTTCTGGAAGATCTGATTTTGTAGATACTTCTGGAAGGTCTGTGTTTTGTGCTGGTTCATCTGTTTCTACAGGCCCTACGGGTTCTAAAGGAATTGCTTGAAAAAACATTAATTTCCCATCTTTTGTTATATAAACCTCTGCAGGCTGTCCTTGTATAATTAAATTCGCCTTGTATACTCCACTAGCCGAACTAACTTCTCCTAGTTCTGCTGTTGCTCCCCCTTGCAGGAGATTTGTATTAATAAAATTAACAGCTGTTTCTGCAACCGAGTTTCCAGTTGTGAAAGTTGGACTGAATCCAGAAGTTGCAGCTACAATGATTAATAATAATATCAGTACAAAGGTACTAATTTTCCATGTGTTTAATTTTTTTGTAACCAATTTATAATTCCCCCTAAATTTTCTTTAGGTTTTACACTTCATTTGTTTTTTTAAAAGTTTCCCTTTTAATTGTAGTATATAATTGATGAAGTAGTTTAATTATAGGACTTCCAATTGGTTTTTTTAGAACTTGCATCATTGTTAACCTTGTTATTGATTCTAGTATTACATAACCGAATACTCCTTTTAATGGAATTGATGGTTTGTCTAGGAAAGGTATTAAATTTGATAAATCATTAAGTAACATTAATTTTGTACTGTTTGAAATTAGATTTAATCCACAGGAAAGTTGTGTTGGATAAGTTTCAGGAATCCCTCTTAATTTTGAATATCTTTGTTGTACTTCTGTTGGGAAAACCCCATAAACATAATGACTGAAATATGGTTCTATAAAATTATTAGTAAGGTCTAGTACTTCGCTTATAGGTCTTAAAGGATCTATTGCAAATAACTCTATCTTTTCTATTAAACTCATTTTTTACCTATTTTTGTTAACATAATTACTGCTAAAATGAGTAGAGGTATACTAATTAACTGCCCGTATGTTAAGTTTAAGAATAGTAATTGTTGTTCTTTTACAAACTCTACCAAAAATCTGAATAGGGAGTATAATAATATGAAAAACCAAAAAATCGTTCCTTTCTTAAGATTTTTTATTTTGTAGAAATTTAATAAAATTAAAAAGATTATGAAATTCTTTATTGATTCGTAAATTTGTGATGGATGTCTCTTTCCTTGTATGTTTTCGTAAGTTATTCCCCAAGGCAAAGTTGTAAATCTTCCTGGGAATTCTTGGTTTATGAAATTGCCAATTCTACCTATAGACAAACCTAATGCCACCGGAATTACAATAATATCGGCTATGTCATAAAAATGTATTTTGTATTTTTTACAGAAGAAATAAGTTCCTATTATTGCTCCAATTAATCCTCCATGGAATGCCATGCCTCCTTCCCATATATAAAATATTTTTAATAAGTTATCTTGGTAAAGGTGGAAATTTAGTATGACTGCCATTAATCTGGCCCCGATTACGCTGCTTGGTATTAAATATAGAAAATAATCGTATATATTTTGTTTTGTGATGTTTCTTTGTTTTCCTAACTTTACTGATATTGGAATTGCTATTAAGAAACTTAGTGCGAAAATAATCCCATACCAGTTTATACTTAAATTTCCTATTGTGAATGCTACTTGGTTAATCATTTTTATTTTTGGAGTTATTTATTGTTTTTAAAGCTATAGATAATTATTTAAGTATGAGAGATATTGGTTTTTCATGACTATAGAATTTGCGTTGGATAGTTTACAAAAAAAAAGAGATGTCTTGATTGGTAGGGTTGAAAAGCTGTTAGAATCTGAGAAATTAGAACCTTCAGATGCTAGAGATTTATTACAATTAATGGATTCTATCTTTGGACATGGTAGGGTTGATAATGTATTTGGTGAAGACTATGGTTTGAAAACTAAGCATTTATTGTATCCGTCTGATTTTAAAGATGAACTTTTTAAGTTAAGAGAAAAGTATAAATTATAGAAATATTTTTATATAACTTACTTCTTGTATTGCTAGATGATATGTGTAATTGCAATGGTTGTTTTCGGAGTAATGGCAATATTTTCTGCTAGTCATAGGCCAATGGCAAAAGAGGCGTTTGATTGTGTTTTTAGAAGAGTTACTTTGAGGAAATGTCAATCAGGATTGGATGTTAGAATGAAAACTAAGTTAGTTGGAAGTTTAATGAGGAAAAGCCCAAAATTGGCTAGGCCCGTGTATAAACATTTTGAAGTAGTTTCTTGGTTGTTTGTAGGACTATTTATTTTTAGTTTGATTTTATCTGGACAAGCAGTTTATAATTTAGTTGTTCACGATAATTGTAATGGTCCTGATGCTGATCCTGAGTCATGTATTTTTACTCCAAATGATTCTATTATTGATTGTGGAGATCCATTATGCGAAGATGGAGAATGTGAAGAATGTGGAGAAGATTGTAATTGTGGGGCGTGTGAGAGCTAATGGATATAAATGATATTTTAAGAAAAGAAGAGTTTAGAGAATTAGAGAATTTTTTAAATCGTGAAATGCATACTCTTGCCGGGGATTTTTTAATGGGTAGAATGTTGGAAGTTTTTAATAGTGGTTTGGTGGTTAGGAATTGGTTTTATTCTAAATTGCCTGCTTTGGATTATGATAGACCATATGATTATTGTAAAGACGGAAGGGGTCGAGAGGTTGAAGAAGTGTTAGGAAGAATTGAACATGGAATCTATTCCTAAGATTAGAAAACTTTATTAATAAACTATGTTTTGGGTTTCTAATGAATGTTGAGAAAATAAGAGAGGATTTTCAAGTTTTGAAAAAAGAGATTATTTATCTAGACTCTGCGTGTATGTCTTTAAAACCTATACAAGTTGTTGATAAAATTAATGAATATTATAATGAATATCCATCTTGTGCTGGAAGAAGTGTTCATAAGATGGGTTTGAAATTGGATAAAGAATTGGATGATTCTAGGAAATCAATTCAAAAATTTGTTGGTGCTAAGAAATCTAGTGAAATTATTTTTTCTAAAAATGCTAGTGAGAGTATAAATTTAATAGCTAATTCATTTAAGTTTGATAAAGTTTTACTTACAGATAGAGAGCATAATTCTAATCTATTGCCTTGGCAGAAATTTAAATATGGGATTTTGAGGAGTAAGGAAGATTTTACTTTTGATTTGGAGAAGTTTTCTGAGGCAGTTAAAAAATATGATTTAGTTTCATTTGTTTATACAAGTAATATTGATGGATATACCTTGCCAGTTAAAGAAATAATTAAAATAGCTCATGACAATAAAGCTAAAGTTCATTTTGATGCTGCTCAAGCCGCACCACATAAAGAAATTAATGTTAAAAAACTTGATGTTGATTTCTTGACTTTTTCTGGACATAAGATGTTGGGCCCTACTGGAACTGGTGCTATGTTTGTTAAAGAGAAAATTTTAGATGAGATGAAGCCATTTTTAATTGGTGGAGAGACTGTTGTTGATAGTAATTATGATAGTTATGTTTTAGAGAAATTGCCCCAAAGGTTTGAAGCTGGATTGCAGAACTATGCTGGTATATTGGGATTTGGAGAAGCTGCCAAGTATTTGGGGAAGATTGGAATGTCTGATATTGAAGACCATGAAAAGAAATTGGTTTCTGCTGTTGATGTAAAAGTTAAAGAGGTTGGTTTTAAGGGCGAGAGAGGAATATTTAATTTTAATCTTTCTGGAATAGATCATCATGAAGTTGCAGGTATTTTAGATTCAAGTAAGAATATTATGGTTAGAAGTGGAATGCATTGTGCTCATTCTTGGTATAATGCTAAACAATTGAAAGGAAGTGTTCGAGCAAGTTTTTATTTGTATAACACTTTAGAAGAAGTTAAGATTTTTAATGAAGAGTTAGAGAAGATTAGAAAGCTTAAGTAGTTAATTTTAAATACTTCTTTTTTTAGTTTTTACTTATGGATCAAAAATTTTTATATATAATCTTTGTTGTTTTAGGTGCTATTATCTGGTTATTTGTTTCTTTGTGGCTTTTGAAAAAATCTTTTGAGGGAGAAGCCCACGTTTCTTAAAACAAGACCGACTATAAGTATAAAACTGTTTATTAAAATAAATCTACTCTTAAAAAATTCTAAAGGATAAGTTTTTATCAATATTGATTCTGATGGAAGTAACCAAGTATCTGTTCTGAACATAATTAAATGGAAATAATGATGAAATGTTTTGTAAAATAGTGCCCCTACGAAAAATAAAATTGAAATTATAATTAAAGTATTTCCTATTTTTTTAAAATTTATTTTTGTTTTTCTTAGAAAAATAATTATTGAGAGTGAAATTAAATTAAGAACTAAAGATATGTTTGTAAGTGATTTTACTTCTTCCATATGAAGTTTTTCTCTTTCTGAATAGTTATCTGGAAGCTCTTTACCCATATAAAAATCTTTTAAGTCTTTATTTTTTGATATTTCCACAAAAAAAACAATATTTAGAACTGTTAAAATTATAAATAAAATAAGGGCTATAGATAATATTACTTTTTTCATTATAATACTCCTTTAATTAATAGTAAAGCGGATGTAAAAATCAACCCAATTACAAAGAATAGCAAGCTTTCTTTCTTTTCTTCTGCTGGCATTATGTCTCTTGATACTATATAGATTAGTGAACCAAGAACATAACCAAATGAACCGATGTAGAAAAGTTCGTTAAATGAAAATAATGTAGCAGTTATTGCACCAAGTAGTGTTGATGATCCTAAAGCTAATTTGAGTATATTGCTTTTGGAAGTTTTATCTATTATTCTTAATAAGATAGATGATGAAATTGTTAGTAAAATGAATGGCAAGAAAAGCAATAAAGACACTACCGGGGTTTTGAAAGAAATTGTAAGTATAAACCCTATGATAAAGTGTTCCATAAAGAAGGCCAAAATATGATTTTTTCTGAATCTTCCCTTTAATTCCTTTTTTGTTTTTATGTGTTTGTAATTATATGCCCTTATTGAAT
This sequence comes from Candidatus Woesearchaeota archaeon, assembly GCA_018652625.1. Taxonomy (GTDB): domain Archaea; phylum Nanobdellota; class Nanobdellia; order SCGC-AAA011-G17; family PNOQ01; genus JABIBT01. Next base: position 71,100 of record JABIBT010000001.1, on the reverse strand, counting down.
GAAAAGCTACAAAACCCATTAAAGGAAGGATAAATAGTAAGTAATTGGTTTCTAAGGCTTGTCTAGCAAATTCTGGAAGCATTTCTATAAATATTATCGATATCAAAATTCCTGCTGCAAGACTCATTAATTTTGAAATGTGTTTTCTTGTGAATTTTACAAAGATTCCACTAATGAAATGAAACATACTTAAAATTAAGGCTAAATATATGCCTATGTACATAGAATTGTTTTGGGAAAAATTGTTTATAAATGTTTTTATAACTTCTTTAGTTCTTCTTTAATTTGTTCAAAAACTTTTTCTGGTTTTCTATTCCCATCTATTATTATAATGTTTTCTTTTCTATCTGAATTTTTATCTAGAATTTTTCCATAGTAAGGCATTTTCAAATAAGTTTCTCTTAATTCTTCTAGAAATTTTTGCTTTTCAAACTTTTCTTTCTTTTTACCTCTTGCTTTTAGTCTTTGCATTGCAGTTTCTGCAGGAATATCAATTACTAATGTTAAATCTGGAACTAAAAATTTTTTGGATTGTTTCAATATTTTTTTTATGTTGTCTCCTTGAGCTTGTTGATAAGCAATCGTAGAATAATAATATCGATCACATATGACTGTATGTCCTTGGTTTAATTGTTTTAAAATTATTTTATTATGTTCCTTTCTGTCTTTTGTATATAAATTTGTAAATAATTCTGCGTTTGTTTTTGGATCATCTTGTTCTTTTAATAGTCTTTTAATTAATTTTCCCGTTTTTAGTGTTGAAGGTTCTTTAGTTACAAATAAAGTTGTATGGTCTTTTAGTAAATCTATTGCGTTAAGAATCTGTGTACCTTTTCCGCAGCCATCTATCCCCTCAAATACTATGAATTTAGTCATCTTTTAATCATTAGGGTACATTAGTCTAAATTTTTCTCTTATTTCTCTGGATTCTGTTTTGTTTGTGATTCCCACTTCTGTCAATGCTTTGTCTAAAGTCATTCCTTTCATTACTAACATGTTTACTTGTAATTCTGGTTGTGAAAGGGTCAGAGCATTTAATCTGTAATCTTCGAATGCTTCCCAAGTTAATGGCACCCAGGCTTTTATGATTTTTCCAATTGTTTGTGCATATTCTCTGATTTCTAATTGTGCTTTTTCGTCTAATCTTAAAGCTGAGAAATGAAGAAGATTATGTAGGTCCATTTTCCAATATGCCCGTGTGTATGTCGATAAAGGTAAATCTTTTCTTGCTTGTTCCCTTGCTACTCCTGCATCTAGTCTTTCGTGATATAGCCTTTCTGCTTCTCTGTGGAATTCTGTTTCTCTCGAGGTTAGTGTTTTTCCTGTTTCTTGGTCTAAGAATCCTTCGCTACCTTGTCTGTTGTGATGACCTTGTAATCTCCACTTTTCTGAAGAAGTTGTTTTTTTCTCATCTATTGCTTCTGAGTATCTTGTTGAGTATTCATTTACCGATGCAGTTCTATGACGTATCCACTGTCTCCATATGTCCATCGGAACCATTACATGGAGTTTTAATTCACACATCTCAAGAGGAGTAGTGTGCCTATGTCTCATCAAATATCTTATTAAATCCCTATCTTCAGAAATTTTTTTTGTTCCTTTTCCGTAACTTGTTCTTGCGGCCTGAACGATTGCGGAGTCATTTCCCATATAATCCACTGGAATTATGAAACCATGGTCTAAGACTGGAAATTTTTCATCTAATATTGAATCTAGACCATTTGATATTGCTCTTGGCATGTATATGGGAATTTGATTTTGTTTATATAGATATATTTATAAAAGAAGTATATTTTTGAAAATATATGAAAGAAATCACTAAAGAAAAAATTGAAAAGTATTTTTCTATTACTGGAGAAGCGTATGAAATGGCTAAAGGAAAAGTCAATCCCGAGTTTAAAGAAGTTGGCTTAGATTTTTTGGATATGATTTCTAGGTATATTTCTGATGCTAAGCATTTTTTTTCTAAAGATGATTATGTGAATGCTTTTGCAGCTTTAAATTATGCTCACGGTTGGTTAGATGCTGGAGCAAGAGCTAGAATATTTTTAGTTAATGATTCTAGATTGTTTACTGTTGATTAAAGAAACCTAACTTTTACATGTGATTTTCTTAGTAGGTCTGATGCTCCCTTATCCATAGGATATTTTAAATTACAAATAACTTCTTTTATTCCAGAATTGATTATTAATTTTGTACATGCTACACAAGGTGATTGGGTGGTATAAAGAACTGTGTCTTTTACACTTATTCCATGATATGCTGCTTGAACTATTGAATTTTCCTCAGCATGAGAACAAATACATTCTCCTAAATCTTCTCCAGTATGTCCGAATGAGTTGCATCTTTTGCATCCTCCCTCGTTACAATTTTTTAGTCCTTTTGGTGCTCCATTGTATCCTGTTGAAATTATTCTTTTATCTTTTACTATTACGGCAGCCGTGTGTCGTTTCATACAATCTGAACGTTTTGCTACTTCGTGTGCTATGTTCATAAAATACTCATCCCATGAAGGCCGTTCTAAACATAATTTTGGCCACCAGTCTTGTAAGAATTTATCTATTTTTTTGTAAAGAATATCTAATGTAGAATCATTGTTCATTATTACATCTGCCATTTCAACAGTTAAATGTAATTGTTGATGTTCTATGTTTGAAGATTGTTCCTGAAGCTCTTTTTGTTTTAATTCTTCAATTGTTTTGGGGTCTTCTTCTCTGTTTCTTTTTTTTAGTCTTTCAAATCTTTGTTCTATTGGAGATTTTAAATTAATTAATAGAAAGTTATCTAATCGTTTTAATGCTAGGACCTCATTTTTGTTTCTTATGGATGTTATTACATGGTGTCTTGCTGTGTCTATTTTTTCCTTTACTCTGTTAGCTAAACATGAGGGCCCTTCTTTTTTCCTTAATTCATTCCCAAGTTTGATTAAGTTCTTTCTTGTTATTTTTATCTTTCTTTTTTTTAGTTCTTCTCTTATTTCATCAGATAAAGAATAGTGGATGAAACTCCTTTCTACTAAGTAATTTGCTACAGAATCCTTTCCAGAACCATAATATCCAGTTATGCCAATTATCATTAAGAATTTGATAGATGGGTGATTTAAAAGAATTTATATGATAAGATTTAAATATTGCAATTTTTAGGTTAAAGTGATGAAAGTAGTTATTAGTTTGGGTGGTTCTGTAATTATTCCAGAGGAAGTTGATTATAAATATTTAGAGAAGTTTAGCAAGGTTATTAAAAAGTTTTCTAAGAGGAATAAAATTGTTATTGTTACTGGCGGTGGAAGTACTGCTAGGAAGTATATTGATCCTTTAGTTAAGTTGAAAAAAGGAGAAAAAGCTTATTCTGCTGTCGGAATTTCTTCAACTAGAATTAATGCAAGGTTAGTTAGAAGAATTTTTGGTTTTAGTGGAAGATTTCCTATTGAAATAAAACATGTTAAAAATGATTTAAAGAAAAACAATTTAGTTATTTGTGGGGCACTGGGAGAAAGGTCTGGAATTACTTCTGATGCAAATGCTGCTGAAGTTGCTAAAGAAATAGATGCTGATTTTTTTGTTAATATTACAAATGTAATTGGATTGTACACAAAACATCCCAAATTGAAAAATTCTAAGTTGATTAAGGAGATTAGTTATGATAAGTTTTTAGTCATGGCCAATAAAATTAAATATAAAGCTGGTCAACATTTCGTTTTGGATCAGGTTGCTGCTAAGTTGATTAAAAAGTATAAAATTAAGACTTTTATTGTTTGTGATGATTTGAGGAATTTAAAAAAGGTTTTGAAGGAAAGAAAATTCAAAGGCACGGTTATTAGTTAGTTTTTTAAGTTTTTGTTGATTCCCTTTTTTATGGTTGAAGTCAATAATAGTTTTAGGGGAAGGAGTTCCTCAAATATGGATGCTTATCTTAGAAATTTAAATGAACTGAGAATTCGGATGGAAGTTGATGTTCTTCCAGTTCTTGGGCATTTTATTGCCAATAGTGAAGCTTCGGGATTAGAAAATAAAGTTATTATTCCCTCTAGGATTATAGAAAGCGAGAGAAATTATTTACATTATTTAAAGGAGCAGTATTTCAAAAGGGATTTTGATTTTATAGTGGATCCGGGCTTTCCTGAGAAAAGTTATGATGTTTTAACAAAATTAATTAGAAAATCTAGAAAAGTTGTTGCATATTGCCAATTAGATATTTATGATTTTATGACTGAGCATCCTGAAGTTTTTGAAAATGTTGTGCTCCCTCCAAATGTGGCTATCTCTGTTAATCATACCGGCGAAATATATCACCACGATAGAATTGATCCCCAACATTTGGAATCTATTGTTGAATCTTGTCCTAAAATTGATCCTTCGTTTTCTAATGAAGAGGCATTACCACAAATAAATAAATACAGACAGGCCTTTCAATTATATTTTTCTGTTTTGAGTGATGTAAAAAGGACTTGTGATTTTGAGATTCTTAAGATGCATGATTTTTTGGTTGAACATGGAAAAGAGGAAGTTAGGAGTACTAAATTGTTGGAAATCTTTGATGATGTAAGAATTCTTGGAGAAAGAGAATATTATAAACAGAGATTTGCTACTGAGGTAAAACCCTTTGATGGTGCCTATAAACCAACTAAAGAAGATTTGATATTGGATGAGTGGGCGTCGAATTTGAGAAGAATTATTGCACTTAAAAATAGTTTGACTACGGATTTAATAGATTATCTTTTTGATGCTCCAGAAGAGGAAACTTTTGTTTATCGTACTGGTTCTTATCCCGAGTTATCTTCGTTAATTAGTGACAGATTTAAAGGAACTATTCCTGAAAAGTTTAGAAGATTTTCTCTTGAAGAGATGAAGAGAAAAATTAGTTAGATTTAAAAGTTCTTAATTATATTTTTTTTTATGGTTATTATTTGTGTTTCGGGTTCCGTAGGTTCTGGAAAGAGTACCTTATCTAAAAAGTTAGCTAAATCTTTGAAGTTTGAATATTTTGATGTTACTAAAGAAATTAAAAAAAATAAATTATCTTCTGGATATGACGAAGAAAAAAAATGCGAGATTGTTGATGAAAAAAAATTAATTAAGTTTTTAGTTGAAAAGATAAATAATTCTGAGAATTTGGTTATTGATTCTATATTTGCGCATTTAATTCCTAAAAAATATATTGATTTGTGTATTGTTACAACTTGCGATATTGGTATTTTACGTGATAGATTGAAAAAAAGAAAATATTCTTCTGAGAAAGTAAGAGAGAATGTAGAAGTTGAAATTTTTGATAGCTTTGTTATTGAAGCCAAAGAGAAGAAACATAATTTGTTGATTTTGGATACTTCAGAAGGTTATAAATTAAAAGAGATTGTTGAATTTGTTAAAAAAGAAGTTTTATAAATTTCTATTTTTGTTGTATATTATGTTAACTTTAAAACAAAATAAGGAATTTGAAGAAAAATTAGGGATAAAATCCGAGTTAGTTAGGGTTATTGATGTACCCTTAAATAAATTAAGGGATGAAATTCTTAAAGAAAAAGGAAAAGTTATTGTTTTAGGTGGAGATGAGAAGGTAAATCGGTTTTGTGTTGAAAATAAAAAAATAGATATTTTACTAAGTCCAGAATTAAATAGTAGAAAAGATAGTTTTCATTATAGGAAATCTGGATTAAATCAAGTTTTGTGTAAATTGGCCAAACAAAATGATGTTACTATTGGTTTTGATTTTTCTTTGTTATTCAATTCTAAAGAAAAAACTAAAATTTTGGGTAGAATGTTTTTTAATTATAAATTATGTAAGAAATATAAAGTTAAAATGATTTTTTCTAGCTTTGCAAGAAATAAATTTGAGTTGAGAAATAGTGATTCTATGAGAGTTTTTAAGAGAATCTTAGAGAAATACTAGAAAAACTTATAAACTTCTTTTTTATTTTATACTTTTAGATGGTAATTGATGAAGCGATTAAAGTTAATTTTATTCGGCCTATGATGGTTTTGAAAATAAGAGAAACTTACAAAGCACCCTATCATAAAAATAAATATATGAATATAAGAAGACCAAATGCTTATAGCATGTTGGATTTAAAGAGACATATTCAACAATTTACAGATAATTGGAGTTCTGGTGCGTATGATATTCAGTTTGTTTTGAAAGATGGAACATATATGCAGCCTGCTGTTTACTCTACTTTTTGTAGAATAGATGTACTTAATGGGAAGGTTGTAAAAATTTGGAAGGCTAGTCCGTATACCAAGAAAATTTACCCTTGTTGGAAGTATTTTACTAGGAAGCCAAGCAAGAAGAAAAAGGTTGTTAAGAAGAAACCTGCTAAGAAGAAGGTTATTAAGAAGAAGGTTGTTAAAAAACCCGTTAAGAAAAAAATTGTTTCTAAGAAGCCAGTTAAGAAAAAGAAAATCATTAAGAAAACAACCAACAAAAAGAAGTAAGAGAAAAGTTTATAAACCATTAATTTCTACTGGATTTTGTCGTGAGAAGGATATATTGTTTGTTAAATTATCTTCTCGGTTATAAGAATGAAACCGATATTACCTAGTTTAAAGGAAAAGAAACGTTACATTGTGTATGAAACGATATCTGAAAAGAAAATTCTTGAGAAAGAATTGGAAAATGGTATCTCAAATAATGTACTTAAATTTCTTGGAGAGTTGGGAATTGCTAAAGCAGGTTTTATGCTTGTAGAAACGAAAGGAAAAAAAGGAATAGTAAAAACGAATGTGAAATATCAGGATGAAGTAAAAATGGCTTTTAGTTTAATAAAAAATATAGGAAAAGAAAAAGTAACAATTAATGTTATCGGAGCATCAGGTATACTTAATAAAGCAAGGAAAAAATTTTTGGAGGAATGATATAAATGCAAGAATCAGTTCAACATCAAATGATGGGATATGACAGGGCTAGTACAATGTTTAGTCCTGATGGAAGATTATTACAAGTAGAGTATGCTAAAAAAACAGTAAAACAAGGAACTCCTGTTTTGGGAATTGTTTGTAAAGACGGCGTTTTGCTTTTAGCAGATAAGAGAGTTATAGATAAATTGATAGTGGTAAATAGTGTAGAAAAGGTTTTTCAAGTTGATGAACATATTGCTGCAGCCGCATCGGGTATTATGAGTGATGCAAGAATTTTGATTGAGAAGGCTCAAGTTATTGCTCAACAATATAGGGTTGCTTATGATGAACCTATGGAACCTCACTCTTTAGTTAAAGAAGTTTCTAACATGAAACAAGCTTACACACAATATGGTGGAGCTAGACCGTTTGGAGTTTCTTTATTGTTTGCAGGAGTTAACGACGGTCCACAATTATTTTTGACTGATCCTACGGGAATACATTGGGAATACAAAGCAACAGCTATTGGAGAATTTGAGGACGAATTAAAGGAAATTTTATCAAAAAATTATAAGGATAACCTTTCTTTAGTTGAAGGAGTTAAATTAGCTACAAATGCTTTGAAAAAAGTTCTTGGAAAAGATTTCAATTTGGATAGATTAGATGGGTGTTCTATTGGAACTAGTGATAAGAAATTTAAGAGGTTGACTAAGGAGTACATTAGGAAATGTCAAAAATGAGTAATGTAGAAAATAGTGTAACGGCAAGATTGAAAAAACAAGAACATAGTTTTGAAATCTTGGTAAATTGTGAAAAAGCAATGCAATATAAAAGGGGAGATGCTGAATTAGATGAAGCATTGGTTACAGATGCTGTTTTTAAAGATATAAAAAAAGGAGAACATGCATCAGAAACCGATTTAGTAAATATTTTTGGAACAGATGACAAAAGAGCAGTTGCTGAAGTTATTTTGAAGAAAGGAGAAATACAGTTAACTACGGAGTATAAAAGTAAGTTAAGAGAAGAGAAAAAGAAAAAAATTGCTTTTATAATTTCTCAATATGCTGTAAATCCTCAAAACAATTTACCACACCCTTTAGAAAGAATTGAATCTGTAATGGATGAAAGGAAAGTAAAAATAGAAGAGTTTAAATCAGCCGAGGGACAGGTAGAATCTATAATTTCTGAATTGAAAGAAATTTTACCTATCTCTTATGAAATAAAAAAATTAAACTTAGTTATCCCTGCCGATGCATCTGGAAGAAGTTTTGGAATAATAAAAAAATATTCTAAAATTCTGAAAGAAGAATGGTTAGGGGATGGAAGATTATCTGTAAATGTAGAGGTTCCTGCAGGATTGCAGGAAGGATTATTTAATGATTTGAATAATATAGCTCACGGTCAGATTGAATCAAAAGAAATGAAGTAATATATGGAGGAAAAAATGGGAAAAATATTAATAGAAGAAAGACAGCTGGTTGTTCCAGGAGAAGAACTAGCTGAAGGAATGGACAATTTGCCCGGAGAAGGGGCATTTAGAGAAGATGATAAAATTTTATCTTTAAAAGTTGGATTAGCACATATAGATAATAGACTTTTGAAAGTTGTTCCTTTAGGTGGTAAATACTTACCTAAAGATGGAGATACTATTGTTGGAAAGGTAGTTGATATAGGAATGTATGGTTGGAGAGTTGATTTTGGATGGCCATTCTTTGCTACAATACCATTAAGAGATGGAAGCAGAGAATTTATTCCAAATGGAGCAGACTTAAGGCAATATTACACCTTTGGAGACTATGTTGCTTGCAAGATTACTAAAGTTGTTGGAAGCAAAATTATTGATGCCAGCATGAAAGTACCTGGAACAAGAAAGTTAAGTAATGGAAGACTTATAAAAGTTCAACCTACAAGAGTTCCAAGAATTATTGGAAAACAAGGAAGTATGATCTCTTTGATAAAAGAACATACAGATTGTTTTATTGTCGTTGGGCAAAATGGGTATGTATGGATTTCTGGAGGTGAGCCAGATAAACAACTACTAGCTGTTAAAGCAATTAGACAAGTTGAAAAAGAGGCTCACGGAGAAGGACTAACTGATAAAATTAGTGAATTTTTGAAGAAGGAGAGTAAATAAAATGACGTATGCAAAGAGATTTGATGGAAGAAAATTTGATGAAATAAGGCCGATGGAAGCTAAAGTAGGAATAATAAAAAGAGCTACCGGAAGTGCCATGTTTAAAATGGGAAATACAATTGCAATAGCTGCAGTTTATGGACCAAGAGATGTATTTCCGTCTTTTTTACAGAATCCTAGCAGAGGACTTTTGAGATGCCATTATGACATGATGAGTTTTTCTGTTACTGAAAGAAAAAGACCTGGTCCAACAAGGAGAAGTAATGAAATTTCTAGAGTTACTGAAAGTGCTTTGTTCCCAGTTGTGGACTTGAGCAAATTTGGAAATACTGGATTTGACATATATGTTAATATCCTCCAAGCAGATGCAGGAACAAGAACTGCGGGGATAAACGCTGCTGCTTTGGCTTTGGCTGATGCAGGTGCCCCAATGAAAGACTTGGTTTGCAGTGTAGCTGTAGGAAAAGTTGGAGACAAAATCTGTGTTGACCTAACTAAAGAAGAAGAAGATTATAAGGACGGAGCAACTGATTTACCAATCGCTGTTTTACCTAGATCTGGAAAAATTACATTGTTGCAAATGGATGGAAATATGACACAGAAAGAAATTAAAGAAGCCTTAGAAATGGGCAAGAAAGCAGTTCAGAGTATTAAGAAGCTGCAAGTGAAAGCCTTGAAGGATAAGTATAAGGGGGCAGGAAAATGAGTAAAAGTTATGTTGAGACATTAGCAGATAAAGATGCTAGAACGGATGGAAGAAAATTCGATGAATTAAGAAAACCAATTAAAATTGAATTGGGTGTTTCTAATAAAGCTGAAGGTTCTGCCAAGGTTACATGGGGAGAAACAGAAGTTTTTGTAGGAGTTAAGATGGCAATTGGTGAACCTTATCCGGATAGTCCGGAAGATGGGGTTTTGATTACTGGTGCTGAACTTAGTCCTATGGCGGACCCAGAGTTTTTATCCGGACCACCTGGTCCAGAAGCTATAGAATTAGCAAGGGTTGTTGATAGAGGAATTAGGGAAAGTAAGATGCTTGACACTAAAAAGTTATGTGTCAGAAAAGGAGAGTTAGTTTGGATTGTATTTGTTGATATCTATCCATTAAATAATGATGGAAATCTGATAGATGCTGCTTCTTTGGCTGCTACTGCTGCTTTAAAAAGTGCAGTGTTCCCTAAATTAAATGGAGATAAAATTGTCTATGGAGATTTTACAAAGACAAAAATACCTTTAAATTTGATGCCAGTAACTTGTACAGTTGTTAATATTGGTGGAAAATCAATGGTTGATCCAATTTTAGAAGAAGAAAAAAACTTTGATGCAAGAATTAGTGTATCTGTATCTGAAAAAGGAGATATACATGCCATGCAAAAAGGTGGAAATGTTGGTTTGGAAATAGACCAAGTTGATGAAATGATTGGTTTAGCTGTTAAGAAATCTGCTGAAATAAGGAAGGTTTTGAAATGAAACTAACAAAGTATGAAAAAGCTAGAATTATTGGAGCAAGAGCATTGCAATTGAGTATGGGTGCACCTTTGTTGTTGAAACTGGGTAAATCTGAATTGACTGGATTAAATTATAATCCTATCAAAATAGCAATGTTAGAATTTGAGAAAGGTATTTTACCTATAACCATTAAAAGGCCTATGCCTTAATTTTTTTCTTTTTTCATTAGTTTTATATATTAAAATTCTTTTCTGATTTTAAGATGAAATTAGAAAATATTGCTCTTTTTGATATGGATGGTACTTTGTGTGATTATGATGCTGGATTATTTGAAAAATTAGAAGAATTAAGATCCTCAGATGAACCTACTTTTCATCCGCCAATAAGAAGTAATGCTCCAGAGTATATAAAAAAACGTTCTGATTTAATAAGAAGATCTGAGGATTGGTGGGAGAATTTACCTAGGTTCCAATTGGGATGGGATATTCTTGAGGTTGCTAAAGAGTTGGGGTATAGAACAATGATTTTGACTCAAGGACCAAGAAAAAACCCGTATGCTTGGTCGGGTAAAAAAAAGTGGATTGATAGAAATTTGGGAGAAGATCAAGATGTCACTATGACTAGGGATAAAGGATTGATTTATGGAAAAATTCTTGTAGATGATTTTACAGGATATGTTGAAAGATGGCTTGGTTGGAGAAAAAGAGGCTTAGTTATAATGCCGGCCAGTAAAGAAAATGAAGGATATAGTCATGAACAAGTCATTAGATATAACGGTGAAAATTTAGAAGAAGTTAGAGAAGCAATGGAAAAAGCAAAACTAAGAGAAGAGTAATATTTATATATTTGAATTTTAATTTTTAGATTATGATTATAAAAGAGATTAGTGCCAAGAAGATAAAAAATTCTAGAAATGAAGATAGTATTGAAATTACAGTAAAGTCCGATATTGGTAAATCTAAGGCTTCTGCTCCAACTGGAAAAAGTAAAGGAAAATATGAAAAAAAATATTATAAAGGAAATTTAAATCAAGTGATTAAAAAAATAAATTCTTTTGATATGTTAAAAGGAATAGAAATAAATAAGTTTGATGATTTAAAAAAAGTAGAGAAAGTTTTTGACTTTGGTTCTAATCCTAATGTTGCTTTGGAGTATGCCATTTTAAAAAATTTCAAAAAGCCTTACATGAAATTTAATTCTGGATATAGAAAATTGCCAATTCCTTTAGGGAATGTTTTGGGAGGAGGATTGCATACTAAAGGTAGGTTAAAACCAGATTTTCAGGAGTTTTTAGTGTATGTTGAAAACTGTAAAGATTTTGTTACAAGAGTTAAAGTGAATCAAGCAGTTTATTTATATTTAGTTAAAAATTTAAAAATTAAAGAAAGAAATGACGAGGACGCGTTGGTTACTAATTTTAGCAATTTGAAAGTCTTGGATATACTAAAAAAAGCAACAGATGAATTGTCTTATAAATTAGGATATGGAATTAGGATTGGATTGGATGTTGCTGCTTCGTCTTTTTTTAAAAATGGAAAATATCACTATAAGAATTATTCCTTCAATAAGAAGAAAGTTTCTTTAGATAAAGATGAACAAATCAATTATTTGGTTCATTTAGTTAAAAAATATAAAATTGGATATTTGGAGGACCCTTTACACGAGGAGGATTTTGATGGTTTTAAAGAACTAAGAAAAAAAGTTAGGGGTTGTTTGGTAGTTGGAGATGATTTGACTGTTACTAATTTTGAGAGAGTTAAGAGATCTAAGGTTGATGGAGTTATTGTAAAACCTAACCAAATTGGTTCTTTAATTGAAGTTAAGAAAGTTGTTGAATATTGTAAATTAAATAAGATTAAAATCATTTTTTCTCATAGGTCTGGAGAGACTAAAGAGGATTTTCTTTCTGATTTATGTTATATTTTTGGTGGAGATTTTTTAAAAAGTGGAGTTTATGGTAAAGAGAGAGTAGCTAAGTATAGTCGGTTGAGGAAAATAAAATGAAAAAAGTAGGTTTAGCTTTGGGAGGGGGAACAGCAAAAGGTTTGGCACATATTGGGATTTTAGAGGTTTTAGAAAAAAATAATATTAAAATTGATTATTTGTCTGGTACTAGTATGGGTGCGGTCGTTGCTGCCTTATATTCTTCTGGAATGCCAATAAAAGATTTGAAGAAGATTGCTTTGACAACTAAGTGGGAAAACTTAGTTGATTTTACTTTGCCTGATAAAGGGATACTTTCTGGAGATAAAATTGAAACTTTTTTGAGAGTTTTGTTAAAGAATAAAAAATTTAAAGATTTAAGAATCCCATTACGAGTAGTTGCTGCCGATGTCTATAAGGGAGAAAAAGTTATTTTTAAGAAAGGAGATGTTGCAAGTTCTCTTAGAGCTAGTATTTCCTTACCTAGTATTTTTGTTCCTCATGAATATAATGGAAGGGTGTTGGTTGATGGAGGAGTTGTAGATCCCGTTCCTGTAGATATAGTAAAAAGCATGGGTGCAGATATTGTAATTGCTGTAGATTTATCTGTTCCTTTGAAAGATGTTATTGTAAGCTCGAAAACTGAAAAAAGTAAAAAGTTTCTAAAGAAAATTGAAAAAAAAATGATAGAACAAGAGATCGAAGAAATCAATAAATATGTTGCTAAGAAGAAAAACCTTCCCTGGATTATTAAAAATATTTTAGAACACCCTGAAAAAATAGTCGGCTTCTTTAAAAGACATAAGCTAAAGGGGCCCAAATTGCTTAGGATTACTTCAAATTCTTTTAGTATTATGGTTAATGAACTGAGTAAATATTCTTTGTTAAATGCCGATTATGTCATAAAACCCGACTTAATTGGGATATCTAAATTTGACTTTGGTAGTGTTCCAAGTATTATTAGAAAAGGCTCTTCTGCTACAAAAAACTCTATTAAAGTCATTAAAAAGCTGATTAAATAAAAAGTTTTATAAATAGATAATTTTGCCAAATACTCTATGGAAGAAAAGCAATTACTAGTTGAGCTTGATGATTACTTGAAAGCTGGAATCCACATAGGAACCAAACTCAGAACTAAGTTTATGTCTAAGTTTATTTACAAGGTTCGTTCTGATGGATTATCTGTTTTAAATGTTGAACAAATAAATGATAGGATAAAGAATGCTATAAATTTGTTAAGCCAATTTGATCCTAAAGATATATTGGTTGTATGTAGGAGAGAAAATGGTTGGAAACCAACAAAATTATTTTCTAAAAGTACTGGAATAAATGTTATCATAGGTAGATACCCTCCAGGTTTGCTTACTAACGCGGACTTAGAGGATTTTATTGAAGCCAAATTAATTGTGGTTAGTGATCCTTGGCCAGATAAAAATGCAGTTGAAGACGCAGCTAAATTAGGAATTCCTGTTATTGCTTTTTGTGATACTAATAATGAATGTGCTAATATTGATTTAGTTGTTCCTTGTAACAATAAAGGTAAAAAAAGCTTGGCGATTTTATTTTGGATTCTGGCAAAAGAATATATGAAAAATAAAGGAATGATAAAATCTGATAAAGATTTTAAATATAGTATTGATGATTTTACTGCAGAATAGATAGTTTTTTATATTTTATAGTCTCGTTCTTATTGTATTGGCGGAGCAACTTGAGATTTGTTGATTTCGGTTGACTTAAGAATGGTTTTAGGATTGTTCGTCTCTTGCTCTGACGCCAATATTTTTAGATTAAGGTGTCTATTAGAATTGATGGTTTTGTTGATTTTTATTCTTCGTTGTAGCCTTGCATGAAACCTGCTTCTTCTGAATCAAGTTCATCATCATCAACTTTTTTTTCTACAACTTCGTCGCTGTATATACTTTCCTCTTTGTTTTCATCCATATATTTGATTAGTATCGATTAACTTAAAAGCCTTATGGAAGATAGAAACATTTAAAAATTAATTTTTCAAGATTATATGTAATGATTAGGTCTTTGATATATTCAAAAAGAGTTGTAAAGAAGTCTTTGTCACCTTTTAATTCAGGAGATAAAATGTGGATTGATTCTTCTAATCCGGATGCTTTAGAATTAAAAAAAATTTGTAAGCTAACCGGAATTTATGTTAGTGATTTGCAGAAGTCTTTAGATCAAGAATCTCTACCAAGAATAATCAATAGGAAAGGATATTCTATGATAATATTGAGAGCACTTGGTCCTAAGAGAAGGTATACTCCTTTTGGAATTTTTATTAGTAATAAAATGATAGTTACAGTTCATAAAAAGAAGATTTGTGCACTTGAGGATTTATATGAATTATTGGGCGGAAAAGAAGGAAAGGAATTTTTCTCTAATGGTCTAACTTATTTATTTTTTAGAATTTCTTCATATGTAAATAAAAGGTACCATACTGAGTTAGATAGGTTGGAAGATGAAATTGATCAGTTAGAAGATGATATTTTAGATGGAAAGATGGATAAACCATCAAAAATTTTTGATCTTAAAGGAAAAGTTATGCACCTCAGAAGAGCTCTAAATACAAATAGAAATTTGGTTGACTTAATCTCTGGAGGATATTCTAAATATATAAAAGAAAAAAATAATAATTGGTTGTCTGAATTAAAAATTGAAACCGACCAAGTGGTTTCAATTACTGAACTATTGAGAGAAAGACTTACTGGAGCGATGGAGATGTATATGAGTTCTGTTTCAAATAAATTGAATGATATTATGAGGGGCTTTACGGTTGTTGCTTCTTTGTTGTTGTTACCTATGTTAATATCTGGGATTTGGGGAATGAACTTTGCCAATATTCCGTTTTTTGATAGCCAATTTGGATTTTATATTCCTTTGTTGATTATGCTTATTTCTGTTATTTCAATGAGCGTTTATTTTAAGGTAAAAAAGTGGGCGTGAATATTAAATTAAATGGAGAAGTGGTTTCTAAAGCAAGGTATTGTGAGAGTTTTTTTTCTAAAACGAAAGGGTTAATGTTTTCTAAAAAACTAAAAAAGGGAAGGAGTCTTATTTTAGTTGATGATTTTGAACCTAGGTTTGGTTCTGTTATTGGTATGTTTTTTGTATTCTTTCCTTTAGATATTATTTTTTTAGATTCTAATAAAAAGGTTGTTGATGTTAGAGATGCTAAACCGTTTCAATCATATATTGCTCCAAAAAAATCTGCTAAATACGCTATTGAAATGAATAAAGGCGAAAATATTTTAAAAATTGGTGACAAAGTTACTTTTTAAAAGACCATAAAAAATTAACAATTTTCTTCCTAATCATGACACTGACTAAAGTAAATGTTAACAATGTTCCTGGAAACATAACCACTAATTCGTTTGCAGGCCCCTGTATTGCTAACAATAAATTATGTATTGACTGTAGTATGATTGACATGCCTTCATTTGGGAATTTTCATTTAAAAACCTTTCGAAATTGAACTGTATATTATTGATGGAAAGCTATTTAAACACTGTTCTTGAAGTTTAGACTCATATGGACATTAGAGTTTTTCCGGTCGGTGGTTTTAATGAAGTTGGTAAGAATATGACTGCCGTTCAGGTTGATGACGAAATTGTTATTTTTGATATGGGATTCTTTTTACCAAAATTAATATCATTTGAAGAAGAAGGGGGGGATAGAAGAAATTTAACCCCGGCAGGTTTGAAAAGACTTGGTGCTATTCCTGATGATACTTGTTTGGATTCTTTGAAGGATAAAGTCAAAGCTATTGTTGCAAGTCACTGCCATTTGGACCATATTGGTGCTATTCCTTATTTGGCAGAAAAGTATAATTGCCCAGTTATTGGTTCTCCGTATACCTTGGCTGTTTTGAAAACTTTACTTAAGGATGAAAGAATTAGAATACCAAATGAATTTGTCGAATTAATTGGTAGAAAAAAATATAAAATATCTAAGAATTTAGAAGTTGAACTTTTACATGTTACACATTCTACTCCACATACAGTTTTGATTGTTGTGCATACGAGAGAAGGTGCAATTGTATATGGTAATGATTTCAAATTAGATAATAATCCTGTTTTGTGGGACTCTCCTGATTATAGAAGAATGAAAAGCATTGGAAATAGGGGAGTTAAGGCTTTGATTATGGATACTTTGTATGCTGGTACTTCTGGAAAAACTCCTTCTGAGATGGTTGCTAGAGAGATGTTGAAGGATGTTATGTTGGGAACTCACGGGGAAGGTCATGCAATGATTGTTACCACGTTTGCTAGTCAACTAGCTAGGTTACATAGTGCAATAGAGTTTGGAAGAAAACTGAATAGAAAAGTTATTATGATGGGTAGAAGTATGCATAAGTATGTAACAACTGCTGAAAAAGTGGGGTTGGTTAGTTTTTCTAAAAATGTTGAAATTCTCGGTTATGCGAGACAAGTTGAGAAGAAATTGAAAGAAATTGAGAAGAGGGGCAGAGATAAATATTTGATACTTTGTACTGGGAACCAAGCTGAGCCCGGAGCCATTTTGACTAGGATGAGTACTGGAAGCTTACCGTTTAAATTTGTTCAAGATGATCATGTGATTTTTTCTACTAAAACAATTCCGGTCACTCCAAATTTGGAAAATAGAAGATTGATGGAAGACAGATTGAAAAAGAAAAAAGCTAGACTATTTTTGGATGTGCACGCAAGTGGGCACATTTATAGAGAGGATATGAGAGATATGTTAAAAATCTTTAAACCGGAAAATGTAATACCTTGTCAAGGTACACACGAACACATGAAAGGATTGATTGAAATGTGTGAGGATATGGGTTACAAATTGGGGAAAACAGTTCATATGTTAAATGATTCACAAGCATTGGAGTTGAAATAAATGCCTTTGGAAGCTTTTTTTCAAACTGCATGGGGTTCGGTTGTTCTTATATTTTTGATTTTATGGCAATTGCCTTGGAAAGGCTATGCTTTGTGGAAGGCTGCTAGAAGAAAAGAAATTGTGTGGTTTATTTTAATATTTTTAATTAATACTTTGGCCATTTTGGAAATATTTTATATCTTTTATGTAGCTAGAGATCACGTTAGAAAAGCCAAGAAAGGTTGGAAATGGTATAGAAAGAGGAAAAAATGAATATGAAAAAATTAACTTCACTTTTTTTAATTCTGGTTTTAGTAATTGTTATGGTTTTGTTTGTTATTGGGATTATAACTTGGATGATTTTTTGGTCGGTTTTAATTCTTGGGGCGATTTATGCGTACAAAGTTTTACCTAAGATGAAAAGTAAATAGTTTTGTTATAATTTTGTGATCCGTAGGAGGGATTGTAAGTTTTTTCAGTTAAATTTAAATAGTTTATGTAATTTTCGCTATTATGGCAGAAAAACAACCAAGAATGGATGAGAGGGTATGTATTTATTGTAATCATTTAAAACAGGGAAGTCACAGGGATGGTTATTTTGATGGGTGTGGCCTTGTTAGGAATGAAAGAGGGCAGTATGTTCGCATTATACATGATTCAGAAGAAAAAACAAAATTGGAAGAGATAGGTCTAGATACTAGGGATGTGTTTTATGGGTGCGATAAATTTATACCTAATGGGATGCCTGCCCACCCCATAAATTATGAAATTATTGTAAAAGCTAATCCTCGATGCCAAAATGTCCCTATTGATGAAAATGCCTTGGAAGATGGGTGGGACTTACAGGAGAAAATCCTTAAGGCATTACCGGGAGATGCTATTATTTCTTGGGAAAATATTCAACATTAATAATTTGCCTAAGATGAAAAGTAAATAGTTATTTTTCTTTCATAGATTTTATAAGTTGAAATTCTTAGATAGTAATAATGGATGGCAAAGATTTAATTATATTTGATTTAGATGGGACATTGGCAGAAAGTAAGACAGAAATGGATGAAGAGATGTCGGAGCTTTTTTCTAAATTACTAAGTAAGAAAAAAGTTGCTATTATTTCTGGCGGAACTTACACCCAGTTTAAAAAACAATTCTTGGAAGGTCTTGATTGTTCTGAAGAATTACTAAAAAACTTATATCTGTTTCCTGTGTGTTCTACTCAGTTTTATAAATTCAATAAAGAATGGGAAAAAATTTATTCTGAAGAACTAACAAATGAAGAAATAGAAAAAATAATTGATTCCCTCTATAAATCGTTAGATGAATTTGGTTTTGATGAAAAAGAACTATACGGAGAAAGGATAGAAAATCGAGGATCCCAAGTTACTTTTTCAGCCTTAGGTCAGGATGCTCCAACTGAGAAGAAATCTTGTTGGGATGTGAATTTGTCTAAAAGAAGAAAAATAAAGAAAATCCTTGAGAAATATATACCAGAATTTGAAATAAGACTTGGAGGAGTATCTTCTATTGATATTACAAGAAAAGGGATAGATAAGTCATATGGAATAAAACAAATAGAAAAAAATCTTGGTTACTCTATTAAACAGATGTTATTTATAGGGGATGCTCTTTTTGAGGGTGGAAACGACTATCCTGTTAAATCGACTGGAGTTACTTGTATGGCGGTTTCAGGGCCAGAAGAAACTAAAAAGATTGTTAGAGGTTTGATATGATTCCTGGCGTATGTACATAAAAAAGGTTTTGGGCTTATTTCTTTTGAGAAACATAAATACTAAAAAGTGGAAATTTTGAGAATATCTTAAAAGCTGCTGGTTCATATTTCCTAAATGTTGTGGTGGGTTTACAATCAATCAAGTCAATCAATTCAAATCCTGCTTCTCTTAAACTCTTTAGTTGGGTTCTGAATGTTTTGTTGTATGTTTTCATCAACATTCCAGGAACCATTTCCCATTTTGCAAGTCTTTCATTCCATCCTCTTCCAAGAGCAATTTGTTTTCCTGTTTTTTTATCAATAAATTTACCTATCCCAAAAATTTTAAAATTTTTATCTTCATATCTTTCTCTTGCTGAAGCAATAGGGCTTTCATTGGAATAGTAGAAAACTCCTCCCTTTTTTAATACCCTTGAAATCTCTTTGAAAACAGGAATTAAATTTTTAATATAATCAACACTAAGACTTGCAGTAACGATATCAAATGAAGAATTTTTGTAAGGAAGTTTAGTCATAGGGCCAATTTTAAAATCAACATTTGGACAATTTTGTTTTGCCATGTCAATCATTGATTTACTAATATCCATGCCTCGACATTTGGCACCCTTAGAGAGATATTTCTTGATATGGACTCCTGCACCGCAACCAATATCAAGTAATTTTTTCCCTTTGATATTTCCAACCGCTTTAATCATGCAAGGAACTTCGAGAAATTCATTATATAGGCGACTTTTATGTTTTTCTTTTCTTGTTTTTTGGTATTCTTTACCAAATTGATCATACATCTTTTTAGTATGTTTCTCAACATTCATAGTTACATTCAAATTGTTATATTATATAAACATGTTGGAAGCCTAAAATCTTAACCTATTTTTCTAAGGACAAACTCTCAGTTTCATTTAATTATTGAAAACTCAAAAATTGCCAAAATTACTAAAAAAATAGCTTTTTATATGAGTAAATATTCACGTTTTTATGTTTATTAGTATTGCTGGAAATATTGGGTTAGGAAAATCTACTCTTGCAAAGATAATTTCTGAAGAGTGGGATTTTAAACTAAAAGAAGAAAGAGTTGGAGAAGCAAACGAATATTTAATTCCTTTTTATGAAGATATTAATGCTGGCGTTAAACCTTCTAAACGTGCCCACGATTTACAGATGTTTTTTTTAGAAACTAGAGCTAAAGATCATAGAGAATTGCAGGAATCTGAAGGACGGTGGGTCCAGGATAGAAGCATATATGAAGATCCGTATATTTTTGCTATTCACTTAAATAATGAAGGATTTCTTTCTGATTTAGATTATGATAATTATTTAGATTCCTTTCATAAGGCTGAAGAGGATTTAAAATTTCCTAGTTTGTTAGTTCATTTAAGAGGTACTGCTAATCTTGCAAGAGAGAGAATCTCTAAAAGAAATAGGCCAGAGGAAGCAAAATTGATTGATCCAGCAAATGATTATTTAGATAGGTTAAATAACCTTTACGAAACTTTTTTATCAAGATATGGTGGAGATTGTTTGATTATTAATGCTAATCATGATATTGAAAATAATCCTGATGAAAGAAAGAAAGTTCTGAAATTAATAAAAGGGCATACTCCCGGTCTTAATATTGATAAGGCCAGGATAAATCCTCCGAATATATAGTGAAGTGTATATAATTTTAATAAAGAAGCCAGGTTATTCTTTTTATGGTTAAATTTGCCCATATTGCCGATTGTCATATTGGTGGCTGGTCAGAATTAAAGTTAAAAGAATTAGGGATGCAGGTTTTTTCTAAAACTATTAAAATTTGCGTTGAAAAACAAGTTGATTTTGTTCTAATTGCAGGAGATTTGTTTAATACTGCATTGCCTTCTATTGATTTAATTAAGCAAGTTGCTTTAGATTTAAGAAAATTAAAAAATAACAAAATTCCAGTATATCTTATTGCAGGGAGCCATGATTATTCTCCCTCTGGAAAAACAATGTTAGATGTTTTTGAAAATGCGGGATTAGTTAAAAATGTTGTGAAGATTAATGAAGAATGTGAGAAAATTAAATTAAATTATACTATTGATGAAAAAACCGGAGTAAAAATTACTGGATTGTTTGGAAAATCTCAAGGTTTGGAGAAGAGTTATTATGAAAGGCTAATTAGAGAAAATTTGGAAAATGAAGAAGGTAAAAAAATCTTTATGTTTCATACTACTTTGACAGAATTTAAACCAGAACATTTAGCTATGATATCTTCTGAACCGGTTGCTATTTTGCCAAAAGGCTTTGATTATTATGCTGGAGGGCATCCACATTATGTTTTTAATGAAGTTAAGGAACCATATGGAAGAATTGCTTATCCCGGGGCATTGTTTCCAAATAATTTTCCAGAATTAGAGAAATTTGAAAATGGTGGTCTTTTCATTAATGAATTTAAAGATGAAGGTATAATCTCAGAATATGTAGATGTTAAACTTAAAGAAGTTAAGAAATATGAGATTGATTTAACTGGGAAAGACTCTAATCAAGTTAAAAATTTTATTTTAGATAAAATAGATTTGAATGAAATAATAGATAAGATTGTTCTTTTGAGATTGAAAGGAGTTTTGAATAGTGGCAGAATATCTGAAATTGATTTTAAAGGTGTTTTCTCTGAGCTTGATAGAGCTTATGTTATTTTGAAAAATTCTTCTGAACTTAAAATTAAAGAATTTGAAGAGCTGGATGATATTTCTGATGATGTAGATAATATTGAAGATGAATTAATTATGAAATATTCTAAGGAAGGAGAATTTGTTAAAAATTTGATAAATTCTTTGGATAAAGAAAAATTAGATGGGGAAAAAGTTTTTGATTTTGAGTTAAGAGTATTGAAAGAGGTATTTGGAGTTTTGAAATTAGAAGATGAAAATTAAAAGTATAACTTTAGAGAATATTAGAAGTTATTCTAGTGGAAAAATTGATTTCCCGGATGGAAGTGTTCTGCTCAGTGGAGATATAGGTAGTGGGAAAACAAGTTTATTGCTTGCTATTGATTTTGTTCTTTTTGGTTTAAGAAAAGGAAATTTATCTTCAAATGCGTTATTGAGGAAAGGACAAAATTATGGATTTGTAGAGTTAAATTTTATTGTCTCTGAGAAAGAAATTTCTATTAGAAGAAATCTTAAAAAAAGCTCTTCTGGAATCAGTCAAGAAGCTGGATACATTGTAATTGATGGTTACAAAGAGGAACTAAGCCCCGTTGAGTTAAAACAAAAAGTACTTGAATTGTTTAATTATCCTAAAGAATCTTTGACAAAAACTAAAGGATTAATATATAATTTTACTGTTTATACCCCGCAAGAAGAAATGAAAAGTATTCTTTTGGCAGACTCTGATGAAAGATTGAATATACTTAGAAAAGTTTTTGGAGTTGACAAATATAAAAGAGTTATGGAGAATTCTAGATTTTTGATTTCTAAATTGAAGGAAAGAAAAAAAGAATTTGAATTGTTAAGTTCTGATTTTGAAAATTTGAGTAAAGAAAGGTTATCTAAAAAAAGTAAAGTAGAGGAACTTAGTGAGAGTTTAAAAAAATTAAAAGAAGAACTTAATGTTATGAATGATAAAATTAATCTAAAAAAGAATTATGTTGAAGAAATAGAAAAGAAAAGAAAAGAAAGAGAAGAACTGAAAAGAAATAAAATTGTTTTAGAAAGTAAACTTGAAGGGTTGATTAACCAAAGAGTTAGAAATAATTCAGTTATGGAAGTCTTGAATAAAGAAATTAATGATTTAAATAAAGAGTTGAAAGAATTTAATGTTACAGATTTAGAAGTTATTAACAAGAGAATATCTGATATTAATGAAGATTTAAGAAGAATAGAATTTGAAAATAAGGAGATTGGTGAAAAAATTGGAGAATTTGGGTTTATTGTGAGGAATTCTGAAGAAGTTAAATTAAATATTAATAAATTGGATTTATGCCCGATTTGTAAACAGAAAGTTACAACTGAACATAAACATAAAATTTCTAGTGATGAAGATTTAAGAATTAAAGATACTAAAGCTTTATTTGATAAGTATAAAGAAAATGAAAAAGAAAATCAAGATTTAATAATAGAATTAAAAATTAAGTTAGAATCTTTATCTAAATCAAAAAATGAAGTTGAAATATTTAAAGTTAAAAGAAATAATTTGGAAAGTAGAACAAAACAATTGAATGATTTATTGAGAGAACAGAATGAGATGAAAAAAGAAATTGGTGAGATTAATTCTAATAAACTTGGAATAGGTAAATTGCTAGAATGTATACCCAATGTTTCTGAAGAATATGAAAAAATAAAATTTGAACTTGATGAATTATTGGGAATTGATAGAAAATTGCATTCTGAGTTATTTGCTGGAGAAAGAGAAGTAAATTTACTTAATGAAAGAATGAATGAATTAAACTTAGAAATTGAAAAAAAATTAAAACTTAAAGAAAGAATAGTAAAATATTCTGAAATTATAAGTTATTTAGAGAAAGAATTTATTTCTTTAGTGAGCATGATGGAAAAACAAATAATGAGAAAAGTTCATTCTGATTTTGATAAAATTTTCAAAGATTGGTTTAGAATTTTAGTAGAAAATGAAGATTTAGAAATAAGTTTAGATTATGATTTTAGTCCTCTAATTAAACAAAATGGATATGATATAGAGTATGCACATTTATCTGGTGGTGAGAGAACTGCTGCTGCTTTAGCTTATAGATTAGCATTAAATCAAATTATTAATACTATGATGTCTGAAATAAATACGAAGGAGCTTTTAATATTAGATGAACCAACTGATGGGTTTTCTTCTGAACAGGTAGATAAATTAAGAATTGTTTTAGAAGAATTAAAGATAGAGCAGGTAATTATAGTTAGCCACGATCCTAAAATAGAAAGTTTTGTTGATAATGTTATAAAATTTGAGAAAAAAGAAGGAAATAGCTTTACTTCTTAATCCTATTTTTTATCCCAAGGATATACTATCCAAGTATTACCCATGTTTTTATGTATATAATCTGGGTTGAAAATACTTTTTTCTTTTTTGTGTAAAACTGCCGTTCTTATTTCTTCAGGATTAAGTTCTAAAAGATGTTTGTGTACTTTTTCCATAGTTATTCCAGAATCAGCTACTTCGTCGAGAATTAGAACTTTTTCCCCCTTTATTTTACTGATTTCGATATCTTGTGTTATTGTGGCTTCAGGCAATTGGTTATCTTCTTCATCATAATTTTTACATCTAATTGAATAATATGGACACTTAATGTAGTTTTTTAGTAATCTTGCTGGAATCCAACCTCCTTCTCCAATTGCTATTACTATATCTGGTTTGAATTTAGAATTAATTATTGAGGCTAATTCTTTTGTTGATTCATGAATCTCCTCCCAAGTTAAATTAACCTTTTCATCCATATTTTTTAAGAAAAGCTTCTGTATAAATA
Source organism: Candidatus Woesearchaeota archaeon (assembly GCA_018652625.1). GTDB lineage: Archaea > Nanobdellota > Nanobdellia > SCGC-AAA011-G17 > PNOQ01 > JABIBT01. Next base: position 46,750 of record JABIBT010000001.1, on the reverse strand, counting down.
GATTTCTATAGAATAATATAGTGTTTAGAATATTTCTTCTTTTCCTTCTAATAATCCAGCTTTGCAAAGTGAATTTTTTGTGACTGTTTTTTCTAATTTATTACACCATAATGCTTGGAATGTTCTACAACTCATGCTCCCATCTGTGCCCATTTTTGGAAAAGAAGCATATTTACAAGAAGGCATGCAATACTTTGTTTCTTTTTTGTATTCATCCATATTTCTGATACATTGAAATACTTTAAAATTCTTTTGAAAGGATAGTTTTATATTTTGTTATACATTTCCTTGAATATGCCAGAAATTGTAAATTTTAATGAAATCAATAAATCTGAAATTGTTAGAAGAATAAAAGATGGAGATTTGTTTATTTATCCTACCGATACAGTATATGGTCTTGGATGTAATGCTATGAAACAAGGTTCTGTTCAATTGATAAAAGAAATAAAAAGTAGAAATGAAAAACCTCTTTCTGTTATTGCTCCAAATAAACAGTGGATACGTAAAAATTTTGAAGTTATTAATAAAAATTTTATAAAAAAATTGCCCGGACCATATACATATATATTAAAAATAAAAAATAGGGCCGTTGCTAGAAATGTTAATCCTGGAATGAAGACGTTAGGTATTAGAATTCCAGACCATGCCTTTGCAGATTTGATAAAGAAAGCCAAAGTCCCATTTATTACTACAAGCGTGAATTATGCTGGTAAGAGTCCTGCTAGAAAAATAAAAGATATACCAAAAAGGATATTGAGCAGAGTAGACATAATTATAGATGACGGATTTTTACCCAACTATCCCTCTACTGTTATTGACTTAACTGGGAAGATGGCAAGAATAATCAAACGATAGATTCAATTGTTATGTTTATGAATCGATAATTTTATAAATCATTTAAAATCTTGGAAACTATGAAAAGAGCATGTTTGAGTATCGTTTTTATCGCTTTATTGTCAGGATTGATTTTTCTGACAGGATGTACTAATATGGAAACAATAGTAAATTTTGAAACAAGTGAAGGCAACTTTAAAGTTAAGCTATATACTGAGAAAGCTCCAGTAACAACTAATAATTTTAAAAAATTGGTTAATGATGGTTTTTATGATGGTCTTGTTTTTCATAGAGTTATTAGTGGATTCATGATACAGGGCGGAGATCCTAATGGAGATGGAACCGGCGGACCAGGATATGATATTAAAGATGAATTTCATTCTGATTTAACCCATAGCAAAAAAGGGATTTTGTCTATGGCTAATTCTGGACCAGATACTGGTGGAAGTCAATTTTTTATAACCTTGGCTGCAACTCCTTGGTTAGATGGACACCATAGTGTTTTTGGAGAAGTGATTGAAGGAATGGAGGTTATTGATAAAATTGGGAAAGTTCAGACAGGTAGTATGGATAGGCCGGTTGAATCAGTAGTAATGGAAAAAGTGTTTATAGAATAAATGTTCATAACTTTTAACGGAGGAAAATGAAAATGGAAGAAGAAAATCAAAATGTAGAAGAAGAGACTCAAGAAGAAGAAACTAAAGAAGAAGAGACAACAGAAGAAGAGTCTTCCGAAGAAGAGGAAACTAAAGAAGAGGAAACTGAAGAAGAGTCTTCCGAAGATAATGCTGAAGAATCAGAAGAAGGAGAGGAATCCAAAGAGGAAGAAAAACCTGCTGAGGAAACTTCTGAAGATGAGGCTGAAGAAGAAACTATTGAAGAGTCTACTGAAGATACAGAAGACAAAGAGTAAATAAAAGTGGTAAGGTCTTCCTTACCTAGACTTTTTTTATAATAAGTTTAATTCTTATATTATATTTAAAAAATAAAAAAGAAATAGATAATTAATTTTCTTCTGTTGTTTCTTGTTTTTCTGAATCTTTTGATTTTTCTTTGGATTCTTCTTCTAAATCCTCAGATGTTTCTTCCTCTTCAGAATCCGCTTCTTCCTCTTCAGAATCAGTTTCTTCTTCAGAATCTTCTGATTCCTCTTCAGAATCTTCTGATTCTTCTTCAGAACTTTCTTTTGCTATTTCGCTTCCTTTTTGAAGTAAAACAACATTTTGAGCTTGTTTGCCCTTATCTGTATCTGCTACATCAAAGGATACTCTATCTTCTTCTCTAATAAATGTGCTTTTATCTAGAGCAGTGAAGTGTACAAAATAATCTACACCGTCCTCACCTTCGACAAAGCCAAAGCCTTTTCTCTTGTTAAACCATTTAACTTTTCCTTCCATTTTATTGTTCTCCTAGAAACTCTAGAAACCTTTTGTCTAGCTGTTCTAGATTGAAATTTAAGGGGAAATATATTATTTATAAATCTTTGGTTATGAAAAAGTTTAAATATCTCGGTCAGTTCCCCCGATTATGAATAAAGGAGTGATTTTTGGTATAGTGTTCTTATTTTTGTTTAGCTCTCAGGTTTTTGCTTTAGATCCAATAGAAACAGAGGTTAATGCAATGAAAGATACAATTCTTCCAGATGAACCTGCAGAATTTTATTTAAAGATTAGAAATCATCAAGATTTTCAAGATAGTTTTAGGATATTAAAACCCGCTGTTTATTGGGATTGGAATTTGGAAAGTGAGGTTGTAACGATTAATCAAGCCGGTTTTGAATCTATTCAACTTTTTTTTGAACCTTTTTCAGATAAAGAACCGGGAGATTATGGGATTCTTTTGACTGTACAGTCTACTAGTAATGAGTCTATAGAAACAAATCAGCTGTTTGAGATTAAAGTTGTTAGTTATGATCAAGCTATTACTGTGGAATTTGAATCTTCTGAAAATATAAATCCAAATAAAGAAAATTTATTAAGAGTAAATATTAGAAATAATTATGATTTGGATGTAAATAATTTAACACTTGAATTTCATAGTGCATATTTTGATGTTGAAAAAGAATTTAGTATACGTCCTTATGAAACTGTTGAATTAGAAATTCCTGTTGAATTTGAAGGAATTGTAAATGAGGGAGACAATGTAATTTATTTTGATTTTTATCGTGAAGGAGAATTAGTTCTTGAAAAAGAAAATACCATTAATATTGGTTACTTTACTGATGTAAGTGGTGTTGGCACTCCGGAAGAAAGTTTATTGTATAATAAAGAGACGATTATAAGAACCAATACTGGAAATACAATAAGTCATGAAAACTATATGAAGAGATTGACTTTTTTTGAGAAATTTTTTACTTCGACAAATCCTGTTCCGGATTCCACAGTTAAGGATGATTCTTATTATATACTAAGTTGGGATTTTGATTTGGAGCCCGATCAAACTAAAACAATTGTTATTGAAACTAATTATAGGTGGTTTTCTTTGGCCGTTATCTTAGTTGTGGTGTTTTTCTTGTTGCTATACTATTTTTTAAAAAGAGATATTTCTCTTGAGAAGAAAATTGTTTCAATGAGAAAAGATGAAGATGGATTTTATAGTCTAAATGTAATTTTATCTTTGAAAAATAAAACGTTGAAGAAAATTTATAATATAAAAGTGATGGATAGACTTAATGGAAGAATTGAAAAAATAAATAACTTTGGTGTTCATAATCCTGAAGTTATTAAATCTGAATCTGGAAAGTCTGCAAAAATTGTTTGGAATGTAAGAGGTATTGGAAAAAGAGAGGAGATTTTACTCCAATATACTATAAGATATAAACCCCATATAATTCGAAGTGTACCTCCTGCCATCGCAAAATATCTTAGAAGAGGTAGGCCTATTTTTGTTAAGTCTAATCGTGCAGATATTTTTGGTTAATCGTTAGTTTTATAAATTCAGTATTATCTTTTTTTATTATCCCTCCATAGCTCAGTGGTTAGAGCGCATGGCTGTAGATATTGTGTTGAGTGTGTCTTGATGACTATGTATGATACACAATCAGCTGAACCCGTGAGATCCCAGGTTCAAATCCTGGTGGGGGGATGTTCTTTTCTTCGTAAAACCAAAAGATTTATAAGCAACTTGTTTGCCCTAAAATTACAAGCAAAGCTTCTCCCTAAAAACAAAGATGGCCGTCTCTAAAAATTAACGACAACACATTAATGATTTAGTGGGAACTATGCCCTGATAGTGTAGTTGGTTATCATGCAGCCCTGTCGAGGCTGCGACCCGGGTTCGAATCCCGGTCAGGGCGTAGAAACATTTGCTAAAATAAGGTGGACTGGTAGCTCAGCTTGGTAGAGCACTTGGCTTTTAACCAAGGGGTCGCGGGTTCAAACATGTGTTTCGAATGGGAAATGCGTTGAAAGTCCCGTCCGGTCCATCCAATAAATAAAAATGGCAGAAGAATTTAATATCACAAAACATTCCTTAGTGCCCGAGCACTCAAGGTTGACTGAAGAAGAGAGGAATTCTGTTCTGGAAGAATATAACATAAAATTAAATCAATTGCCAGTTATTCTACAAAGTGATCCTGCAATAGAATCTTTAAAACCAGAAATTGGCGATGTTATAAAAATAATTAGAGATAGTCCTACTAATATAAAACAAGAATTTTTCAGGGTGGTTGTTCATGGTTAAGGGATATAAAGATATAATTAAGAATTATTTTAAAGACTATTCTTTAGTTGAATCTAATCTTAATTCTTTTAATAATTTTTTAGATAAAGAACTACAAAAAATTATAGATGAAATGGGGGAAATTGTTCCTACTATTATTCCTCAAGAATTTGAGAATTTTAAAATTAAATTTAATAAGATTAAAGTTGGTAAACCAGAAATAACCGAGGCCGATGGATCTAGAAGAAATATCTTTCCAATGGAAGCAAGATTGAGAAAACTTACTTACTCTGCCCCAATATATATGGAAGTAGCCACATATATTAATGATATTCAAAGAGAATTATTCACACTTCAGGTCGGAAAGATGCCAATTATGTTGAGATCCAAGTATTGTCACTTAAATGGCCTTAAAAAAGAAGAACTAGTGAAGAATGGAGAAGACCCTGCAGATACGGGGGGCTATTTTATTCTGAATGGTAATGAGAGAGTTTTAATTACTGTTGAAGATTTGGCTTCAAATAAGTTTTTTGTAAAAAAAGTTGCAACTGGACCGAGTCCATATGTTGGAAAATTATTTTCAGAGAGAGAAAACTATAGAATTCCACATACAATTGAACAAATGAAAGAAGGAATTATTAATTTAAGTTTTGCTAGGTTCCAAAGAGTTCCAATTATTGAAGTTATAAAATCTCTTGGACTAGTTAAGGATCAGGCTATAATGGAAATGATTGGTTCTGATAAACAAACTGATGATTTATTGGTTAATTTGTATAACTCTGTTGATCTAAAAAATCAAAAAGAAGCTGTTGAAAGTTTAGCTAAAAGAATTGGTATGATGCAAAGAGAATTTGTAGAAGAGAGAACACTTGAACAATTAGATAGATATTTGTTGCCGCATATTGGTGGTTCTACTCCAAAAGATAGATTGAATAAGGCACACCATTTATGTAAGTTAATAAGAAAATATATTTATATTTCTAATGGCCACGCTAGTCTTTCAGATCAAGACCACTATTCTAATAAAAAACTTAAGATGAGCGGGGATTTACTACATGATTTATTTAGAGTCAATTTAAGAGCATTAGTTCAGGACATTTTGTATAACTTTCAAAGATTGGTTAAAAGAGGAAAATTTACGTCTGTTAAGATTATTATAAGAGACCAGTTATTAAGCTCTAGAATAAAGAGTGCAATGGCTACAGGAACTTGGCCAGGCGGAAGAGCAGGAATAAGTCAAAATATTGCTAGGACAAATGCTGTTGATACAGTTTCACACTTACAAAGAGTTGTTAGTTTACTGACTTCTTCTCAAGAAAATTTTGATGCAAGAGCGTTGCATAGTACTCACTGGGGAAGGTTGTGTCCAGTAGAAACACCAGAAGGAACCCCTATTGGGTTGAGAAAAAATTTGTCTTTGTTATCAACAGTTTCTAAGGCAGGAAATGAAGAAAAAATTAAAAAAATACTAGAGGGAGAATCCTTGAAATTAACATAAAATGGTTGATGTTTATTTAAATGAAAAATATGTTGGAGTTGTAGATAATTCTAATGAGTTTATTGATACTATAAGAAAAAAAAGAAGAGATGGAACAATTTCTCCAGAATTAAATATATCTTATAATGAAGAATTAAATGAAGTATCGGTTGAGACCAATAAAGGAAGATTGAGAAGACCAATAATCATTGTAGAAAATGGTGTCTCTAAATTAACTGAGGAACTTATCGAAAAAATTAAATCTGGAGAGAAAAAATGGGCCGATTTGGTTGAAGAAGGAGTTATTGAGTATTTAGATGCAGCAGAAGAAGAGAATACTTTGATTGCTTTAGATGAAGAAGAAATAACAAAGGACCATACCCATTTAGAAATTAGTCCTGTTACTGTCTTGGGTGTTGTTACATCATTAGTTCCTTATTCTAATTTTGGTTCATCTTCAAGATTAATTAGGGGTAGTAAAATTCAAAAACAAGCACTTGGATTATACGCTACAAACTTTTTATTGAGGATGGATACGGATGCAAGTATTTTGCATTATCCGCAAAAACCAATTGTTAAATCTTTTATGCATGATGCGTTTGGTTATGATGAGCATCCTTCTGGACAAAACTTGACTATAGCTGTTATGAGTTATGAAGGATACAACATGCAGGACTCTATTATTTTAAATAAAGGAAGTGTGCAAAGAGGATTGGCACGATCTACTTTTTTCAAACCATTTTCATTGAGTGAGGTTAGGTATTCTGGGGGATTGATGGATGAAATAAGTGTTCCCGATCCAGAAGTTAAAGGTTATAAATCTGAAAAAGATTATAAAAATTTAGAAGAGGATGGAATTATTTTTCCAGAAGCAAATGTTGGAACCGATGATGTTTTAATTGGTAGAACTAGCCCTCCTAGATTTTTGAGTGGTGCTGATGAATTTAATGTTGCTGTTACAACAAGAAGAGAAAGCTCCATAGCAATAGGAGAAGGAAATAAAGGTCTTGTTGATGCAGTCTTCTTAACAGAAAATGATGAAGGAAATAGGTTGGTACAAGTAAGATTAAGAGAGCAAAGAATACCAGAAATAGGAGATAAATTTGCTTCTAGACACGGACAGAAAGGAGTTGTAGGACTGTTGGTTCCACATGAAGATATGCCATTCAGTGATAAGGGAATAACACCGGATCTTATTTTTAGTCCACATAGTATCCCATCTAGAATGACAGTTTCTCATTTATTGGAAATATTAACTGGAAAGGTTGGTTCTTTGAGAGGTTCCCAAATTGATGCGACTACTTTTGATACACCGGATGAAGGAGAGTTGAGAAAAGAATTGTTAGGTATGGGATTTAGAGAAGATGGTACTGAAGTTTTTTATAATGGTCTAACTGGAGAAAGATTTAAAGCTAAGATTTATACTGGAAATATTTATTATTTTAAATTAAAACATATGGTTGCAAATAAGTTGCACGCAAGAGCTTCTGGAAGAATTCAATTGTTAACTAGACAACCTGTTGAAGGTAGAGCAATGGGTGGAGGACTAAGATTGGGAGAGATGGAGAAAGATTGTTTAGTAGCTCATGGAGCATCCTTACTGTTGAAAGAAAGATTTGACTCCGATAAAACGATTGTACATGTATGCGAAGAATGTGGACTTATAGGAACTTATGATTCATATAAAAATAAACCTCTTTGTCCAAGATGTGGTTCTAATAGTAAAGTTTCATCTGTTGAATTAAGTTATGCATTTAAATTATTATTAGATGAGTTAAAGAGTCTGATGGTTTATCCAAGAATAAAATTAAAGGGGAAATTTTAGAAAATGGTAGAATATGCAGAGAAAAAAATAGATTCGATTTCGTTTGGACTATTTTCACCTCAAGAAATAAAGAAAATATCTGTTACTAAAATTATAACTCCGGAATTATATGATAGGGAAGGATATCCTGTTGATGGTGGATTGATGGACATTAGAATGGGAGTTATTGATCCAGGATTAAGATGTAAAACTTGTAGTCAGAAGTTGAAAGAGTGCCCAGGTCATTTTGGTTTTATGGATCTTGCTAGACCGGTTATTCATATAAATTATATGGATAGAATTCTTGATTTACTAAGAATAAGTTGTAGAGAATGTGGGAGGTTTGTTTTAGATGATGAAAAAATTCAGATCCATTTAAAAAAATTAGAGGTTGCTGAGAGAGAAAAAAGAACCAAAGATAAAAGAAAAATAGTTAGAGAAATGGTTGCTAAATTAAAACTTGCTAAAAAGTGTTCTCATTGTAATGCAAAACAACATAAAATTACTTTGGAAAAACCTTCTATTGTTTTGGAAGACTCTAAGAGATTAACTCCTACTGAAATAAGAGGTAGACTTGAAAGAATCCCAGATTCAGATATTATTTGTATCGGGATGAATCCTGCAGTTGCTAGACCTGAATGGATGGTATTAAATGTTTTACCTGTTCCTCCGGTTACAATTAGACCAAGCATTACTTTAGAATCTGGAGAAAGGTCTGAGGATGATCTTACTCATAAATTAAGTGATATTGTGAGAATTAATCAAAGATTATTTGAAAATATTAATGCTGGAGCACCAGAAATTATTATAGAAGATTTATGGGATTTGTTGCAATACCATATAACAACCTTTTTTGATAATGCTGTTGCCCAATTACCTGTTGCAAGACATAGAAGTGGTCAACCTTTGAAAACTTTGACTGAAAGAATAAAAAGTAAAGAAGGAAGGTTTAGACACAATTTAGCCGGTAAGAGAGTTAATTATTCGGCAAGAACAGTTATTAGTCCTGATCCAAAAATTAAATTTAATGAAGTTGGTATTCCTAAGTCTGTTGCTATGGAATTAACTATTCCAGAGAAGGTTACAGAGTGGAATATTGATTGGCTAAAGGAATTTATTAAAAAAGGTCCTACAATGTACCCTGGTGCGAATTATGTAATTAGGCCAGATGGTAAAAAGAAAAAAATAACAGAGGACATAGTTGATGTTTTATTGGAAGAGTTACAATCTGGATATATAGTTGAAAGACATTTAATGGACGGAGATATTTCCATTTTTAATAGACAACCCTCTTTGCATAGAATGAGTATTATGGCTCACAAGATAAGAATTCTTCCAGGAAGAAGTTTTAGATTGAATCCTGCTGTATGTACGCCATATAATGCCGACTTTGATGGTGATGAAATGAATCTACATCTTCCACAAACTGAAGAAGCAAGAGCAGAGGCAGAAATTTTAATGATTGTTCAGAAACATATAATCAGTCCTAAAAATGGTATGAATATTATTGGTTCTATTGAAGATGCAATATCTGGAATTTATTTGCTTACTAAAGATGTAGAATTCGTAAAAAGCAAAGCAGTACAATTATTAATTTCAATTGGTATTTTTGAAAAAGAAAAATTTTCAAAATTCAAAGAAAATGTTTCTGGAAGTGAAATATTTAGTGCCCTATTGCCAGAGGGTATTGACTTTGTAGGAAAGAGTAAAGATGGAGAATCCGTTATAATAAAAAATAGTTTACTTAAGAAAGGAACGATTGATAAAGTTTCTATCGGAGAAGAAAATGGAGCTTTGATAAGATCCATCTATTCTAAATATGGTGATGAGGTTGGTATAAATTTTATGAGTAAGGTTTTCAAATTAGGAATTGTGACTTTGTTGGAATTGGGATTTACTACTTCTATTTCAGACAGTGATTTGCCACCAAAGGTCTTAGAAAAAAATAAAAAAGAAGTAGAATCTGCATATAAAAAAGTAGATGAATTAATCCAAGAGTATGAGGGTGGCAAGTTAGAAGCCTTACCTGGAAATACTATTGATGAAACTTTAGAAATTAGAATTGTTGAGGTTTTGAATAATGTTAGAAATAATATTGGAAAAAATGTAAATTCTGGTATTGATGAAGAGAATAATAATAGTATTACTATGGCAAGGTCTGGAGCAAAAGGTAATATGTTAAACCTAAGTATGATGGCTGCCTGTGTAGGTCAACAGTCCATGGGTGGAAAAAGAATAAAAGGTGGCTATAGGGGTAGAACTTTGTCATTATTCAAAAAAGGAGATATTCGTCCAGAATCTAAAGGTTTTGTTGATAAAGGATATAAAAGTGGAATGAAACCAACTGAATATTTCTTTAGTGCAATGACTGGAAGGGATGCTTTAATGGATACTGCTTTGAGAACCCCTAAATCTGGATATTTATATAGAAGATTATCTAGTGCTTTACAAGATTTAAGAATAGAATATGATGGTACCGTAAGGGATGCTGAAAAAACTATAATCCAATTTAAATATGGAGATGACGGTATTGATGTTGCTAAGAGTGATGGTGGAACTGTAAATATTAAAAAAATAATATCACAAATAAAAGGTAAATAACTATGGTAGACATATATTTAAAATATAAGGATGAATTGCCAGGAAAAATAATCGAAGATGTAAAGAAAGAGGCAGAAATAAATAAATTGACTTCTGCCGAAGTAAAAAAAGTTTTAGAGGAAGTCAAACACGAATATGTTAATTCATTAATTTCTCCAGGAGAATCTGTTGGTATTATAACTGCTGAATCATTTGGAGAACCAGGTACTCAGATGACACTTAATGTTTTTCACATGGCAGGTGTTGCAGAAGTGCAAGTTACAAGAGGACTTCCAAGATTAATTGAAATCTTTGATGCTAGAAAAGAACCATCTACTCCCTCTATGAATGTTTATTTGAAATCAGAATATACAAAAGATGAAAAAACTATAAGAAAAGTTGCAAGTTTTATTAAACAAATGACTTTGCAAGAAATCAGCTCAGAGTTTTCATTAAATATGATGAAAGCTGCTGTAGAAGTGACTCTTAATAGCAAAAAGCTTAGAGATTTTGGATTTAAAAAAGCTGATATTCTTGAAACTCTAAAAGTTAAGCTTAAGGATGTAAATGTAAAAGAGTGCACAAAGGGGTTTGTTTTGGAATCATCAAAAGAAGAAGGAGATTTGACCGGATTATATAGATTAAGGCAAAAAGCTAAAGAAGTTATTGTTAGAGGAATTTCTGGTATTACGCAAGTTTTGCCTACTAAAAAAGATGGTAAATATGTAATACAGTGTGCAGGTACTAATCTAAAAGAAGTTTTTAAGTTGAAAGAAATTGAACCCAAATCAACAGTTTCTAATAATTTGTTTGAAATTGCTTCTATCCTTGGTATTGAGGCCGCTAAACAAGCTATAATGAATGAATGTTTAGCTGTTTTGGAAAATCAAGGGTTAGATATTGATATAAGACACGTTATGTTTTTGTCTGAATTAATGACTCATACTGGAAATGTAAAAGGAATAACTAGGGGTGGAATCTCTGGTGAAAAAGAAAGTGTATTGGCAAGAGCAAGTTTTGAGACCCCAATTAAACATATAGTTGATGCTAGTATAACTGGGGAAGTAGATAAAATAAGAAGTGTTATTGAAAATGTTATGATTAACCAACCAATTCCAATGGGTACGGGATTGCCTGGGCTAGTTGCACAAATAAAAAAAGAGAAGGTAGGTAAAAAGAAATGAGTATGGATAATTTAAAGAAGGCACTTAAAGACAATAAGTTGATAGTTGGAAGTGATGAAACCTTAAAATTATTGAAAAAAGGAAAAACAAAGGAAGCTTTTGTGTCTAGCAATTGCCAAGCTGAGAGTTTGAATTCACTTGAAAAATATTGTGAAATAAATAAATGTAAGTTGGATAAACTAAAAGAGAATAGTAAGGAGTTAGGAGCAATTTGTAAGAAACCTTTTTCTATAAATATGTGTTGCATTATAAAATGAATAAATACGATCTAAAAACAATCCAGTTTATCAATCTTTTTGAGTCTATTACACGTGCAGATGTAAAAAATTGTTTTTCTTATAATGAAATGTTGGTTTTTATTGTTGGTGAGAATCAAGGTGCTAAAGCGGTTGGAATAAAAGGAAAAAATGTTAAAAGATTAAATGATCTTATGAAAAAAAAGGTTAAAATTGTAGAGTATAATTCTGAACCAGTTAAGTTTATAAAGGGTTTCATCTCACCAATTGCTGTTGAAGATATAAACGTCGATGAGAACGTTATGATTATCAAAGTTTCATCGATGAGAGATCGTGGCGTGTTGATTGGAAGAGAAAGTAGAAATCTAAATATGCTTCGAGAATTAGTCAAAAAATATTTCGATTTAAGTGATGTGAAAATAACGTAAAATGGGAAATAAATCAAGAGGATTAAAATCCGGTGCAAAGTTGAAGAAGAAAAGGAAAATTAATAGATGGAAAGATCCTTATTTTAAAAGAAGAGCTTTAGGATTGAAGAAGAGATCTGATCCTTTACATGCATGTCCTCAAGCCAAAGCGATTGTTTTGGAGAAAGTACAAAGGGAAGCAAAACAACCAAATTCTGCTTTAAGAAAGTGTGTTAAATGCCAATTAGTAAAAAATGGTAGAAAAATTACTGCTTTCTCACCTTTAGAAAATTCTATTAAATTAATTGATGAACACGATGAAGTTGTAGTTGAGTGTATTGGTGGAACTAAAGGAAGAGCAAAAGGAGATATTCCTGGAATTAGGTGGCAAGTTATTAAAGTTAATGATCAAAGTTTGAAAGCATTAGTTAAAGGAAAGATAGAGAAGGGAAGAAGATGAAGCTGTTTAATGTTTGGGATATTGAAAGTGTTAAAGTTAATGAGAAAGCACTATCTCCATATATTTTTATAGACCCGGTTTTGATACCTAGAAGTGGGGGAAGAGCTGCTTCTGGACAAAGAATTTGGGTGCAAAAAAATAATATTGTTGAAAGATTAATGAATAGATTAATGGTTCCTGGACATAAAGGAAAAAAACATAAGCTATCTTCTTCACATTGTACTGGAAAATCAACTAAAGTTTATAAAATTGTTAAAGAAACTTTTGAAATTATTGAAAAAGAAACTAAAGAGAATCCTATTCAAGTTTTTGTTAAGGCTTTGGAGAATGCTGCTCCCCGTGAGGAAGTTACTGGAATAGAATATGGTGGAGCAAGATATTCAAAAGCTGTTGACGTTTCTCCTTTACGTAGGGTTGATTTGGCTTTGAGATGGTTTGTACAAGGAGCTTATGGTAAATCTTTTAATTCTAAAAAGAAAATAACTAGAACTTTGGCTGATGAGATTTTGGCAGCTTTTAGAATTGATCAAGCCAGTAATGCAATTTCTAAGAAACTAGAGGCTGAAAGACAATCTGATTCTAGTAGATAGTTAAATATTAGCTAGTGTAGAGCTTACAAAAAATAATATTATTCCTAAAGTTACCATTGTTGCGTATACTGGTTTATTCCAAGTTAATATCTTTTTTCCGTCTAAATTTCCAAATGGAATTAGATTAAATAAAGCAATTAAAGAATTTATGAAAGCTCCGTATCCGGTTAATAGATTATTTATCCCTGCAAGAATTAATACTATGAATAAAATAGCAAGAACTAAATTTACTAAAGGTCCTGCTGCAGAAATTTTTCCATTTTTTTCTTTAGTCATATAATAACCATTAATCATTACTGCTCCGGGTGCTGCGAAAATGATTGGAGTAAATAAAGCTAATAAAATAGCAAACATTAACATTCTATCAGAAGATCTGAATTCTGCCCAGAAATTATATTTTTGAGCCACATATTTGTGACCAATTTCATGTAATAGAAAACCAATACCGACAGATAAAGCTGAAACTAATAATAATGGGGTGAACTCTGCTGAAAAAATTGAAATGTCTAATCTTTTAGCTATAATTATACCAAAAGCAAGTGAGATAGCAACCCATGCTTTGAATAAATCATATTTCTCTTTCTCTGAAAATTTCATTAGATTGTTTTATGTGGTTCCTTTAAATATGTTATGGAAGAACTATAAGTTGTATATTTCGTCTAATTTGTGTAGAACGTTTTCGAAACTTTTGTGAGAGGTTTTTGGAATTTTATCTTTATTAATAAGCTTTATTGGTTTATGTTCCATAAATGCCATTCCTAAATCGAATCCACTTCCACTGCTACCAGGATTCCAATAAATATGTACTTCGTCTGCAGCACTTATAGCTTCCCTGTTTTCTGAACATATATCATACCCTATAGGATCTTCTTGATCAGTGTCTCTAGGAGGATAATGTACTTTATTGTTACCTGATTCTAATTCAGAAATATAATTTTGTAAAAACTGATTTTCTTCATCTGTGATGTTTCTAACTGGGCATATCAAAAAAATCTTTTTTTCTAAGTTTTCTGCCATTTTTGTGGGAAATTAAATGAGATTATAAAGATTGTTGTGTTCCGATAATGTTTTAAATTCATTTCTTTGTTTTTTGTTTATGTTAAAAGACGATTGCCCGGATTGTGGTGCTAAATTACATAAAGGCCAACATAAGTTTTCTGATGGTTTTTATTCTGTTGCTTATTGTAAAGAGTGTGGGTTTAGGGAAGAGAAGCCTTTGGAATAGCTTTTTAACAATCTTTCCATAAACCTTTTTCTAATCTAATTGCTTCAAATTCTGCACGTGCAAATAATTCATATTTAGATGTGTCATCTTTATATTTGTGAAATGCCTTTGCGAATCCATTCTCAATTAAATGTTGATTAATTAGTAAGTCATCCAAATAAACATATCTTAGCAATCTTCCGTATTTTCCCCTATCTGTTTTATCTTGTTGTAAATATACTTCTTTATCTAGAATTAATTTTGTCAGTTCATCCGTTGCTTCTTGATAATAGCATTCATCTGTTTCTGGTGTGTTTACTCCTGAGAATCTTAATCTCTCTGTTTTTCCATTTATTATTACGTCAGCTGTGTCTCCGTCTACGACTTTAGTTACTAGGTAAGGCCCTTCTAATTTGTGTTCTAAAGTTGTTTCTCCAGTATATGTACAAGAAGAAATTAAAATTAATATTAGAACGAATAATAATTTTTTCATATTTTGTGGGTTAGACTCTTTCTTTATATAATATTATGTTTAACGTTTTACTGAGAAATAAGCCAATAAAACAGATATAACTCCCACTAAATAAACAATATTTGAGATTATTACTGGATAAGACTGTATAGATATCCCATAAAGTAACCAGATAATTATTCCACTTCCAAAAAATAGATATGTTAGGAGGGATACATCTTTTGCACTTTTCTTTTTGAAAATCTTATATGTTTGGGTGAAGTATCCAACACTCATTGCTACACCAAAGATTATTGTTATTATGGTTAATAATTCCATATTGTAACATAGATAGTTAGTTTTTTAAAGGTTACTTTGATCTCTTTTTAAGGAAATACGATGCCAATATTGAAAAAACTTATGGATGGAGAGAATGGTTTAGAGGGAGAAGTTTCTGAAACTGGAGAAATAGTGTTGTTATCTAAACCAGAATTGCATGTTCGTGCTTTTAGGGGCATGTTGGATAGCGGTGTAGCTCTTGGAAGATTTTGTGGAGATGCGGAAACAGACGAAATTAATTATTACTTATTTGAAGAGTCCATTAGTTTTGGTGGTCCTAGTGCTTTGGCTTATAATACTTTTAAGAAAAGAGAGAGATAAATAATTCTTTATGAGGAAAATGGCAGAAATAATACCTATTAAACCAGGAATTGGCAACCCAAAGAAAAAAAGTGCTTTGGAAGATTTAACAAGAATGCTTTCTAGTAATAAACATTGGTTGGCCCAATATGATATTTCTTTAGAAGATGTTAACAATCCTTTTGTAAGGGAAAGAGTAAGAAGTATTATTTATTCTGAGTATTTTCCGAAATATTTATAAACAAACTATTTTCTTCTTTTGACTATCATGGCAGATAAATCGACGGAAAATATAAAGAAGATTATGATTATACCAGAGAAGATTAGAAATATTGCTATTTGTGCACATATTGATCATGGTAAAACTACTTTTTCTGATAATCTCTTAGCTGGTGCGGGAATGCTTTCAGAAGAGTTGGCTGGAGAGCAAAGAGCTTTAGATTTCCATGATGATGAAACCGAAAGAGGAATTACTATTGATAGTGCGTCAGTTTCTATGCTTCACTCAGTTGAAGGCGATGATTATTTAATTAATTTAATTGACACTCCGGGACATGTTGATTTTGGAGGAGATGTTACAAGGGCAATGAGAGCTGTTGATGGTGCTGTTGTTTTATGTTGTGCTGTTGAAGGAATTATGCCACAAACTGAGACTGTTTTGAAACAAGCCTTAAGAGAAAGAGTTAAACCGGTCTTGTTTATTAATAAAGTTGATAGGTTAATCAAAGAGGTTAAATTAACTCCCGAAGCTATGCAACAAAAGTTTGTTGATATTATTACTCATATTAATAAGTATATTGAACAAATTGCTCCTGAAGAATTAAAAGAAAAATGGAAAGTTAGTATTCAAGATGGTTCTGTTGCTTTCGGTTCAGCATATCACAACTGGGGAATTTCTTTACCATACATGAAAAAGAAAAATATTTCTTTCAAAGATATAATTGATGCGTATGAAAATGAAACTTACAAAGAATTGTCTAAAAAGGCTCCGATTCATGAAGTGGTTTTGGATATGACTATTAAACATCATCCTAATCCTTTAAATGCTCAAAAATATAGAATTCCTAAAATTTGGCATGGGGATATTGATAGTGTTGAAGGTAAGGCATTATCTAATTGTGATCCTAAGGGCGGAGTGGGTTTGATTGTTACTAAAATTGTAGTAGATAAACATGCTGGAGAGGTTGCTACTGGCCGTTTGTTTTCTGGAACTGTTAGACAAGGTGATGAAATCTATTTAAATATGGCTAAGAAAAAAGTTAGATTGCAACAAGTTTCTATTTACAAGGGTTCACAAAGAACTATGATGGAAGAGATTCCGTGTGGAAATATTGTTGGTTTAGTTGGTTTGAGAGATACTTTTGCGGGAGAAACGGTTTCTACAGAGCCAATGACTCCTTTTGAAGAGATTAAACATATTTTTGAACCGGTTATTACTAAATCTATTGAAGCTTTGAAGGCTGCTGACTTAGCTAGATTAATTGAAGTTTTAAGGCAAGTTGGAAAAGAAGATCCAAGTATTAAGGTTGAAATTAATGAAGAAACTGGAGAGAACTTAATATCTGGAATGGGTGAATTACATTTAGAAATTATTGAGAATAGAATTAAAAATGAAAAAGGTTTGGAAGTTAAAACTTCTCCCCCGATTGTGGTTTATAGAGAAACGGTTACTAAAACTGGTACGGAAGAAGAAGGTAAAAGCCCCAATAAACATAATAAATTCTATATAATTGTAGAACCATTAGAAGATAATATCTATAAAGCTATAAAATCTGGAGATTTATCTGAAGGAAGAGTAAAGAAAAAAGATAGAATTGTTATAGATAAATTAGTTGAACTTGGTTTGAATTCTAAAGAGGCTCAAAGATATAGGTATTTCTATAAAGGAAATGTTCTTGTTGATGATACAAGAGGAGTTGTTCATATAGGAGAAGTTATTGAAATGATTATGGATGGTTTTCAACAAGTTATTAATGCAGGTCCATTAGCCAGAGAACCTTGTGCTAAAATGAGAGTACGAATTATGGATATGAAACTTCATGAAGATGCGATTCATAGAGGTCCTGCTCAGGTTTATCCCGCAATTAGAGAATCTATTAAAGGTAGTATGGCTACTGCAGGTTCAAGTATTCTAGAACCTATTCAAGTTATGCAATTTGACAGTCCTTCTGAATATTTAGGAAATTTATCTGGTATGATTCAAAATAAAAGAGGACAATTAATTAATGTTGATCAACAAGGTGAGCATATTTCTGTTAAAGCTAAATTACCTGTTGCTGAAATGTTTGGAATTGCTTCAGAATTAAGATCTGTTACTTCTGGACGTGGTAGTCAGTATTTAGTTGATCAAATGTTTGAAACTTTGCCTGTTAATCTTAAAGCTGAAGTTATCAAGAAGATTAGACAGAGGAAAGGTTTGGGCGATAATGAGTAAAGTTTATTAATAGTTTAGTATTCTCTGATTTGTTAAGATGGCTGAAGAAAATGAACAAATGAGTTTAGGTAAGGATTTAGCATTTACTGTTCCGTTTACCCTTGGAGGTTTATTTGTAGGAGCATGTTGTGCTTTTGTGTATCCCATTGGTTTTCCAAAAAATATTGTTGAAGAGTCTAGAGGGGGTATTAATGAAATTAATCATGTTGCGTTAAATGGTACTGCTACTCTTGGTTATTTATTGGGTGTTGGGGCAGGAATTGTTTATCCAATTGTGAATAATCCTGAAAATCCGGCTAGTTATATTGGTGCAGGTATTAGTACATTATCGGGTTTGGTATATGGTATTTATCAAAAAGGTAGAAGTGATGAAAGAGAGGCTGTTTCTATAGAAGAAGACAATAAATTAGAGAAAGAAATATGTGAATCATAATAAATTTTAGTTATCTTTTGGTAGTTACAAATAGAAAGGTTTATAAGTAAAATATTTTTTCTTTTTATTGAAAATGGCTGAATTAAAGATGGATATGAGTGATGATCTTGTGTCTAAACTTGGAAAAGCAATAGCTAAAAACTTGGCAGATGCTAAAGTTCCTGTAATTCATGAATCTCAATGTAATGGTCCAGAAGGAGAATTTGAAAAATCAGTAAAGGCAATTATTGTTGAAAATGGAAAAAGACCAGTTAGATGCTCAAATCTTTTAAGAATAGTTAATATTAATGGGAAAGATACAACTGTGGAATATCATTGTTTGACTGATGCTTATAGATTACATTTTGGTGAACCTCATGCTAAACTTAATGAAGGATTTGCTATAGGAGAAGAAGGAAGAAAACAAGCTTTGGAAAATCCAAAGTATTGTGGAAAATGTCCTTATGCTTAAAATGTTTTATACATATAGTGAATTAGGGGACGGAAACAGGGCTAGAGAAGGAAGTTCTGGCGGATATCGTAGAGATAAAAAGATTTCTGAAAGAGTGGAAAATTCTGAATTGGCTAAAAGGACCATGGGAGTTATATCTGGAAAACTATTTGAAGTTGGAAATGGATTCTTTCAAGGACTTTCTGACGATCAAAGAGATGAAATTTTTGAAAGAGATTTAGAGATTATTGCTGATTCTCATGTAAATATTGATTTAAAATTTAGAAGAAGAGTATCTTGTAAAGGTTTTGACTTTAATGAAATAATGGGCAAAGCATTGTATACATTTTTTTCAATGGAAGCTATGAGAGAATATTCAAATATTTTTTATCTGGATAGACCAACAGGAGATATACCTTCATTAGAA
Source organism: Candidatus Woesearchaeota archaeon (assembly GCA_018652625.1). Classification (GTDB taxonomy): domain Archaea; phylum Nanobdellota; class Nanobdellia; order SCGC-AAA011-G17; family PNOQ01; genus JABIBT01. Next base: position 27,500 of record JABIBT010000001.1, on the reverse strand, counting down.
CTTAAGGTAGAGCCCGAATTTAAATGGGAACCTGGTCCTGCGAGATATGGATTTATTTTAAAAAAGAATTTTAATTTAGATGATTAAGTAGAAACATTTATAAACGGGTAATTTTTCCATTTAGTAATACTATTCATTCATGGAGGAATAATAAATGGCTAAAGAAAAACCACACATAAATATTGTATTTGTTGGTCATGTTGATCACGGTAAGTCTACCGCTGTAGGTAGATTAATGTTTGATTCAGGTAACATTGATGAACAAGCAATGAGAAAATTAAAAGAAAAGGCTGAAGAGTTGGGAAAAGGTGGATTTGAATTCGCTTTTGTTATGGACAACTTAAAAGAAGAAAGAGAAAGAGGAGTTACAATAGATTTAAGTCATAAAAAATTTAATACTGATAAATTTGAATATACTGTTATTGATGCTCCCGGACACAGAGACTTCATTAAAAATATGATTACTGGAGCTAGTCAAGCAGATGTAGGAGTTCTAGTTGTTGCCGCTACTGATTCAGTTATGGCACAAACAAAAGAACACGTTTTCTTGTGTAAAACTCTTGGGGTTAATCAAATCTCTGTCTTAATTAATAAGATGGATACAGTTGAATATTCTGAAGACAAATATAACAAAGTTAAAGAAGATGTTTCAAACTTGTTAAAAACTGTAGGATATAATCCTGATGAAGTTGCATTTATCCCTGCTAGCGCATTAGAAGGAGATAATATTGCTAAGAAATCAGATAAGATGGCTTGGTATACTGGCCCTACTGTTTTGGAGCAATTGGATATATTTAAGGAACCTGAAAAACCAACTGGTTTGCCTTTGAGATTACCAATCCAAGATGTTTATAACATCGCAGGTATTGGAGTAGTTCCTGTTGGAAGAGTTGAAACTGGAACTATGAAAATTGGGGACAAAGTTACTGTTGTTCCTGGTAGAGAAGGTAAAGGAGTTTCAGGTGAATGTAAAACTATAGAGATGCACCATGAACAAATTCAAGAAGCAATCCCTGGAGATAATATTGGTTTCTCAGTAAGAGGAATTGGTAAAAAGGATATTGCTAGAGGAGATGTTTTAGGTAAATCTGATAGCGTACCTACATTGGCTAAGGAGTTTACAGCACAAATTGTTGTATTAAACCATCCTTCAGTATTAACTGTAGGTTATACGCCTGTTTTCCACATACATACAGCACAAGTAGCATGTCAAATTACTGAATTGGTTAAGAAAATCAATGCTGCTACAGGTGAAGTTATTGAGGAAAATCCAGATATGCTAAAGAACGGAGATGCTGCAATTGTTAAGATTGTGCCAACTAAACCTTTAGTTATTGAAAAGCAAGGCGAAATACCACAAATGTCAAGATTTGCTATTAGAGATGCAGGTCAGACAGTTGCTGCAGGTATGTGTATCGACTTAATTAAGAAGGAGTAATCCTTTCTTTTTCTTATTTTATTAATAGAAAGGTTTTTATGTTATAAAGAATTGATAAAGATATGTCAATAACAAAAAAACATAATTCCATTTCAAAAAAATTATTTTTCCCTTTATTAATTCTAGCAAACCTAATATCGTGGGGGCCGTTAGCAGTATTCCTTATAATTGGAGTTATTAAGGATCCGGGAGTGCTACTTCCATACTCTGGTGTTGGACAAATTATTATGTTTATAGTTTTAGGGTTTATGGTCTTTATTTTAGCAGTTGTGAATTTAATCCTTTTCGCTATCAGGGCAAAAAATAATATACTGATGTTTATAATTGCTTCAATTATAATCTTTATTTTAGGTATTGTTTTTTATTCATCATCCGTGGTTGGCAGAGCCACTATTAATGTTCTCCTTGGATAAAGTTAGGATTCAATCATTTTTAGTTAAGAAGGAATAATCCTTTCTTTTTTTATTTTCTTATTAAAATACATTTATAAACCACACTTATTTCTATTTTCTAATGGGATTAATTAATTTTTTTAAAAAAAAGAAGAAAGTAGAAGAAGTAGAGGAGGAAATAAAAAAAATTCCTTTTGATGAATTAGAAAACTTTCTAAACAAAAAAAGAAGTGAAATCAAAGAAAAAGAAAAAGAAATTTTTAGTTTAATTGAAAATAAAACGCCAGAATTTATTGAAGAACTAAACAAAAAAATAATAACCCTAGAAAACAAAGGAAATTCATTAAAAAATACTGAAGATAAAATATACCTAATTGTTAAAGAAAACCTTGGTTACTACATTCTTAGGATAAGCAGACTTTTAGAGGACATAAATAATAAAAAAGAAGATAACTTTGAAGAGTTTGTTGAAAAAACAAATAAGATATTTTTGGATTTTAATGATAAAACACATGTAATGTATCAAAAAGTAACCCTTTTAATTGGGGATGAAATTGCAAACATAAAGTCACACATAAATAACTTTTCTAAGTATCAAACAGACTTATTTGATGAAAATAAAGAGATTATAGACTCTTCAAAAGCAATTTCTAGTATTAAACTAGATTTAATCAGATATAATGAAACTAAAGATACTATTGATAATGTTAATAAAAAAATTGAATTATTAGATAGTAAAATAAAAAAAGTTGAAGAAAGTGATAAAAGTGTTTTAAATGAAATTGAAGAAATAAAAAAAAGTGAGAGTTATATTGAAAATTTAAAGAAACAAGAAGAAATTAAATTGTCTGAAGATGAATTAGAAAACGAGTCTTACAAACTTAAAGATATGGTTGATTTTAAAGCCCTAGGTAATATTTTCCATACTAATGAAGAAAAAATGAATATAGTTAAATCCCATAAAGAAGATTTTCAAACAAACTTTCAAAAAAGTAATGGGGAGGATATTCTAAAGTTACTTAATGAAGCTAAGTTGGATAGTGCTGCTATATCTGTTAAAATGGAACAAATAGCTGATGAGAAAGAAAAAATAAATATAAATAAAGAAACAATCAAAGAGAATGAAACCGGAGTTCTTTTTTCCCAACTAGATGACACAAAACTGCAAATTAATAACTTAAATGATGAAAAAACTAAAGAACAAAAAAAATATGAAAGATTTGAAGCAAATAAAGAAGTGATAATGACTTCAATAAAGAATGAAGCAATAAAATTAAATCTAGTTATAGGATAATATTTTATAAAGTCTAAAGTTTCTGTTATTTTATGAAAAAATTCACACCGTACATAGTTCCAGTCATTAGTGTTCTATTAATCTTATCTATATTGCTTATTGATCCAGAATTTACAGGATTAGCAGTATTTGAAAATGATGAAGTAATGATTCAATTAAATACATTTAAAGATCTTGTTTTACCAGAAAATGCTGAATTGGAAGTGAGTATAGAGAATGTATCTTCTAGGCTTACAATTAAAGAGTTTATTGAAAAAACTGGTGAAGAATTTGAATTAGTTGAAGGAAAAATAGAGAGTTTATCGTTTGAAGGCATGGGATATACTGGAAATCAAACTTATTATCTTCCTTTGAGCGAATTTGGATTTGAAGATGGTTATGCTAAAGATATTGAAATTAATGTTTATTATGGGGACCTTCTAATTTCTAACCAAAATATAATAATTACTAAGAGATAGTTTTATAAATAACTAATTTTGCCTAATATAAAATGCAGAAAGCAAAGATAAACTTGGCATGTCCAGATATTGATAAAATGAATACAATTTGTGATAGTATTGTTGATATTGCTAAGAAAACCAAAACAAAGGTTTCTGGACCAATTCCATTACCTACTAAGAAGATGAAGTTAACTACTAGAAAAAGCCCTGATGGCGAGGGTAAAGCTTCCTGGGAAAAGTATGAAATGAGAATCCATAAGAGACTTATTGAGTTGGGTTTAGATGAGCGTGCATTGAGATTAATTATGAGAGTGCCAATTCCTGAGGGAGTTAATATAGAGATTGAGATTCAAGAGTAATTATTTCTTTAGTAAAGTTTAAAAAAGATTGAATTTGTTCTTTTAGTTAGTTGCCGGGATCGCATAATCTGGTATTGCACAGGCCTGGAAAGCCTGGCCCTTCGGGGCATCTGGGTTCAAATCCCAGTCCCGGCGTTTTTTATTAAAATTGACCTTCTATTAATTTTTTTTCGATTTTTGCTTCTTCTATCCCTTTACTTTCTGCAAGCATTAAAATTAATGCTGATTTTGCAATTTCTTTTGGGTTTAAAGGAGTCATTAGATCTAAAGATTCAATTTTTTTTGTTAGACTTTCGTACCTTTCTCTAATTTCTAGAATTGAATAATCTGTCAAAGCATTTCCAATTGCGAATATTTGTTCTGGAGTAACCGCTTCTGCTAATCCCCTGTACATTTCATTTGAATATAGTTCTACTTTCATTTTTTTCCGTATCTCCTTTTAAGACCTTCCTGATATCTTCTTAGTCTTATGTTTAGAGTTAAATCGTAGGCGCTACCAGGATAATTTAGTTTTGGTTTGATGCATGGGGAAGGGCCCCTTCTACGTGTTAAATCGTAAGCGCTTCCTGGTTTGTTTATCCGATCTTCCAAAGATTTTTTTGCCATATTTTTTGGAGTATCTCTATTCTTTTAAAGATTTAGTTAATTTTATAAATAAGTCATATTTCTCCATAGTATGACTTCAACATTATCAGATTACGTGGCCATTGCATTACTTACTAAACAGGATGAGATGCATGATGAAATAAGAGTAACGTCGCATGATAGAAGTAGATTAAAAAATATATTTGAAAGTGTAAAAATTTTATCATATATGGGGAAAGATGATTCTTTTAGAGGGTCATTTGAACATTTTCCCCATCTTTCATTGGATACTATTGTTTTATATCCCGAGGGAGTATCTAGATTCAGTTTTGATTTACAAGAAGGTCAAAAAATTACTGGGTTATTAAGAAAAAGACATGGCGGATTTTATATATCGGGAAATACTGGGGAAGGAAGATATTCCATTTTTTTTAGAAATAGTGAATAAAGAAAAGATTTTTAAATTAGTTTATATATTTATCATTTGGACGTATGGCCAACACCCTCTGATTTATGCGTTAAGCTAAAGATGAAAAAGGGACACTACAACGTCTTTCAAAACTTTTTAGAAACACTTATATAGTAGTTATATAGTAGTGTATAACATGAATACAACTATACAAATAAAGGATACTACATTAGAAAGGTTGAAAGACTTAAAAACATCTTCTAGAGTTAGTTATGATGAATTAATCAATAATATGATTGATGAAACTGGAGCAGAAATTCTTACTGAAAAAGAAATTGAGGAGATTAAAGAAGGTTTAGAAGATGTAAGGGCTGGGAGAGTCTACTCAATCGAGGAAGTTGCTAATGAATTTGGGATAGATCTAAAATAAAATGTACACTATTAGTATTTCTAGAAGGGCCCTGAAAGATTTAAAAAAATTAAATTCTAATATTAAAAGAGATATATTGAGAAAAATTTATAGTATAAGACATAACCCATTTAGTCATATAAAAAGACTTCAAGGTAAGAAATTATGGAGACTAAGAACTGGTGATTATAGATCAATTATTGATGTTATTGTAAAAGGAAATAAAATTATTGTATTGAGAATTGGACATAGAAAAAATATTTATAATAAGATTTAATTAACAAGTTTTTTAAATAAAAATTAATAGAATAATCTATGGTAAAAGTTAGTGTTGATAAAAAGAAGTGTATTGGTTGTGGATCTTGTGTTGCTTTATGTGATAATTTTGAATTAATTGAAGGTAAAGCAAGGGTAAAAAATCCAAATCCGAAAACTGTTGGGTGTAATAAAAAAGCGAAAGATAGTTGTCCTACTAATGCAATAAAAATAAAATGATTGAATGGTATGTACTTGCTTTAGTTTCTGCATTATTTTCAGCTAGTGCTGCAATCTTTGAAAAAAAAGTATTGTTCAAAGAAAAAGCTTTAGCGTTTTCTACTGCTTTGGCAATATTTAATTTAGTTTTAGCTATTCCTTTTTTCTTTTTCATTGATATGTCTAGTGTTTCTTCAATTAGTTTACTTGTTTTATTTTTTAAATCGATTCTCGGAGCCTTTGCATTTCTTTGTGTAATGCTGGGTATTAAAAATTTAGAAATAAGTAATGCCTTGCCTTTGCTCGTTTTAACTCCGGGTTTTGTTGCTTTCTTTGCATTTATTTTCTTAAAGGAAGTGTTGAGTGGAATTGAGTTAATTGGGATGCTTTTATTGTTAGGAGGAACATATATTCTACAACTTAAATTAAATCAAAAATTCTTAGATCCTTTCAGAATTTTTTTGAAGTCAAAAGGACATAAATATATTATTGGAGCGTTGGTTTTATTTACAATAACGTCTATTCTTGATAAAGCATTGCTTAAGAATTTTAAACTTCCAGTTTTTGCATTTATGGGTTTTCAACATTTATTTTTGGCCATAGTATTTATTGCAATTGTTTTATTTAGTGGGAAAATTAAAGAGGTAGCTAAGCCTCTAAAAAATTCTTGGAAATGGATACTTCCATTGGCGTTTTTGACAATTACTTATAGATATGCTCAGATAGAAGCGGTTAAGGCTGCTTCAGTTGCTCTTGTATTGTCATTAAAGAGAGTTTCTGTGTTTTTTGCTGTGCTAATTGGAGGAAGTTTGTTTAATGATCATAGTCTTTTGAGAAGAGTTTTGGCAACTGCAGTACTGATTCTTGGTGCTATATTTATTATAACTGGTTAATATGTAAATTTGATTCCTTTTGCTTTTTCTAATGTGCCTTTTTTTCCTTTAGGAATGTCTTCTTTCTTGGATTTCTCTAGATAACTTAAAACTTTTTTCTTTTTTTGAGCTATTGTTAATTTTTTTGTTGTTTTAGGTCCACCTATACATCCGCCTACGCAGAAAAGTACGTCTAAAAATCTTATTTTTGGGTCTGGGTTATCTAAAAATTTCATGACTTTTTTTATCCCCGAGATGCTTTTTATTTCATCTTTTCTTATGATCCCTTTCAAATGTGCTGTTTTTGCCAATCCTCCTTCTAACGGATATATTTTTGTATAATCATTGTAGAACTTATCAAAGAGTTTTTTATCTTTGCTCTTTTTTATTTTATGTTTCTTGAATAGCTCTCCAAGTTGTTCATAATCTATTACATAATCTATATGCTTTGATTTTTGAGCTTCTAATTTTTTATAGTCACAAGGAGATAAGAAAACTGTTTTGTGTTTTGGATATATTTTTCTACAAATTTTTCCTGTTGCTATCATTGGGCTATCTATTTTTGCTAAATTCTTTACATATTTTGGATATCTCAATTTTATGGTTTCTACAATCCCCGGGCATGTTGAAGCTATTAACAACTTTTTAGAATTTTTTAGTTGTTTGTGATACTCTCGATTAACCATCTTTGCTCCGAAGGTCAACTCTACTGATTTATCAAAACCTAATTTTTTTAATTGTGTTAAAATAGAAGGATAATCAAAATCTGTTATAAAACTTGGAGCGACTAGTGCTACCATCTTTGTTTTTTTCTTAAGTTCTTTTTCAATCTTTGGAATATTGTTTTTATCCACTTTTTAAGTTCTCATCTAAAGTTTTTCTTTTTTCTTTATAGAAGATTCCAACCGGTATCTTTCCTTTATTGGAATTATAATCCCACTTATCTGCTAATTCAAAAGCTTTTTTTATGTTGTTTTTATTGCTTATTTTGTACATGTGCTTGTCTAATTTATTCATATCTAAGTTGAAGATTAAACAGTTTTGAATTATATCTACAAATGAAAAACCTTTGTGTTTTATTGCTTGTTTTATGATACTTGCTGTGTGTTTTAGATCATTTGCGTTACATCTAGCTACGAACGTAGCTCCTGAAGATAATGCCAATCTTATTGGGTTTAATGGCTTATTTTTGTTCCCAAATGGCTCAGATTTTGCTGTGAATCCATGTTGTGAAGTAGGAGTTACTTGACCGGTTGTTAATGAAAATGATTGATTATTATGAACTATTAAAGTAGTATTTGCGTTATATCTGCCTGCACTAATAAAATGAGCAAGACCTTCTGAATAAGTATCTCCATCTCCTGCGAATCCTATTACATTTAATTTTGGGTTTCCTACATTTATTCCTAACATCGTAGGTATAACTCTTCCGTGTAATGTGTAAATTCCACTTAAATTAATATAATCGAATATTTTTGCATGGCAACCTATTCCTGCGACCATTGCAAAATTTTTATGTTTATATCCTTCTTTGATTAGTGATTTTATGGCTTGTTTAGTAGATTCTAAAATTAAGTTATTTGGGCATCCTGGACACCATGTGTTTATATTTTTTGTATTTAGATTCATTTTAACTCTCTTCTTAGTTCGTCTGACAAAAATGGTCTTCCATCATATTTTAGTATTCTATTTTTTATTTTTATTCCGGTTTTTTCTCTGATTAACCTTCCTAATTGTCCGGTTAGATTATTTTCTACTAGAATTACTTTCTTTGCTTTTTTGATTTCTTTTCTTATTTCATCTGAAATTGGCATTAAATATAATACTTGTAGAAATTTGAAATCTTTCCCTTCTATTGCATCCAATATTGCTCCTTTTGTTGAGCCACATCCAATAATTAAATTTTTACTGTTTTTCTTCCCATGGATTTTTATCATTTCAAATCTTTTAGCTTCTTTTTTTATTTTTTGATATTTAATTATTCTAGCTTCTGCATTTCTCTTTAAGAGAGTTGCATCTTCAGTAGTATTTCCAAATTTATCATGTTCATATCCCGAAGCTTTTACTATTGTTTTTCCAGGAATATTTCTGTTGATTTTTGGAATAATTGTTTTATTGGGTTTACCTCTTACACTAAATTCTGATTCTGCTAAATGTTTGTCAGATAATACAATTGATAGACTGTTGAATTTTTCTGATAAGTAGAAAGCTTCATTTGTTTTTTCTATTGCTTCATTTGGATCTCCAGGTATAACAACTATTCTTGGAAATTCTCCATGTCCTCCTCTTAAAGCAATATTAATATCTCCTTGAATTGTGTAGGTTGGAGTTCCTGTTCCGGGACCGGGCCTTGCTGCTAAATAAACAACTAATGGAATTTCTGTCATCCCTTGCAAGCTTAGACCTTCTGTCATTAAATCGAAACCTCCTCCAGATGTGCCAATCATCGTTCTTTTTCCAGTAAAACTTGAACCTAGGGCTGCGTTTACAACTGCTATTTCATTCTCTGGTTGAAAAACTATGAAATTATTCTTTTTTTGATTTGCTGCTAAAACATGCATAACTCCGGTTGCGGGAGTCATAGGATATGCAATATATCTGTCTATCTTTGAATTAATTGCTCCAGTTGCTACAGCTTGTGAGCCGCTCATTACTTTGATTTTATTTTTTAATTTTTTAAGATGGAATAATTCTTTCTCCGAATTGTATCCTTTTTCAGCTGCCTGATTTGTTTCCTTAGTATTAAATTCTTTTATTATTTCATCAATCAAGTATTTTTTTTCTATTCCCAAGGTTTTAATGAAGGCTCCTGCTAGAGCAATATTTATATTTCTCCCTAGGTCTTTGAATTCTTTATAATCTATTATTAATCCTTTTTTTGTTAATTCTTTTTTGTGGAGTTTTATTGTATTGTCGTCCATGGCCAAGATACAATTGATTTTGCTTTCATGACTACTGATTTGTTTGTCTGATATGTTTAATACATTAAAATTATGTCCTCCCCTAATTAAAGAAGGGTAGTCTCTATAGTTAAATATGTAATATCCGTGTTTGGTTAGCACCTGAGAAATTATTTGTGATACTTTATTTATACCTTGACCTGCTTTACCACCAATAAGAACACTTAACCTCATGTTCTAATTTTGAAAAGTTGAATATATAAAATTATCGCATAGTAAGATATATAAATCCTTAATTTATAATTTAGTGTATGTGGCTTGAAGTTGAAACCAAAGTTAAACTAAATAGTTCTGATGTTCCTGAACTTAGAGAGAAAATTAAAAGAATTGCAAGGTTTAAAGCAAGAGGTAAAAAGGCTGATGATTATTTTGCTATTAAAAGTAAAGGTTATCCAAAAAAAGCTTTCAGAATAAGAGCTATGAAAAATAAGTTTGAAGTAAATTTTAAAAAACATCTAAAGAAGTATTGGACAAAAGAAATTGTTGTTAAGAAAGAATTTGAGTTTCAATTAAAAGGAAAAGACGAAGTAGAGTCACTTCTTACGTTGTTTAATGATTTGAATTTTGTTGAATGGGTTAGAAAAATTAAATGGAATGAAACTTACAAGCATAAAAAAGACAAAAGAATTTCTATTGAAATAAACAGAGTAAAACATCTTGGTTATTTTATGGAGATTGAATATTTGTGTAAACCTCGTGAAATGAAAAAAGGTCGTAGAAAGATTCTTAGAGTTTTGAAAGAACTTGATATAAAACCAAGTCAAATTGATAATACTGGATATACTAGAATGCTTTGGGATAAAGGAACTAAAGAGAAAAGAAAATTTTTGGAGAGGTCTATAAATGGTTAAGTATGTTGTAAAAAAAGGTGATAAATATTACCCTAGTGATGAAATGAAAAAAATTGCCTGGATCAAATCTGATTCTATTTACAAAGAAGCTAAAAAGAACCCTATAAAGTTTTGGGACAATTTAGCTAAGCAAGGTTTATACTGGGAAAAACTTTGGGATAAAACCTATGAAGAAAAGTTACCTTATTTTGAATGGTTCAAAGGTGGAAAACTAAATGCAAGTTTTAATTGTTTAGACAGGCATATTAATATTAGAAGTATGAAGGATGCTGTAATTTTTGTTCCAGAGTCAACTAAAGAAAAGACACAAAAAATAACTTATATGGACCTATACAAAAAAGTGAATAGGTTTGCTAATGTTTTGAAATCTTTAAAAGTAAAAAAGGGAGATGTTGTTAGTATATATCTACCTTTAATACCAGAATTAATTATCTCTATGTTAGCTTGTGCAAGGATTGGAGCCATACATAGTGTTGTTTTCTCTGCTTTTTCTGATGAGGCTTTGAAAACAAGAATAAAAGATGGAAAAAGTAAGGTTTTGATAACTTCTGATGGGTATTATAGAAAAGGAGAGAAAAAAGATTTATTGAAAAAAGCTAAAAGTGGGATTAAAGGAACAAAAATAAAAAAAGTTGTTGTTGTAAACAGACTAAATAAAAAAATTAAATATAATAATAAATTTGTTTCTTTTGAAAAAGAATCCAAAAAGGTTGAACAATATTGTGAACCCGAAATTATGAACTCTAATGATACTTTGTTTATCCTATATACTAGTGGAACAACTGGAAACCCTAAGGGGATTATGCATGATACTGGTGGTTATTTAACGCAGGCATATTGGAGCACAAAATGGAATTTTAATTTACTTGAAAAAGATGTTATTTGGTGTACTGCTGATATTGGTTGGATTACTGGGCACACTTATTCTTGTTATGGCCCATTATCTTTAGGAGGAACTTTAGTTTTGTATGAAGGCGGCTTAGATTATCCTAATCCTGGAAGATGGTGGAAAATTGTTGATGAAAATAAAGTTACTTCGTTTTATACTGCTCCTACTGCAATAAGAATGTTTATGCGACTTGGGGAAAAATGGGTTAATAAATATAAATTAGATAGTCTAAAAGTACTTGGAACTGTTGGAGAGCCAATTGATAGTGATGCTTGGAATTGGTACTTTAATAAAATAGGTAAAGGAAGATGTCCGATTATCGATACCTGGTGGCAAACTGAAACGGGGGCAAATATGGTTAATGCCTTGCCCGGAGTTGGTCCTTTCATTCCCGGAGTTGCTGGAAGAAGTTTCCCCGGGATAAAACATGAAGTTGTTAATGAAAAAGGAAGAAAAAGTAAAAAAGGTTTTTTAGTTCAATTAAGTCCTTTTGCTCCGGCTATGTTACAAGGAATATTTAGAAATAAGAAAAGATACAGGGAAACTTATTGGAAGAGATTTAAAGGAAAATATGATACAAGTGATGGTGCTTTTTATTATGATAAAGATAATATCCGCATAACTGGAAGAATTGATGATGTAATTAAGGTTGCAGGCCATAGATTAAGTACTGCCGAGATGGAAAATGTTCTTAATGGCGATAAGTTTGTTAATGAGAGTGCTGTAGTTGGTATTCCCGATAAGATTCGTGGTGAAGTTCCTGTTGCTTTCGTTGTTTTGGAGAAAGGTAAAGCTAGTAAAGAATTAGAAAAAAGTTTGATTAAATTGATTAGAAGTAAAATTGGACCTATTGCTGGTTTGAATAAAATCTATTTCGTTGAAGATTTGCCTAAGACTAGGAGTGGAAAAATCATGAGAAGAATTTTAAGAAATTTGTTGACTAAAGAATCTCTTGGTGGTGTAAGTACCTTGGTTAATCCTGGATGTGTAGATGTGATTAAAGAACAATTAGTTTAATATCCATTCTCTCCACGCAAAGGAACAAATAAGAATTCTCCTAAATTTTCAGTTCTAAGGTCTCTACTTTTTGTTATTTTCAATAGTTTTTGTTCATATATTTTCCCAACTGGAAGCACCATAACTCCCTCCCTTATTAATTGACTAAGTAATACTTGATTTATTTTGGGAGATGCGGCTGCTACAATTATTTTATCATAAGGTGCAAATTTTTCATATCCTTTTGAACCATCTATTTTTACAATTTTTATATTTTTATCTAATTTTATTTTCCTTAAATTTTTTTTAGCGAAATCAATTAGTTCTGGTAAAACTTCTAAACTTGTAACTTTACCCCTTGGTCCAACTAGTTTAGATAATAATGCGGTTTGGTAGCCAGATCCAGTACCAATTTCTAAGACGTTTTCTCCTCTTTTTACTTCTAGAGCGTTTAACATTATCATTATTGTTGTTGGTTGAGAAATTGTTTGACCCATTAAAAGAGGCAATGCCATGTCTGCGTATGCTTCATTTTTATATTTTTTAAGAACAAATTTTTCTCTTGGAATATCCCTAAAGGCCAACATAATTTTTTTGTCAAAATTATAACTATTTTTCCAAAATTTTATTAATGTGTTTTTCAATCTTCTTGTTCATCCTCCATTATCTTTTCACCTTTTAATTTCTCGAAATAATCTTCAGATGAAAATTCTTTTTCTTTATCCTTATCAGTAGTTTTTTCTATAATTTCAGATATTAATGTATCCTTCAAGTATGAATTCCTTCTGAAAAATTCCTTTCTCTCTTCTTCTTTCTTCTTCTTTATCTCTTCGTCTTTTAGATCTTCTACAAATTCTTCAGAAGAAAAATCTTCTTCTGGTGCCATTTTAACCTGTTTTATCATAGATATCTGGATATTTAACTGTTTGTTTACTCCATCATAAGCTTTTTATATTATCAATTATAGGAAGTTTCATGGATATAAGGAAAATTATCATTATTCTGGTTATAGGTGCATTATTCGCTTTCTTTGTGGCTGCATTAGCTGAGGCGATTCATGAAAGTCCAGATTATGATGATTATTGTGGCGAATTTGAAAAGCCGTATATGCTGGAGGAAGAAGACGTTGATGATGCGGCTTGGCAGGCATGTAGAGAAAGTTATGATTCTGCTATGGAGGGCCATAATTTAGTGGTTTTCTATGTTTCGATTATATTTGGTTTGTTAGCTATTGTAGTTGGCTTGATGTTACCGACTCATAAAGATGATTTGAATCAGTGGGTTGGTTCCGGTTTTATGTTGGGGGGCTTCTTTACCTTGTTTTATGGTACTGTCAGAGCTTTCGGAGATCTAGATAGGATTATTAGACCGATTATTCTTTTGATAGAATTACTAATAGTCATTTTTGTAGCGTATAAAAAAATAGGGAAGAAATAAATGGCATTATTGAAAACAAAGCAAGTCAGAGTTATCTGTAGAAATTGTCATGGTGAAGCATATGCTGATGATTTTAAGTTAGATAATATTAAAGGAATGATGGTTTGTCCAAATTGTGAGAAAACTCCTTCTATTCAAAAAGTAAAAGAAACTGTTGAGGAAAATGGTGTTGATAAAAAACCGGTTGGTTGGGATGAAACAGATGAGTACCTTAGAGTAAACTACAAAGAGAAATCTAAACCAGAAGTTACGTTTGATAAAGTTGAAGGTTCTAAATACCATATAATTTGTGTTTGTAAAAAATGCGAGTATAAATTTAAATATAATACCATTAAGCAATGGCCGAGAGTTTGTCCTGCTTGTTCTAAGAAAGTAGAAGTTGTGGAACCTATTTTTTAGATATAATCTTTCTTTTCTATTTGCTTCTCTTTAAAATTTTCTTCAAAAAATCTTATCATTGTTTGATTGTCTGCTTTTTTATATGCTTCTAAAGCATCTTTTAGAATTCCCCTTCTTAATAACTCGTCACCAATTATATTTATTTTTGTTTTATTATTTGCTGCTTCATAGGCTTTTAATGCGAGATTTAAAAGATTTTGTTCCTTGCACAAGTCACCAGTTTTTATTAGTTTTTCAGTGTTTACTATAGCAGAATATACTTCAATAGCAAATTCATAGTTTTTTCTTTCTAGACAATATTCTCCAACCTTATTTAGTTTTTCTGGGTCTTTTAGTGCAATCATTGCTTTTATTGCTTCTGTTAAGTGCCCTTCATGTAAACATTTATCTGCTGATTTTTCTAATCTTCCATAATCCTCTGCCAGAACATAAGCCTCTATAGCGTGTTTGTATAATCCTAACCTAAAATTTTGATCTCCGACTTCAACTAATTTTTGTTTATTTTTTATGTATTTAAAAATTTTTAATGCATCTTGGATTTTTCCTCTTTTTAGATATTCATCTCCAGCTGCCGTTAAAAGTTTTACTTTGGTTTCATCATCAAACATACTTAAATCTAGGTTTTCAAGTCCTCTTTTCAATAGAAGCGGAATTATTTGTCTGAATTGATTATCATCTACTTTTTCATGTTCATCCATAATTTTTGGGATGTCTCTTCTAAAATCTTCCATGGTTTTACAATTTTATAGGGATATATAAAGTTTTATATACTAAATAATACTTCTTCTTTTTGACTGAATATGGGTGTTGAACAAATAAATTTGGACGAAATTCTTGTGAGAACCGAACATATGCTTGGGGAAATGGATGATAAGATATTTGGGAGTCTTGACCCTTCTTTAGGGGCAGTTGTTGTTAAGAGAGATTTTGAAGAGAATGGTTCTTTTTATTGTGTTGTTATTGGTGATTTTTACTTATTTAGAGATTATAGGAATGGGTTGAAATCGTCAGAAGTTTATGTTCTACAGGATGACGAACCTTACCGTGACGCAGCAATTTTTACTTATGGTGAGTTAAAGGGCGAAATTGCTCACAAACCAAAAAGTTTAGTGATGCCAACCATTAGAATAAAAGAAACCAATTTTGAAGATTTTAAAAAAATAAGTAAATTATTTTAAGCAACTCTATCTTCTTCTTTAAATTCTTGTGGGGGTTGTTGCTCCTGTGCTTTTTTAGCTTCTTCTTCCAAATCAATTCCTAGTTTCTTTAATTCTTCTATGTGCATTTTAATGAATTGATCAACTACTCCAACCATTTTAGCTAATTCTTGCCTTTCTTTACTTAAGGTTGCTAATGCTCCTTTGTGATATCCAATTATTTCTTCATTTGCCATTTTTATTGTCTAAATTTGGAAATTTGCTTTATTATAGCTTGGTTAATGAAATCTAGTTCATCTTCAAACATCTTTGTATCTTCAACTACCCTTCTTATGTTTTCTACTAGTTGTTTTGGTAGATCTATGCTTTCTATTTCCAATTTTTTTCCTCCATGCTTTTGTCTTTTTTCTTTTATTTATAAAGATTATTATTGTTATTATTAAAACCAAGGATATTATTAAATAAAGAATCAGATTAAAGTTTATTACTCCTTTTGGGTGTTCTTCATGTGGCTTTTCTAAAATATTTATTAATTCACTAGAGGAAATTGTTTCTTCTTTATACGTTAAGTAACAAGATAAGATATACTCTCCTTTTTGGGTTTCTTCTGGGAATTTTAGATTTCTTTTTATTGAAGTTTGTAAGTCTACTGCTAAAGTTTCTTCAAAAAAATCTAATTTGTTTTTTTCAAAGTCTTCTAAAGAACATTGTAGAAATACATCTACTGGATTTAGAGTTCCAAAATTATATAACACTATACTGAATTCTACTTTATCTTCTACGTAAATGTTTTCTGAGTTTTCGTTTAAAGAGACCTTTATATCAAATAATGGTTCTTCTATACAAGCATTATTTTCGCAACCATTTTCACATACTTGTACTACTTGCCATTCTTTATTTAAGCAAATTACTAAGATGTTTTCTTGACAAGATTCCTCATTATTTGTACATTCATATGGTGAATCTCCGTTGTTAGATGGAGGATCATTATTTCCTGATTCATCTGGTTCTTCTTCTTCTTGCATTAATTCTTCTGTTGTAAATGACCATATTGGACTTTCTGTTATGTTGTAAGAATCATTAACTATGATTCTCCAGTAATATGTTGTTAAGTATTCTAGTTGAAATGAGTATTCTGTCTCACCTTGATTTTCTGAAACTAAATTTTGTGCTTCTTGGTTTGTGTCTAGGTAAACATCATATAGTAGTTCTTGTTCATTTATATCTGATGATTCCCAAGATAAATTTGCCGTGATTGGTATTTCTGTTGCTGTGTTTTCTGGATAGATAGTTATTGGTTGTTCTGGAGGAGTATTACACATTTCTGGCATTGAAATACATCTTTTTTCACAACCTGGCGGAGCATTTCCTATACTATATCTTGGGCTGTTATATGGGTCCTCTTGTCTAAAGTCATCAGAAAAATAATCACCATAACAAGTTCTACCTTGTTTCATCTCCAATGATTCACATTCTCCAGAACCACAGGTACCATTAATCCAAGGAGTACATTCTCCGCAACCGGTTGATAGTTTTGGTTTTGGAGCCAGAAAAATTACCGAGGCTACAATTATAACTATTAAGATTGATACTATCACCTCTGTTTTTGTTATTTTCATTTAGTAGAATGGCCAAGCTGAATGACCATATTGAATAATTAAATCAAAATTTAAATCTTTTAGTCCTATTGGTGTATCACATGCTCCCCAGCAGGAACCCAACCAGATGACTATTTTTGCTTTTGTATTTTTTTCTAAAAAGCTAGTTATCTTTGTAGCTTCTGGCCTTAATCCGTCTGGAAGTTGTAAACAAACTAACTTGGCTTTCTCTTTATTTATCTTTTTCGCTAGGTTTTCTAATTCTAAGTTGTATTTCATTATTTATATGTAATTAAAAAGTTTTATTAAGTTTTTCTATATACCCAATATTGAAAAAAGAGATGAAATCACTAAAAGAGAGACATTATCTAACTAGACATCCTGAAAGAATAAGAAGTTCTGATGTTATTGAAGGCGTTTTTGAAGATATTTCTTATTACCCCAGCCCTGACCCTTCATTGATTGTTGCTAAAGGATATGTTGATGGAATTGAATGTATTGTTCTTGGGCAAGAAAAAAGAAGAGATGGAAAAGAAAGCAGAGCTACTGGAATGATTACTACTGAAGGTCATGAATATGTTTTAGAAATCTTGAATGAGGCAGAAAAACATAATTCGCCAGTTGTTTCTTTTATTGATACCTATGGCGGGGATGCGTCCATGCAGTCGGAACTAGGCGGACAATCCTTTAGGATATCAGATTGTATCAGGAGATATTGTGAAATTGAAGCTCCAACCGTTTCTTATATAATTGGTGAAGGTGGAAGTGGTGGGGCGTTGGCTATGCAAATCGCAGATCAAAGTTATATGTTAGAAAATTCCATGTATTCTGTCATTGCACCAGAAAGTTGTGCAAGGATTATCTTTGGCAAAAGGATTAATGCTGGAGAGAAATTGGAAGACTTAGTTGATGAGGCCTTAGATATACTAAGACCGGGTGTTGAACACTTACAGGAGATAGGGGTGGTTGATGATTCCTTAACTGAACCTAATGAAGGTGCACATACTAATTATGATGAAACAATAGGAACAATAAAGAGTTCTTTAGTTGAAACTTTGAATAAATGGGTAAATATAGATAAAAAATCTGATGGGAAAAGAATAACAAATGGCACTGTCAAAAAATTGGTTAAAGACAGAAAAAATAAAGTTTTAAATTATGGCAAATTTGATGGTTTGTTGACTGGTTTTGTTAAAAGAAAATTGAAAAGAATAAAGAGAATTGGGAAATCTAAAAGTGTTGAAGAAGTCCCAGAGATTAATGATCCTTTGATTGCTCCTCTTAGAAAGGAAGAACTTGATAAAAAAAATATTGTTGGTCGTCCTGTTGTTTGTAAGGATGATTGGGGAACCGATGGAAGGTATAGGGTAGCCGGAGGGTGTGGTTATATTGATTGGGACGATTATGAGGAAAATTTTTATGCCTGCCCTCACTGTGGAAAAGGAGATTATTTAACTGTAGAAGAACAAATTACAAAAATTTGTGATGAGGATAGTTTTCATGAAATTGATGAGAACTTAACACTTGAAAGATTAATTGGAAAAGAAACTTATATTGATCTTCCTATTGGTGAAGTAAATTATTCTGGCCTATTAAAAAAATCTGCAGAGGTTGGAACTTCTAATGAGTCTTTGGTCACTGGCAGGGCTGAGATTGAAGGCAGAGAGGTAGTTTTGGCTATAAGTGATATTAAATTTATGGGTGGAAGTTTTGGAGCGGTTTATGGAGAGAAATTTAAAAGAGCAGTTGATTTAGCGGTTAAAGAAAAAATTCCTTTAATTTCTGTTTGTTCCTCTGGCGGGGCTAGAATGTATGAAGGGCCAATGTCTTTAGCACAAATGGCAAAGATGAATATGGCCTTGTTAGATTTGAAAAAAAGTAGTGCTAAATTTATTTCTGTTATAACTGAGCCCACTACGGGGGGTGCTTCTGCAAGTTATGCTACTCAAGGAGATATTATGATTGGAGAAAGGGGGAGTCTAATGGCCTTTGCTGGACCAAAAGTTGTTATTGGTTCTGGAATTAGTGTTGATAAGGAAGTCGTATGTACAAATAAATTACATGAAACTGATAAAATTGATGATTTGGTTGATCGTAGAAAATTGAAAGCTTTGCTTTCTTATTATGTGGAAAGCTTTTATAATGATGTACATCCTGAAAAAAGAGTGCACACTGGAAGGATAACTTTCAAATGATACTTGCGGATCCTGAAAAAATAGATAAAATTACAGTTGGATGTGTTTTAGTATTTGAAGGAAAAATTATTTTATTTCATAGAACTTTAGATAATTTTTGGAATAGTGTTGCTGGAAATATGGACGATGATGAAAACTCTGATCAAGCCATTAAAAGAGAATTAAAAGAAGAAATTGGCTTAGATATCAAACCAGAATTTTTTACCACAACCTATCATGCTTATGATGGAAAAGTTATTAAATATAATTTATTTTGGCATGAATTTGATAGTAACCCTTCTGATCACATAAAATTAAGTTCTGAGCACGATAAATTTGATTTTTTTAATCTTGAAGATGCACTAAAATTGAATTTATTTGAAGATGAAGATTATTGTTTAAAACTATTTTACGAGGCTTTTTTGAAAGATGAAAAACTTTAATGACAAAGTATATTCTTTGTGTAAGAGGATTCCTAAAGGAAAAGTAAGTACTTATAGAGAGATTGCTGAAGCTCTAAATTGTAAGGCTTATCGTGCTGTTGGAAATGCTATGAATAAAAATCCTTATGCCCCCGTGGTTCCATGTCATAGGGTTGTAAAAAGTTCTGGAGAAATAGGCGGGTTTGCTTCTGGTTCTGAAGAAAAAATTAAGATATTGGAAAAAGAAGGCATTTATGTTAGTGATGGAAAGATAGTTGATTTTGAGAAAAAGTTATTCTTCTTAAAGAAATAATGCACCTATTTTTTTATTCCTAATTTCCTTATTTCTTTAATTGATTGTTGCATGAAAGCAGCCGTATTCCCCCACAAAATAAATAACCAGGTTGGAATATTTTGAAGATTGCTAACTGAATATTCCCAAACACTATAATCTGAAACTATTATTTCAGATATTCCAAATAATATTCCAAAGAAAAAGAAAACAAATAATGTTAATCTAGACTTCCATTTGATCTGCCCAATTATTGCTACAACTCCCAATAACAAAGTAGTTAATAATATATTCTCAAAAAATAAGATTACAATTAATAATGATACTACTCCGAAAAGTATGTTGAATATTATATTTTTCCATTCTTTTTTAATTCTTTTTTCAAAATTCTTTTTCATTTTAATTTAAATAAATCTGTTAAATTTAATTCTAATGCAGCTATTGGAGTTTCTAAAGAAAAATTATCTAAAACTTTTGGATGTATTTCTCCAATATAAGCTATTTCTTTCCCTTTACAAGAAACTCTTCCAACTCTTCCCGGTATAAATGAATCGTGTTCAGTTTCTTTAATTTCATATGTTAAATCCAATGAATTAAGAATTACATCTAGTATTTGTTTTATGTCTGTAAAAGTTACTTTTGAATGTGCTAATGAAATTGCTAACCTTGTTTTTTCATCTGAAGTAAATACAGTTCCAGCTTCAAATATTTTTTGTGGATAATCATAATGTTTGTTATTTTTTAGTACTTCTAATAATGAAGGAATCATCCATGCCCTTAATACATTATAATCTTCATTTAGAGCATTTTCAATCTCTACTAATTTTAATTTTTTTAAATTCATTAATTCTACTTGACTTTTTTTATTAGTTAAATTGTAAGTATTTGTTTCTATTAAACCTAAATTTGCTAAAATGTTACAAATTTTATTTCGAAATATTTCAAATTCAGATTCTTTTGCTATTGTTGAAACGTTTGGTATTTCTGGAATAAAGTTTTCATACCCATAAGCTATTGCTATATCTTCAACTAAGTCTATTTCTGAGAGTATGTCCGTTCTATATGTTGGAATTAAAGCATCCCCATTAGAATAACTAATCCCCATTTTGGATAATAATTCTTTTATTTTTGCTTCCGTTAGTTTTAATCCTAAAGTTTTTTCTACATAGCTTTTATTTAATTTTAATTTTTTAGGTTTTAAATCTGGATATGAAATGTTATCTACTTTTACTTCGTATATTTTTCCACCCCTATCGGCCAGAGAGGTTGTTATTATATTTAGTGCTTGTTCACATGCTTTCAAATCAGTTCCAGTAACATCTATGAATAACTCTTTTGTTTTTTTATCTACCTTTGTTTCTTCCGAATTTATTATTGGAACTAAAGCAAGAACTTGATTTGTTGAGTCTAACCAAATTGGATATTCTTTGAAACCTTCTAATGTCTCTTTGTAATCTCTCCCTTTCGGATGTCTCTCTAAGATTTCTTTTAAAGATAATTCATTTTTGAATTCTAATGGTTTAAATTTGAAAGATGTTGGTTTTGTAGTGTAGGTTAATGGAAATTTTATTTTATTTAGATCATAAACCCCTATTGAAACTTTTTTTCTGTTTCTGCCGTGTGAAGCATGAAGCTTTTCTTGTACCTGCATTAAAGATTTTATTGTTGCATCATCTAGATTGATATTTTTTACAACTGCGTTTATAGCAAATGGTCTTACATTTTTTACTTTAGAATCTTTTTTAGACCTATAACTTGATTTATTTACTTTATATTCCTTCAATCCTTTTTTTATTCCTATAAATGAAGATAATGCTCTTGAAAATCCTTCTGTTGAAAGCATATCTGGACGATTTGGGAAAATTTCTACTTCAATCTCTTTATCTGTTACTTTTTCTAAATCTGTCCCTAACATTGAGATTCTATCTTTTAGTTTTTCATCTGGGATAGTTCTTCCTAAAAGTTTCATTAAATCCTTTTTGTCTATTGTTATTGTTGGCATTTTAAGTTAGTTCTATTATTTCTCCAGCACTATTTATTCCAAACTCGCAGTCTGTTCGTATTTCTTCAAAGTAATTTTTTACCTTCTCGTTAAATGGGTATAAATAATATGGAACCCCGCTGTATTTTATTAAATTGCAATCCATTTTTATCAATTCTTCTCCGTTATTGTATTTATAATTAATTTCTTGAAGTTGACATAATGGGTTAAAATATTCTTTTTCATCACAGATTTGCATGTTTGTTTCAAGTTCTTCTTGAGTCATTTCTGGGCTTTGTTGTATTAAGGTCTGGAAATCATCTTTATCATCCATTACATCAAAATATATTTTTATTCCTAGAAAAACCATTAATATTGTAATTATTGTAAGAGTTCTTCCGATGAATTTTATTGGACCCATTCTTTAATCTCCTTTAATTGTTTTAAATCATTTTTGTATAAATCACGAATATCTTTTATTTTGTAATAATTCATTAGTATTCTATCAAACCCTGGGCCCCATGCTAAGACTGGAATTTCTTTGCCAAATATTGGTTTTACCATTTCTGGTCTGAATATCCCTGCCCCTCCCAATTCTACCCAAGTGTTCTTTTCTGGAACATATACATCTATTTCTATGCTTGGTTCTGTATAGGGAAAATAAGCTGGTCTAAATCTTACTTTTTCGTAACCCATTTTATTGAAGAATTGCTTTAAATATCCAAGTAAATGTCTAAAATTTGCATTTGGATCTATTACTATTCCATCCGTTTGATTAAACTCAAATAAATGGGACCAATCTAATGCTTCATTTCTATAGTTTCTTCCTAGAACAAAATATTTTTTTGGTAGATCTTTCTCTTTAAGATTAGAAATTGTTTGTGCTGAAAGAACTGTTGTGTGAGTTCTTAGAACTGGTCTTTTTGCTTCACTTTCTTGCCACGAGTATTTCCATGATTTTTCATGTTGTTTTTTTACTTTATTGACCAATGTTTTATTTGGTAATTTTGAAGTTCCTTTTATAAAAAATGTATCTTGCATTTCTCTAACTGGATGGTCTTGGGCAGTAAATAATGCATCAAAATTCCAAAAAGAACTATTAATTATTGTTCCAGACATTTCTTCAAACCCCATATCTAACCAAATTTGTTTTGCATGTTGCTTTGCTTGGTTAACAAAATGTCTCTTTCCAGGGTAGATTTTTGGAACATTGATTTTAATGTCATATCTTCTAAATTTTTTTCCTTCCCAAGATTTATTTTTTAATATACTTGGAGTTAGTGTGTCTATTAAATCAGAAGAGATTTTCTTATTTGTTATCTGTTTTCCCAAACTTGTTAATTTTATTTCTCTTTTAATTATTATATCTTCTTTAACTATTTGTTTTCTTTTTTGTAGATTTTTAAAACTCTTTTTTTCTTCTTCTGTTAATTTTTTTTGTGATTTGATGAGTTTTTCTATTAATCTTTGTTCTGGAGTTTCCAAACTTAAAATTTTTCTACCGCTCGGGGTAATTGATATTTTCATACCTTCTTTTATTATAATGGCTGATAGTTTTTTCAGTTGTCCTATTGAAATATTTGCCTCTTCATTTGATAATCCGGAAATTTCTTTTATTTCATTAAGACCATATTCTTTTTCTTTTATTGTGGCTAAGAATTGTAATTCTGGAAGTTTTTTTTGAGAATAATTTTCTCCATTTTTATCTAAGGTATAGATTTCCTCTGCTTTTTTAGTAGTTTTCAATATTTTCTTATTTTCCAACCACTGTAATGCCCTCATAGCTTCTATCTCAGATAAACCAGAGTTTTTTTGTAATTCTTTAAGTGTTTTAGAATTTTTTAAGTGTGGAATTGCTTTCCTTTCTAAAGGGTGCAAGGTTTCTATCAAAATGTCTATGTTCATAAGTGAATAAAAGAATAAGTTATTTAAAAAGATTGCTTTTATTCTGGAAATTTAGGTTTTAGTTTTAAATTATTTAAAAATTAATTTTCAGTTAAACCTTCATAAAAAAGTAACCCTAGTGAATTTTCTTCAATTCTTTTTTCTGGAATGGGGGTATCTGAATGAAATCTTCCTTCTATTGCAAGTTTTGAAAAATATGGAGCTAAACCCACTTTATCTGGATGAGAATATCTTTCGTCATGAAGTTTTTGAACCTTTTTTATTAGTTCTTCTGACATTCTTTAATTTACTTTTTCTTCACTAATAAATATTTCGGTTTCTAGTTTAAAGTTAAATTAACCATGCTGTTCATAGCATTTACAAAGTATGGGCTTGTTACCCAAATTGCCATGTCGGTTTTATCTTCTACTGAACCATCGGTTAGCATAAACATAAGTTCTTTGTTATCAACCAAAATAAATCTTGAGTTGATTTCTGGAACTAGTTTAGACTGTAAAATAGTTTTTGCATCTTTATCGTCTATTTTTTCTGGAGTTAATAATTTTATTTTTACTCCTTTTTCTTTTAGTTTCTTAAATAAAAACTTAAAATTTTCGAATTTCCTTTCAAAACCTTCTTTAGTTGTTGAAATAACTACTGATTTTTCGGCAGATCTTAGCATTATTTCAATTTGATTGTAAATATTTTTTCTACCTTTAATTGAAGAAGTTATTGTTGTAGGATCTACATTGTCAATCCCATTTGTAAATAACTTATTTAAATCGCTAAAAACATCTGTTCCTTGTAATTCAGAAATCATGCTTATTTGTTCATTAGCTTTTTCCTGTACGTCTTTTTTAACTCTATTTATGATGTCTTTAGGTTCTACAGCCAAGTATTTAATTGGCTTATCTAACTTCATAATTATAAAACCTTTCTTTTCTAATGATTCTAGAATGTCATATGCTCTTGATCTTGGTACATTACCAATATCTGATAACTCTCCTGCTGAAGCTGATCCTTTGCTTAACAAAGCAGTCCATATCTTTACTTCATATTCGTTTAAGTCGAATGCTGATCTTAATTTTTTTAGGAACTGTTGATTTAATATCATTTTTTGTCTCCTTATTGTTAAACTGGTAAATTTAGTGTCTTTATAAGTGTTTCTATTAAGTGTAATTGTGGAGTAGTAAATATTAGAAGTTATTTAAATTCGATAAGTGGCGTATAAGTTTTCTTTGTACATGAGTAGTCTCTTGAATCAAATCTGCAATATTTGCATAAATCGGATGGTTTTAAACAGAAGCCTGCTTCTTCAAAGAAGGTATTGTTGAATGGTAGTTTTTCACATGTTTTTATCATTATTTCATCTAATTTTTTCATAATTCTGCAGGTTTTCTTTTCTTTTTGCTTATTTTTTTATCTTCTTCTTCTATGCTTTTTAGAACTGCCCTTAGGTATTTT
Source organism: Candidatus Woesearchaeota archaeon (assembly GCA_018652625.1). Taxonomy (GTDB): domain Archaea; phylum Nanobdellota; class Nanobdellia; order SCGC-AAA011-G17; family PNOQ01; genus JABIBT01. The sequence goes on along the minus strand of JABIBT010000001.1, from coordinate 2,324 downwards.
GCCTTTTCTTGATCATCTAACCCCTCTTTTTTTAATTCTGGTAATTTTTCTTCCTCTTTATCGGCATAAACCTCTAATAAATAGTTTAATAGCCTTCTTTGAGACTTTTCTTTAACCAAAGCTATAGATACCCCTATTGCAAAACCTATAGAAATACCTGCTAAAAAAGTAAGAACGTGATTGATTGTTATTAACTCTATCATATAATGGGGAATTCATATGATTTTTTAAAGATTATTATTCTAGAATGTATACACGTTTCATTTAGGGATAACTATTTAAACTAACTTTTTAATCTTTTTTTATGAAACATAATCTGACTGTAACTATAGTAATTGCTGTTTTATTTTTCTTAGCTCATTTTATTGGTTTATTTATCACTCAACAATATTTAGAAGTTGAATTGCCTTATGGTATTGAAAGACCGGAATTAGAAAGTTCGACAAGTTATGTTCCTTTAATTATTGCAATCTTTATAGCAACCGGGATTGCTTTATTATTAATGAAATTTGGTGCTATGAAAATTTGGAAGCTTTGGTTTGTTTTTGCTACCATTTATTTATTGGGTATTGCGTTCTCTGCTTTTTTAATTCAAATGTGGGCTTTAATCTTGGCAGTTATATTCGGATTGTTAAAATTTTATAGACCTTCAGTCATAACTCATAATTTTACTGAATTATTTGTTTATAGTGGTATTGCCGCGATTTTTGCTCCGATAATGAGTTTACTTGCAGTTTCTATATTATTAGTTTTAATTTCTGTTTATGATGCTATTGCTGTTTGGAAAACTAAACACATGGTTAAGATGGCTAAATTTCAAGCTAAATCAAAAATGTTTGCAGGTTTGGTCGTTCCTTATGACAAAGGTAAAAAAACAGCTGTTCTTGGTGGTGGAGACATAGGTTTTACTTTATTATTTTCTGGAGTTGTTTTAGCTCAATTTGGTTTTTACAAAGCATTGTTAGTTTCTTTTGTTACTGCCATTAGTTTACTTTTATTGTTAACTTATAGTAAGAAGAATAAGTTCTATCCTGCAATGCCTTATTTAAGTGCTGGATGTTTTTTAGGATTGTTACTTAGTTTTTTATTTTAAATTTTTTTGATCTACAAACACAAGCAAATTTTGGAACCTTTCCATTTAAATTATATCTTGCACCGCAGTTTTCACATATTGCTTCAGCCATTTTATTTTTCTCCTTGAGCATTATTTATTAATTCAGCCATTTCTTCTAAATTTTTTCTGGTTGTTGGATTTATTCTTATTCCTCTTCTTGGAATTGGTTGAGGTTTATCAACGAATCTTAGTTTTATTTTATCTCCCATTCCGTGATCCCCTTGAAATGGTTTTAAAATTATTTCATCATATCCAACATACACTAATTTTCCAGCAAAATCATCTCCTCTAAAGTCTCTACCTTCTACATAACTTCCTATGTTTTCTTGATGATATTCTAAACTCTCTTCAATTGGGTCTTTTTCTATTGGTTCATTTTCTCTTCCAAAACCTATTAAATTTTTCATTTTTAGTAAAACACCCCTACCAATATATATTCTACTTGACCATATCTCATTTTTCCTGGATCAATTACAGATGAATTGTCTCCTTTTGTATATGCAAACCACCCTTCTTTATCATATCCAATTTGAATGACTCTATGAACTACTAAATTATTTGTCCAGGTTGGTTGATAAGTTATAATATCTCCAATTTGTATATCTTTTTCCGAGATTGGAACTATTTCTATCCCTGTTGCTTCTGAATCTAATATTGGATCCATTGAACCGGTATCTGCATATCTTGCATATGTTGCTCCTTCTATATCTATGACTATTTTATCTTGATAAATATGAATTTGATTTTCTTGTATTCTATCTTTTGGTGATATTACTTCACTTGAATTAAAAAAATTAGAAGGATTACTAAAATCTACACTGTAAGCTAAATTTGCAGCTAATAAAATCAGAATTATCGCCTGTAATATGATTATTTTTTTCATTTTGAGGTAGAATTATTGGCTCATTTATATTTATAAACCTTTCTATTTGTTATTTCTTTAAAGTAGTTACATAATAGTAAGATTTATATAGTGGACAGTATAATAGATTTTAAAGAAAAATGGCATATAGAAAACCTGCAAAGGAATTAATAACTAATGGGCTATATAAAATAGAATGTGCAGAAAAGTGTTATGATGAAGATAGTGTAGAGTATGATAAAATTCAAAGAATAAGAAGAGATTTTGGTTTGGTCTCTACTGCTGCTACTACTACAGGTAGTGAATCTGCTTTTGAGGATTTAAAAGAATATTTTGATGGTTTAGAAG